>DATLBC010000044.1:0-9041 GCA_035527095.1 Ilumatobacteraceae bacterium | reverse complement strand
GAATCCGACGAAGACGAGCATCAGGACGCTCTTCCACGTCACGCGGGTCAACTGCGTCGGTTCGGGAACCTTGACATCGAGCGCGGCTGCGGTCTGCTTGCGCAGGTCCTTGATCTTCAGCTTCTGCTGCTTGACGTTGTGGCGGAGCCGTGCGTTCAGCGCGGCGGTCTGGAGCAGCGGGAGCATCTGCTTGAGCGCGTCATCGCCAACATTCCGGCGGGCGGAGGCGATCGCGCGTTCGGCGCCGACGCCCATCGTCGTCATCACGAGCATCGCGGCGACGTCCTGATGGATTTGGTCGCCCGTGGGTCGAATCGCCGCATCCGCGAATCCCATCAGCTCGAGGGCGCCTGCCGAATCGAACCAGAAGTGAACGGCGTCGATGGAGCCATGGCTGACTCCGGCACGGTGCAGCTTGTGAACCTCCGTCCAGAGCGCATCGAGGACGTCGTCGTCGATGTCGTCGAGCGAGACGTCGGCCAACGTGTGGTCGAACAGATGGGTGACCATCATCGCGTCGTCGAGTGACGTCATCCCAACCGTCTCCAAACCGGGCACCGAGACACCGTTCTGATCGGCCAGGAGCAACGCCAGCGATTCGTGTTCGACCTGCTGGCGACGATCGGATCCGTACTGCGCTCCCTGATCCTGGTACCACGCCTCCTTCCAGAGTCGGGTCCACCGCCTGGCACTCCAGGAGTCGCGCCCGAGGACATTGACGAAGAGCGGTTTGCCGTCAACGGACGTGCCCGACAAGGCGATCGAGCCCTCGGGTTGTTTGTCGAAGTACTCCACCGAGTCCATCTCGACGCCGAGATCGGACAGGCCGTGCCGGATCCGTGTGGTTGACGGCAACCCGGCCGACGTACCGAAGACATACCGCGTGATCGCTGCGGCGAACAAGCCGACGAGCAGTGCGCCGAGCGCGTCGCTGACCGTCGTCACCGCTCCGAAGACCGAAGCAACGGCGGCGGCAAAGATGAGCGTCCAGCCGAGCTTGCGCATCGGCGCCGTCAGCCACGGTGCGGCGGCGGCCTGGGTCGCCACGGCGGTCGTGACGAAGAAGGCGGGGAAGGTGTTGCGGGTTTGGTTCAGGTCGAAGAAGGCGAACTCTGGCCACCGATTGTCGATCAGCTGGGTCAGGATGAGGACGATGACGACGGAGAACAGCGCCGCCAGGATCATGTCGCGGGCAACGTTGAGGCGACCCTTGGCGAAGATCGCAATCCCGAGTAGCAGCCCCACGCCGTACAACACGCCCACCCCATAGGCCACTTGCGCCAGCCAGAGCAGCCAGCCCGGAAGCTCACCCACGAACTCGAGTGTCGTGTCGTCGAACGTGGATCCGTTCCCTGCGACCAGCACCAGCAGGAATGCCAATACCGCGGAGATCGCGGCCGAGATCAGGTCGGTCGTCCATCGCACCCGCGGCGCGTCCGACGGTGCTGCGAACACCTGAATGCCATCCGAAGCCGAGCCATGGCTCGGCGCAGCGGACTGGGCGTCCGCCGCTTGAGCGTCATCGGTCGTGGTCGGTGCGGTCTCGTCGGCCGGTGCCGTCATGTTGTTCTCCTTTGCCGGTCCCATGATCGCGGGTCGGCACGACATCGGGTAGCGCCAAAGTGGTGCCCCCTGGGTGTACGGGCTCGACAAGGGCGACCTCCAACGACGGTGCTCGATGGATCCCCGCTTCTCGGAGCGCCCGATGCAGGGCTCGAACCACGGCGTCGCTCGTTCCGATGGCTGCGTCGATGCTCGACGCGTGCCAGAATCGAACCGAGAGCTCGACGCAGTCGTCGAGCGACGTGGCGCGAATCGATCCGATTCGATTCATTCCATCGACATCGCGGAGTGCCGCCCGGATCACCTGGTCTGCCGTCTCGATGTCGGTGTCGTAGGCGAGCCGGACATCGATGATCGATCTGCGTTCGGCCTCGGTCGAAAAGACGGTCACCCGTTCCGAGATCATGTCGGCGTTGGGAATGTGGACGCGGGCGCCATCTCGGCGCCGCACGACCACGCTCCGCTCGGTGACCTCGAGCACCTCGCCCACGACGCCTTCGACGCCGATCTCGTCGCCGATGCCGAATGCCGGACGCGAGGCAATCGCGACGCTGATCGCGAAGCTCTCCGCGATCGGTCTGATTGCCAGGGCCACGATGATGAGCGCCGCCAGGATGAAGAACGACACTCCGCCCATCTCGAGTCCAACGATGTTCAGCGCCCAGGCGAGTCCGAGCCCAGCAATGGACCACTGCCCGATTCGACCCAGCAGCTTCGCCATCTGGTCGGACTCGTTCCCGGGACGCCCGAAGTAGCGGCGCAGCAATCGCCCGACGAACCAGGCGCACCCGAGGGCAACGATGAGCACGACAATTGCGGCGAACACGTCGGCCGCCGTGATCGGTTGCCCGGTGAATGCCTCGTCGAGTTTGTCGATGTCCATCAGATCTCCGGTCGATGTTCATCGTCGCGGGGTGATGGCGCTGATGGAACCTCCAAGATGGCGGCGAGCGGGAGCATCGACGGGCCGTACTACTCCGCAGTGCCTCCTACTTGGCGGTTTCGGAATCGTCCCCAGGGGAGGATCGTGATACTCACCCCGAGAACACGACAAGGAGTTCCTGATGACCGACAACCACGATGATCTCGCTACGACACGGGATGCCGATCCCGAAGAGGTCGAGTACATGTTCGCCCAGACGGCGATCGGTCTCGACCTCGCCGACGGCCGCGTCACGCTCAAGGGCGTGTCGGCGACCACGCTGTTCTTCTCTGACCGACCCGAACGGCTGACCGGGCACATCCCGACCGAGGAGTTCTTCGCGTCGTGGGACGTCGGCGATGACAACTTCGCCGAGAACCCGCCAAATGCGCTCCTCTCGATCTTCGAGGACGACACGGTCAATGATGTCGTCGTCGTGCTCCGGGAGCCCGTATTGAGCGGCGGCGACATGAGCTATGCGGTCGAGGTGACCGACGGTGAGCTCACGCCGTCCACGGGGCCCGCGAGCCTGTTCATCGACATGATCGGTCGGCCGCTCAGCCCCGTCTCGGTCGCCGGCGTCCGCCGCCGGGGCCGCCGCCGCGGTGGACGGAGGATGCGCCGCCGATAACACTGAACGCCATGAACGAACGACCGCCCGGCGCCCCGCCCCCGACCACATCTGCGTGGGACGATTAGTCCGCACGCATCATCGGATCCTGAGCCTCGCCGGGCTTGGTGCCGGCACGGTTGTTAACCACATTCTGGAGGACTGGGGCTGGGTGGACTCGTTCTACTTCAGCGCCGTGGCGTTGACGACGGTCGGCTTCGGCGACCTCTCACCGTTGACCGATGCCTCGAAGCTCTTCACCGTCTTCCATATCTTCAGCGGCATCTCGCTCATCGGCGCGCTCCTCAACGAGCTGTCCAAGCGCCACGCCAAGCGGGTCGCTGCGCGCTCTCGAGACGCGGCCTGACATTGCACCCTCGCGGCACCCTTCCGGGGCTTACCATCGCGGCGCTCGGTCGCGAAGATCCACACCATGAGTGTTGAGCACGACGCCGAAGCAGCGGGAGCCGCCACCGACGCAAAGGGGTCCGACGGATCAACCGGGCGAACCGAAACCACGCCGCCAGATGAACCGACCGGTCAGACCCCGGTCGAACAGGTCCACTTCGAGGTGCTGCCGTGGGTGAGGCGAGTCGGCACCAACAGTTGGATGTTCACCGGGGTGATGATTGCCTTGGCGCTGATCACCGTCTTGATCGCAGCGACTCGCAGCATCACGGCGCCGCTCGCCGTCGGTGTCTTCGTCGCGGTCGTCTGCGTTCCCATCGTCACCTGGCTGGAGAAGCACGGCGTCAAGCGGGCGGCCGGCGCCGGGATCGTGGTGGCCGGCCTGTTCGTCGTCTTTGCCGGTTGTGCCTTCATCACCGCCGAGGCCCTCTGGAGCCAGAGCGATGCGATCAGCGAGAATCTTCAGAGCGCCGTCGACGACATCAAGACCTGGGCCGAAGACCTCCCCATCAACGCCGGTGCCGTCGACGCGGTCGACTCGACCGCCGCTGACGGGGTCGCGGTCGGCCGCGACGGCGCGGCAACCGCTGTCGCGACCGCCGTCGACTCAGCCACGGGATTCATCGCCGGGTTGGTGCTCGGCACGATGGTGATGTACTACGTGCTCGAAGGCATGCCGACCATGATCAGCGGGTGGGTGTCCCGTCGGGCAGGCCCCGCCCGACAGGCCGCTGCGCAGCGAATCGTCGACAAGTCGATCAAGGATGCCCAGTCCTACTTCACCGGCCAGACCGCGCTGGCACTCGTCAACGGCGTGTCGATCGCGATCGGGATGTACTTCCTCGGTGTGCCGGGTGCACTGGCGATCGGCGTCGTGAACTTCGTCGGCGCCTACATCCCGTACCTCGGCGCCTTCTTCGGCGGCGCCTTCGCGGTGCTGATGGCCCTCGGTGACGGCGGGTTCGGCCTGGCGGTGACCGCCTTCGTGATCGTGATCCTCGCTCAGGTCGTTCTGGAGAACCTGCTCCAACCGAAGCTGCTCGGTTCCAGCCTCGCCATGAGCCCATTGGCCATCTTGTTGGCGACAGCATTCGGCGGGCTGGTCGCCGGCATGGTCGGCCTCATCCTTGCCGCCCCTGTCGCTGCAATCGGATCCGACCTCGTCCGCGAGCTCCGCAAGGTCGGGTTCTTCGGCGACGGGCCCGCTGATTCAACGGCGACGTAGTGTCGCTCCCGTCGCCAACCACGGAGGGCCCAATGCCAGATTCGCCAACACTCGAAGGCCACGCACACCCCACGGTCGAGGAGCGCCACGAGCGCGGCCGTGCGGCTCGCGAACAGACTCCTCGGTCGAGCCACGCCGACTGGGGGCCGGCTCCGGACCGACCCGATCCGGTCGACGTCCTCACCGCACAGGACGCGACCCGGCTCCAATCGCTCGTGCCGATCCGCCATGGCCGGATGTCGGTCTCACCGTTCACCTTCTACCGCGGGGCGGCCGCGATCATGGCGGGCGACCTGGCCCTCACGCCCGTGTCCGGTCTCGACGCGCAACTCTGCGGCGATGCCCACCTGTCCAACTACGGCGCATTCGCGTCCGCTGAGCGCAACCTCGTGTTCGACGTCAACGACTTCGACGAGACCCTTCCGGGGCCGTGGGAGTGGGACGTCAAGCGACTGGCGGCCAGCGTTGCGCTCGCCGGCCGCTCGAACGGCTTCGCCCACGGCAAGACCGCCGACGCGGTTGAGGCGTCGGTGGCCGGCTACCGCACGGCGATGGCCCACTTCGCCGAGCAGGCCACGCTCGATGTATGGTACGCGGAATTGTCCGTCGACAAGCTCGAGGCTGCGCTGACCAAGAAGAGCGACCGCAAACGCCTGTCGAAGAGCGCCGCGAAGGCACGTTCCAAGACGAGCCTCAAGGCGATGGCCAAGCTGACCGAGCGTGTCGACGGGGCACTCCGGATCGCGAGCGCCCCGCCCTTGATCGTGCCGCTCCGCGACCTCGTGCACGAAGACGGTGAAGAACTGCGCCGCCAGATCGTGCACAGCTGGGACCTCTACCGCGACTCGATCCGCGACGACCGCAAGGCACTCCTCGAGCGGTACCGCCTGGTCGACATCGCGCTCAAGGTCGTCGGTGTCGGAAGCGTCGGCACCCGCTGCATGCTGGCGTTGTTCGTCGGCCGCGATGACGGCGACCCGCTGTTCCTGCAGGTCAAAGAGGCCGAGGCGTCGGTGCTCGAAGCCCATCTCGCTCCGAGCACGTGTGACTCGCCCGGTGAGCGGGTGGTGCAGGGTCAGCGGCTGATCCAAGCGTCGGGTGACATCTTCCTCGGATGGTCGAGCGGTGAGGGCGGCCATCACTACTACTGGCGCCAGTTCCACGACATGAAGGGCTCCGCGGACGTCGAGACGATGGGCGCGCGACGCCTCAGCGGGTACGCGACCATCTGTGGCTGGACCCTCGCTCATGCCCACGCCCGCTCCAGCGATCCGATTGCGATCGCCGGCTATCTCGGCAAGGGCTCGTCATTCGATCGAGCCCTCACCGAGTTCGCGTTCATCTACGCCGACCAGAACGATCTCGACTACGCCGCGATGAGCGCCGCGATCGACGACGGTCGGATCACCGCCGAAGCCGACTGACGCACCCTCGAGCCCGGGTATCCCGACTCTCTGCGCTCAGAGGTAGTCGTGCTGCTTCAACCAGCTCATGGAGAAGTAGCCCCAGATCGGCGGGAGGTAGGTGCCCACGAGCCGGTAGACGAGCACTGCGGAGACGGCGATGTTGCTGTCGATGCCGATCGCGGTGAGACCGGCGGTGAGACCGGCCTCGGCGACGCCGGCGTTGCCCGGTACCGGGCTGATCCCCGACACCAATGAAACGACGACGTTGATGAAGATCGCTTCGCCGATGCTGATCGAACCACCGAGGGCGAAGACGCTTGCCATGAGCCCTGCTCCGTACAGCACCTCGGTGCCGACCGCAGCGCTCATGCCCGAGATCAGGGTCCTCGGGTTTCGGATCGTCTTGAGCGACGCACGTATCTGCTTCAGCGGTTTGCGGGTCTTGTCCTCGACCCAGTGCCGCCACTTCGGCACCACGGCGACTGCCACCGCCACACCGACCAGGATCACGACGATCATTCCGATCAGCTTCAACCCCTCGCCATCGCCGCTCGACATCGACGACAGGTCCATGCTGTCGGACCCGACGAGGAGCGCCAACGCGATCAAGGTCACTTGAGCGACCACCTGCATCAGCATGGTGATTCCCCCGGTCGTTCCGGCTGAGACCGCGCCCATGCCGAATTTCTGGAAGTAGCGGACATTGGTGGCGATCTTGCCGGCGCCGGCGGGGACCGCCATGTCGACGAATCCGATGGCGAACTGCTCGACCGTCGTGACGCCGACCGGCAACTTCTTCGGCGCGACGACGCGGACCGCGATCGAGTCGGTGAAGTTGGTCGCGTTGGCGAGGAAGAGCGCCAGGATCACGAGGCCCCAACGGGCGTCTGACAGCGTGTTCCAGATCGTGGCGAACCCGACTTCGGCCAACCCGGCAACGATCGAGTAGACGGCGAACCCGATGAAGGCGAACATCACGACGCTCTTCACCGTGACGCGGGTCAGCTGCTCGACCTCGGGAACATCCACGTCGAGCGCGGCCGCCGTTTGCTTGCGGAGGTTTTCGATCTTCAGTTTCTGGTGCTTGGCGTTATGACGGAGGCGGTGGTTGAGCGCCGCTGTCTGGAGCAGGGGCAGCATCGTGGCGAGCGCATCGTCACCGAGCGCCTTGCGAGCGGCCGCGATAGCGCGATCGGCGCCGACGCCCATCGTCGTCATCACGAGCGTCGCGGCCACATCTTGCTGCAACTGGTCGTCGCTCGGATGGATCGTCGAGTCACCGAACCCCGCCAGTCTCAGTTGACCGGCAGGATCGAACCAGAGATGCGAGGCGTCGATCGAGCCGTGGCTGATGCCGGCCCGGTGCAGCTTGTCGAGCTCGCCCCAGATGTCGGCGAGCAGGTCGTCGCCGACCTCGTCGAGGGGCACATCGGCCAACGTGTGGTCGGGCAGGTCGGTGACGAGCATCGCGTCGTCCAACGCCGTCATCCCGACCGTGACGAGTGCCGGCACGGACACACCGTCCTGGTCGGCGAGGAGGAGCGCCAACGATTCGTGTTCGACCTGCTGGCGTCGGTCGGAGCCGTACTGCGCCCCGTGGTCTTGGTACCACGCTTCCTTCCACCACCGGCTGAATCGGCGAGTGGTCCACGAGTCACGCCCCAACACCGAGACGAGGAGTGCCTGGCCATCGGTCGAGATGCCTGAGAGCACGACCGAACCGGGCGGTTGATGGTCGGTGTACGACAGCGAGTCGACCTCGACATCGAGGTCGGCCAATCCGTCGCGCACGCGACCGGTCGACGGCAACCCTGCCGACGTACCGAACGCGTAGCGCGTGATCGCCGCAGCGAACAGGGCGACGAGGATCGCGCCGAGCGCATCACTGAGTGTCGTCACCCCACCGAGGATCGAGGCAGCGGTTGCGGCGAGGATGAACGTCCAACCAAGCTTGCGCATCGGCGCGGTGAGCCACGGTGAGGCAGCCGCTTGGATCGCTACTGAAATCGTCACGAAGAAGGCGGGGAACGTCTCGCGCGTCTCGTTGAGATCGAAGAACGCGAACTCCGGCCAGCGCCGGTCGATCAGTTGGGTGAGCACGACGACGAGGACGACGGCGAACCCGGCCGCCAGCAGCATGTCGCGCAGCACTTGGAGCCGCCCCTTGGCGAAGATCCCGACGCCGACGAGCAGCCCCACGCCGTACAACACCCCCACCGCATAGGCCGCCTGCGCCAACCACCGCAGCCAACCCGGCAGCGTGCCGACCCAGTCGAGCGCGTTGTCGTCGACGGTCGATCCGTTGCCGGCGACGAGAATCAACACCAACGTCAGCACCGCGCTGAACGCCGCGGAGATGAGATCGGTCCGCCACCGGACTCGTGGCGCGTCCGACGGGGCCGCAAACACGTGGATTCCGTGGGACCCGGAATCGTCAGCGGGTGGCGCGGCGGCTGCGTCGGCAGGTGGCGCGGAATCGGTCGTCGCCGTCATGTCCGTCTCACTTCGTGGTGGTACATACCGCTCCTGTTCGCTGTGTTCACTGCCCGAATCCTGATCTGATGCCACCACGTCCGACAGCCCCAAAGCGGAGCCGCGATGGAGCACCGAGGCCCAGCGCGGCTCCGCGAATCGCAATCCGCCGGGGTTTCAAAATCAGCTGATCAGCTGGTCAGCTCCACCTGGCTCGGGCGCCAGGTCTTGTCGATCCACGGCTCGAGGGGGCCGTAGGCGCGCAGGAGGATGAACCAGCTCTTGCCGGGGATCGTCTGGATCCAGTTCTTCTCCATACCCGCGGGCGCTTCGGGAGCGAAGACGACATCGATGGAGCCGTCGTCGTTCTGCTTCTGGTCGGCGCTCAAGCTGTTGATGCCGGCAAACGGCTGGTCGGTCTGCAACATGCTCCGG
>DATLBC010000043.1:0-43375 GCA_035527095.1 Ilumatobacteraceae bacterium | reverse complement strand
CGCGGCGCAGGCGCCGACCGAGCCGCCACGCCTTCCAACGCTCCGAAGGAGTCGGGTCGTCGGGCAGTTCGCCGAGGCGGCGAGCCGACGAGTCCGACAATCGGATCAACAGCGCCAGGAGCACGTAGTTCGCGACCAGTGACGACCCGCCGTAGCTGACGAACGGCAGCGTGATGCCGGTGAGCGGGACCACCTTGATGACGCCGCCGATGATGATGAAGCCCTGGATGCCCACGATGGTGGTGAGGCCGACGGCGAGCAACTTCTCGAAGGTGCGATCGGTGCGCAACGCGATGCGCAGTCCGGCGCCGACGATCAGGACGAACGCCATCAGGACCGCCGACGCGCCGATCAGACCCCATTCCTCGCCGATCGCGGAGAAGATGAAGTCGTTCTGCGCTTCGGGCACCTGGCCTGGATTGCCTCGTCCGAGTCCCGTTCCGGTCAGGCCGCCGTCGGCGAGTCCGTAGATCGCCTGGATGATCTGGTAGCCGTCGTCGAGCGGGTCGGCCCAGGGATTCAGCCAGATGTCGACGCGCGTCTGCACGTGGCCGAACTGGGTCCACGAAAAATATGCAGCGCCGGCGAACAGCAGCACGCCGATCAGCAGGTAGCCGACGCGTTCCGTGGCGACCCACATCATCACGACGAACAAGGTGAAGAACAGCAGTGACGATCCGAGGTCCTTCTGGAACACCATCACGACGACGGCGAAGCCCCACGCCAGCAAGATCGGGGCGATGTAGCGCGGCTCGGGAAGACGGAGGGGCCCGACCTTCCAGGTCGATGCGGCGATCAGCTCACGACGGTTGGCCAGGTACGAGGCGAAGAAGATCGCGAGGAACACCTTGGCGAACTCGCCGGGCTGGAAGTTGATCGGGCCGAGGCTGACCCAGATGCGCGCACCGTTGATGTTGACGCCGAGGCCAGGAACGAGGGGGAGCAGCAGCAGGAATGCACCGGCGAAGAAGAACAGCCAGCTGTATCGCGCGAGGTCGCTCGCACGTTGGACGACGAGCAGCGTCAGTACGAACGCGGCGATGGCGACGAGGCTCCAGGTGGCCTGCAGGCCCGCGAGTTCGTCGTCGAGACGCGCGATCATCACGAAGCCGATGCCGTGGAGCAGTGCAGCGAGCGGAAGCAGCGTGCCGTCCGCGCCCCGGGCGACCAGTCGCACGACGATGTGGGCACACACCAGCAGACCCATCAGGATCGCCACGAAGAACACGATCCCCGGTGGGATCTCGGCGTTCGTACCGAGCGCGGTGATCGTGTAGGCGGCCCCGGTGATCAGGGCCGCCATGATGACCAGCGTCAACTCGGTCGTACGTCGGCTTCGGGCGAGCGGAGAATCAGGACGCTCGACGATGCCGTCGTCCTCGACGTGCCACGTGGGCGCCGCGGTGTCGGTCACGGCCCGCTGGTGGTGGTCACGCCGACGGGCGATCCGGCTCCGGCGGTGGTGGCCTCGTCGACGGTCGTCGGGGCTGGCACCGTCGTGGTGGTCGTCGTGGTCGTGGTGGTGGTGGTAGTCGTTCCGGCGTTGATGAACTCGACAGCCGCATCGAAGCTGTCGAACTGCGGTTCGGCCTCGATGGCGTTCGCCGCCTCGGGATCGAACTCCACTCGCTCGGGTCCGACCGCATCGGCCGTCGGATCGATCCACAGCACCCCGCCGGGACGCCCCTGGTAGATCACGGCTTGGTCCTGGTCGTTGAACGCGACGAACCAGCCGCTGCGTGCCCACGCCGAGAACACGACGAAGCCGACGACGAGCACCGCTGCGACAGCGAAGCCGATCGCGAGCCGCACCAGCGTGCGGCGCCGACCGGGTGTGACGTCGTCGTCCACGGTTGGGGTCGGCGGTTGCGCGGCGCCGTCGGATGCAGCGTCAGGGTCGACTGCGAGGGTGCCCGCCGGTGTGGGGTCGGTCCCGGTCTCTGCCCACACCGGGACGAGGTCGAGTTCCTGGGTCGGATCCGGAGGGTCATCGCCTTCGAGTATGTCGACCACGATCACGGTGATGTTGTCGCGGCCGCCTGCCTCGTTGGCCTTCTCGACCAGCCGGTCGGCAGCGGTTTGCGGGTCCGACTCCAGCATGAGGGTTGCGGAGATCTCGACGTCGGCCACCTCGTCGACGAGGCCGTCGCTGCAGAGCACGAACCGGTCGCCTCGGATCAGCGGCAGCGTCCACCAGTCGACGCGTACCTCTGGCTCGATGCCGAGTGCACGGGTGATGATGTTGCGCCGCGGATGATCGCGGGCCTCGTCTTCGGTGATGTGGCCGGTGGCCACGAGCTCCTCGACGTAGCTGTGGTCGACGGTCACGCGCCGGAGTCGACCATGTCGGAAGAGATACGTGCGCGAGTCGCCGACGTTCGCCAGCACCAACGCCTCGCTGAGCTCGGCCGGAACGACGGGGGTGACCTCGTTGTCGTTCTCGTCGATGTTCGGCTCGGCCCGTCCCGCGAAGGGATCGGAGATGACGGCGATCGCCGTCACCGTGGTCCCCATGCCCTTCTGGCCCGGATTGGCGATGGCTGCGCGGAAGATGTCGCCGTTGGCGACGCGGATCGCATCGACGACCTCGGGCGCGCTCGGCGGCTGGTCGCCGGCGAGCAGGTCGTCGATGCGGTCGACGGCGATCTGGCTGGCAACCTCACCGGCTTCGTGCCCGCCCATGCCGTCGGCGACGACGAACACTCGGTCGGTGACGAGCAGGTTGTCCTCGTTCTCCGGGCGGATCTGGCCGGTGTGGGTCGACGCGCCGACGCGCAGCTCTGCCATCAGTTCGTCTCGGTTCGGGGTCTCATTGGGCCTCGATCACGGTCGTGCCCGCCTGCACCCGATCGCCGGGATGGAGCAGCTTGGCGCCGACGAGCTTGGACCCGTTGTGGAACGTGCCGTTGGTGGAACCGAGATCTTCGACCATCGGCTGCCCGTCGTAGTCGTAGAAGCGGACGTGACGTTGCGAGATGTACGCATCGTCGTCGATCACGACGGTGCTCGAGGGGTCGCGTCCCAACACGATCTCGCCCGCCAGTTGTACCGTGACGCCTCGACGCGATCGTGGCTCGAGCATCACGAGTCGAGTCGCCCTGCCGCGTTGTTGCTTCGACTGGCGCTTGGCCGACTTCGAGGGCTTCGCCATCGGGACGGTCGCAGCCGCTGCGGCAACCGGTCGTGCCATCGGCGTGGTCTGGCCGGCGGCCTGGGGTACGCCTTGTCGGGGGGCTCCGATCATCGGGCGCCGCGTCGGCGTGCGCACTTCACTCCACACCGCCCACAACACGCGAGCGAAGAAGAGGTACAGCAGTCCGAGGAGGACGAACTTCAAAATGGTGAGGACTTGGTCGGTCATGGCAGCACGCGGGAGCTGAGGCTCCGGTCGGTCAGGACGCCTCGAACCGGACGTGGGTCGAGCCGAAACTGATGATGTCGCCGTCACGCAGACGCTGTTCGTCCACGATCCTGATGCCGTTGACCATCGTGCCGTTCGTCGAGCCGAGGTCGACGACCATGTAGGCGGATGACCCCGCCACGACTTCGGCGTGGTTGCGGCTGATGTTGCTGTCGTTGATCGAGATCGTGCACTCGGGGAGCCGTCCGACGGTGACCTTGGCGCTCCCGAGGTCGACGCGCTGTCCCGACGGCAGGACCAACGAACCCATGCCGAGGCTCGTGGCGGCCTGTTTGAGTTGGCTGACGATGTTGAAGCGGCCCGTGCGCAACTCGTTGTCGACCGCGAGCTTCACGACGACGGGCCCCATGAAGTGGTAACCCTCCTCTCGGGCGTACTCGCGGGCAGCCTCGGCGAGTTCGTCGATCAGCGCGTCCTCGATGTCGTTGAAGCTGGAGTGGTCGATGGCGCTCAGCACCACCGTGAAGTCGTTGGGGACGATGCGGCGACCCTTGACATCGACCGAGCGTTGGTCGTCCATCTCGCGCACGAGACGACGGCCGAGTTCGATGGGACGGATCGAGCCCTTGGAGCGACGAAAGAACACGCCATCGACCATACGCTCCAGACGGTGCTCCAGTGACTGCAATCCCATAGGTGGGTCGCCAGGCTACTGCCCTCGCCGGTGCCCGCCCCGTCGCCTCGCCCGGCCCACGTACACCACCCACCGATGAGCGAGATCCCCGTATGCGGTCGCGTCGCTCATCGTCGAGTGGCGTACTGGCGGTGCGATGCCCGCGCGTGCCAAGCGTCGAGGAGACCGCTAACGTTCGTGCTCCACTTGCGCGAGTGGCGGAATGGCAGACGCGCCAGCTTCAGGTGCTGGTGTCCGAAAGGGCGTGGGGGTTCAAGTCCCCCCTCGCGCACGAGAAATCCCTTGCAGTGCAGGGGTTTCGACACCCGGCGTCGGTCGACGAGCGACGATCAGCCGATCAGGTCCAACCCGAGCGGCGGATCTCGTCGCCGTCGGCATCCAACGTCCGGCCCGACCAACGCAGCTCACCGGGTGTCGCCGAGAGTCGAGCGACCAGGCTCTGCATCGGAGTTCCGTCGACGTCCGCGATCGTTCCGCGGGCGGCGTAGTGCGGGTCGGCGGCGATGTCGGCCATGTCGTACACGGGTCCGATCGCCGCTTCGGCGGCGGTGAACGCATCGATCACGTCCGGTTGCGTTCGAGCGAGGCACCACTCGGTCATGATCCGCTCGAGCTCGTCGCGGTGCTCGGTCCGGCCCGCGAACGTGGCGAAGCGCTCGTCGGCGCCGACGTCGAGGACGTCCATCACCCGGGCAGCCACGGAGTCGCTCGACGTCGACACCGCCACCCAGCGATCGTCGGCACACCGGTAGGTGCCACGTGGCACGGTGTAGGGGAGCCCGGCGCCGAGGCGCGGTTGCTGCTCGCCACGTACCGCGTACACCGAGGCGAGCGGACCCATCACCTGAAACATCGTCTCGAGCAGGTTGGCGTCGACGACCTGACCGACGCCGGAGTGCAAGGCGACCATCGTGGCGAACGCTGCGGCAAGGCCGGTCAGTTCGTCGGTGAGCGCGATCGGAGGCAGCAGGGGCTGTCCGTCGGGCTCTCCGCTGAGTGCGGCGAGACCTGACATCGCCTCGGCGATCGTTGCGAATCCCGGCCGCGATGCGTAGGGACCGTCCTGGCCGAACCCGCTGACCCGCGTGATCACCAGGTTCGGATTGCGTGCGAGCAGCACGTCGGGGCCGAGGCCGAGTCGCTCCATCGTGCCGGGCCGTGAGTTCTCGACCAGCACGTCCGCATCGTCGATCAGCGACAGGAGCACATCACGGTCGCCGTCATCCTTCACGTCGAGCACCACCGTGCGCTTGTTGCGGTTGACCAGCTTCCACCACAAGCCTTCGCCGTCGCGTGGATCACGCCACGCCATGTTGCGCAGGCTGTCGCCGCCCGGCCGTTCGACCTTGATCACATCGGCGCCGAAGTCGGCGAGGTAGCGAGCGCAGTTCGGCCCAGCGAGCACGGTCGACATGTCGAGCACCCGCAGCCCGGCGAGCGCGGTCACGGCGTCCATCCGGCGAGCAGTTCGCACGCTTCGGTCATGTCGTTGCCGGCACCGGCGTAGGAGAAGCGGACGTGTTCGTGGCCGCGGGCGAGGTCGAAGTCGACACCGGACGTGGCGGCGACACCGATCTCGTGGAGCCAGCGAGTGGTGAGCTCCAACGAGTCGATGCCGAGTGCGGTGGTGAGGTGTGGCACGTGGGCGTAGACGTAGAACGCACCATCGGCGGGAGCGATGTCGCTGATCCCGGCAGTGGCGAGGCCGTCGATGAGGATCGATCGATTCTGGTGGTACCTCGCCACGTGGCTGTCGAGCTCGTCGGAGGCATCGAGCGCAGCGAGTGCGGCCACCTGCGAGACGTGCGGCGCACAGATGTACAGGTTCTGTTGCAGCCGCTCGACGGTGTCGACCACCGAGTCGGGCACGACCACCCAACCGACGCGCCACCCGGTCATCGACCAGTACTTCGAGAAGCTGTTGACCACGAACGCATCGGGGTGATGGGCGAGCACGTGTGGGGCCGGCGGACCGTCGACGATGCCGTGGTAGATCTCGTCGGCGATCACGGCGATGCCGCGTGCGGCGCAGGCGGTCGTGATCTCGGCCAACGCTTCGGCACGGAGCACGGTGCCGGTCGGGTTCGACGGCGAGGCCAGCACCAGCCCGTCGAGCTCGCCGGCAGTGTCGAGATCGGCCGGGGTCGGCGCCCACCGGCTCGCGGGCCCGACCGGGATCGGGACCGGTTCCATCCCCAGCGCCAACAGTGCGTTTCGGTAGCACGGATAGCCAGGCTCCAGCACGCCGACGCGGGCGCCGGGTTCGAACAGGGTGAGAAACGCCAGCGTGAACCCGGCCGACGCGCCGGCGACCACGACGATCCGCTGCGGATCGACGCCGTCGTACCGTTCGGCGAGCCGACGGCGCAGCGAGTGCAGGCCGGCGGCGTTCGTGTACCCGAGCGGCTCGTCGAGGTGGGCGCGAACGGCGTCGCGAGCCAACTGCGGCAACGGTGTCGACGGCTGTCCGACCTCGAGATGCAGGATCCGGCGCCCCGATGCCTCGAGCGCGGCCGCCTCGCGGCTCATCGCCATCGCATGGAACGGCGGCACCGCGGCGGCACGGAGCGCGGCCTCGATCATCGGTCGAGTCTCGCACTCGGTCCCTGATTCTCAAGGGTTCTTGACTTTGCAGTCCCCTGACCGGCGCCACGGCCACCGCTGACAGCGGTCGCTCTACCGTGCTCGGTGTTCTCATCCGGCGCTGTAGGCGCCATCTGTTCAAGGCGGAACCCCGACATGCCGAAGACCGAAGGCCATGGATATGCAATCGACCACCTCTGACCCGAACGGCGCGCCCTCGCCGGAACGCCAGCGCATCCGTCGAGACGGCGGCTACACCCTCACCGAAATGCTGGTTGCGACCGTGCTGATGGGCACCGTGATCCTCGCCATCGTGGGTGGGATGTGGGCCGTCGTTCGAGCCTCCCGTCAGAACGACGAGCGCGCCAAGACACAAGCGGTGCTCGGCGCGGCGGCCGACTATCTGGTCGCCTATCTGCCGGTGCGCTGTCCACAGGACATCGACCCCAACCCGTATCTCGGTCAGGCGCAGCAGGCAGCTGCCGCCGTCGGCTGGGACGGTGTCGCCGTCTCGATCCCCGAGATCAAGTACTGGGACCCCGATGCGAACGGTGGCCAGGGCGATTGGCAGTTGGATTGCAACACCGCGTTCGGTTACACCCCGAACCGCACCATGCAGCTCGTGACCGTGCAGGTCACCTCTCCGACCGGCCAATACGTCAGCAAGGTCGACGTCGTGAAATCCGATATCCGAGCCGAGGAAGTCAAAGATGTCTCAGCACCCTGACCTGGTCGACCAGACCCCCATGCGTCGGCGCGATGCCGGCTTCACGCTGCCCGAGATGCTGATCTCGGTGGCGATCTCCGGCATTCTCATCGTTGCCATCGCCATCGCGTTCACGACGGTCCTGCGCACCGAAGCATCGGCGTCGAGTCGGCTCGCCGAGTCGAAGGACATCACGTTCGTGCAGACCTGGTTGCCGGTCGATCTGTCGTCGGCGATCGCCTCGCACGACGAGGCCGACGAGGCCGCGCTGGCAACGGCGTTGGCAACGTCGGTCCCCGGCGGACCACCGCCCATGTCGGTCAATCACGATTTCGGTCCCGATTCGACGAACGTGCTGACCCTCGTGCGACCTGACCTCGACGCTGGGGCCGGCGTGTACTACGTCGTCACCTACCGGTACGAGCAGGTGAACGGCGAGTGGCGCATCAGCCGCTACGAGATCCGCAACCCGGGCACGCCGAGCGAAACGGTCAAGACGGTGGGCGTGGCCTACGAGGTGCCGTCGCCTCCCGTCGGCTGGGTGTCCAAGACGACACCGACCTTCGCGGCCGAAGTGATCGCCCGAACTCAGTACATCCGCCCCGTGGGTGAGGACGTCAAGTTCAAGTTCGAGAGCGGCAAGACGTTCGTCTCCGGTGGTGGCGGTCTGTCCGCCCAGAACGAGCTCGACAGCAACGGGAGCGGCGGACTCAAGAATCCGAGTGCGCCACCGAGCCGCTGTGGCGGTCGCATCGCCCTGGTGATCGACACGTCTGGCTCGGTGCCCGCCGGCAATGGTGACGAAGCAACCAAAGATGCGGCCGCGGGCTTCATCCGTGGCTTCACGGGGACTCCCACCACCTTGTCACTCAACGGCTTCGACATGGAGGCCTACGGCATGGGTATCACGGCCGGCTCCAAGGTCAACAACGGTGTTCGATCCCCGTACCTCTCCCTGCTCGATCCGGGCCCCACGGTCGAAGGTCTCGTCACTCGGGTCACCGACCTCGACAACTTCGGGCCGCCGTCATGGCCGGGAGCCGGAGGCGGGCCGACGTCGGCGAAGCAGGCCCAACGCGACCCCAACGGTGACGGGATCCACTGGGACCAGATCTACACCTCGACGAAGAGCGGCACGAACTGGGAAGACGGTCTGTGGAACGTCTTCCGTGACTCGAGCGGCAACTATTACGGCACCGAGCAGCCCGAACTGCTCGTCTTCATCACCGACGGCGAACCGAACCTGGTCCGGACCGCCAGCGGGGGGTGGGCCGATGCCAGCGAGTCTGCCGCCACCGATGCGGCCGTGGCGGTGGCCAGGCGGGCCAAGAGCGACGGCACCCGGGTGATCGGCGTGATGGTGGGTAACAAGTCCACCGACACCGGCAAGGTGAACCAGCTCAAGCGTGTGGTCGGCGAACTCGAGTACAACCCGGCGTTGAACAATGCCGGCACCGCCAGCCTCTTCAAGGGCCAGTTCAGCGAACTCGGCACGATCCTGCGGTCGATCCTGATCGCCGAGTGCGGCGGCACGCTCACCGTGCAGAAGCGCATCGACACCGGATCGGGCCTGGTCAAGCCGGCCACGGGTACCTGGACGATGACGGCCTCCGATCTCGGCGACCGCCCGTTGGACGTCGAAGAGACCTCGTCGGTCACGTTCGACTACGGCTTCGGCGCCGGGGAGACCTCCAAGACCGTCCAGGTCACCGAAGCGGGTGGCGGTTTCGTCTACGACCGCACCGAATGCACGTCCAACGGAGTCCCTGTCGCAGTGGGACCCCCCGAAGTTGCCGGCACCGCCGGGTTCAGCATCGAGCTGCGACCCGACAAGGCGGTCTCGTGCCTGATGATCTCGAGGCCATGATGCACAACACACCTCACTCGCACACGAACCCGGTGTCGACCGTCGACTGCGACCGAGGCTCGGTGCTCACCATGGTGCTCGCGCTGATGGTGGTCGGCTCGCTGGCGGTGTTCGCGCTGTTGAACCTCGCCACCGTGCTGTTCATGAACCGCCCTCCGATCGAAGTCCGCGACCGGACCTTCTGGAGCGCGAAGTCGGCCGTGAGCATTGCGATGGTCGAGCAGGCAACCTTCGGTCCGAACGGCTGCTACGACGGCTACAAGACGTTCATGATCAACGGTTTTGCGGCGCAGGTGTCCTGCAACGCCGAGCCGCCGCTGACCTCCGGCCGCGGCCGGTACGCGGTCGTCACCACCGGCAACGACCCCACCACGTCGCAGATCAAGGGCTTGGGCGCGGCAGCGGCACCCAAGCAGATCGTCGGCAAGGCGTTCGTCAACGGCGGCCGGATCGACGCATCGTCGGCCGACCTGACCATCGACGGCGGTGTCACGCTCTCGACCTATGCCTCGCCGCAGACGCCTGCTGCGCGCTACCTCGACTACACGACACCGGTGCTCCCGGCGCCTCCGGTTGCGACTGACTGCGCGACGAACCCCGCCATCCTCACGCAGACGGCCGCGGGCCTCCCGAGCACGGTCGCCCCGGTCTGCGCAATCACGCCGACTGCCCCCGACGTCGGTACGTCCTGGATGTCCTACGTCGGCGACCGCGGTGACCCCACTGCGGCGCGTTCGTACCCGGCCCTCCCGCCGTTGCCGCCGTACACCCGGCCGAGTACACCCCAGGCGACGGTCGGCTCCTGCAACATCTTCTTTCCTGGCCAGTACACCGCTCCGCTCACGCTGGGCGGCGGCGACTACTACTTCGCCTCCGGGATCTACTACTTCACCGAGACCGTCACGTTCCAGCCCGGCGCCCGAGTGGTGGTCGGACAGGGCAGATTCGACGGGTGCGCCGTCGATGCCGAAGCGGTCTATGCGACGAACGCGCCAAAGGCTCACAGCGTCACGGGCCGAGGCGCCACCTTCGTGTTCGGCGGTGCGGGGAACCTGGTCTCGACCGATGCCTCGGTGCGGGTCAACCGTCGGATCTCGGACCTGTCGACTCGCGGTTCTGAGTTCACCGCATTCCGATCGGTGAATTTCGGGCCGACGGCGACGCCGCCGGCAACGCCGACAGCCGTCGAGATCCCCGACGACCTCGTGATGGTCGCCGACACCCACGACGCTGCCAACCCGAAGTGCACGGCCTCGACCGCCGGTCAGCCATGTCTGCAGGCAGCGCGAAACTACACGTCGCAAGCATCGTCCGGTTCCGGCGTCACCGCATACACGGCGTCGTCCTGGGGCGTGAACGACACGATCATCTCGATCAACCAGACCGGCGGCAACTGGGGCTCGAACCGCTTCGACGTCGACGGGTACACGTTCGTGCCCAACGCACAGGTGTTGCTCAATGGCGGCAACAACGACAACTACCGCACCCGGGTCGATGGCGGCATCGTCGCCAGCGCACTCGACCTGCGGTACAACCAGGCGCCCACGATCGCATCCAACTGGTTCGTCGGGGTCCAGGAGACCAACCTCGAACAGAAGTTCCACTTCTACGCCAACGTCGATGCCGGAAACGGTCAGCGCACCGTCTCGCGAGCGACGATGCAGGTCGACGAGGACGGCAACTATGCCATCAACGGCTGGACCGTCGATCCCAACGCCCAGGGCACCCCGCCGCCACCTCCCGCGGTGACGACGACGACGGCACCACCGCCCCCGCCGCCGGCGACCACCGTGCCGCCGGCAACCACCGTTCCGCCCACCACGACGGCACCGCCGCCCACGACGGCACCGCCGCCGACGACGGCACCGCCGTCCACGACCGTGCCGGGCGACGGAACCACCAACTGCAACGCTGTGACCGCCAATCCGCAGGGTTGGAACCAGGACTTCGGTCCGGGCACCTGGTCGGCAGAATTCTGGAACTGGGGCGGTGCTCGACAGAACTTCGACTCGAACGATCCGTTCAAGGGCTTGCCCACGCAGACGACAACACTCGCCACGCTCGCTACCTGCGGCGACACGGTGCCCTTCACCGGCGTGCAGAACAACAACTTCTCGGCCCGGTTCAGCAAGTCCTGGAACCTGGCCGCTCCGAGAGATGTCACGTTCCTTATCGGCGGTGACGACGGCTACCGCCTCAAGGTCAACGGCAGCGAAGTGGTCACCAACTGGGGCAATCACGCCATGCAGTGGAGGACCCACACGATGACGTTGCCTGCCGGTCCCAACACCATTGTGGTCGAGTACTACGAAGACACGGGCCAGAACTCGTGGCAGCTGTGGCGCAACTGATCCGACTCAGCCGGGGAGCAGCAGCTCCCCGGCGTTGAGTTGGTGGGCGTAGCGTCCGTTCGCGGCGAGGAGCTCCTCGTGTGTCCCGATTTCGGCAATGCGGCCGTCCTCGACGAATGCGATGCGATCCGCGCTGCGGATCGTCGACAGGCGATGCGCGATCACCAGCGCCGTGCGGTGCTCCATCGCATGGTCGAGCGCTGCTTGGATCAGCGCCTCGTTCTCGTTGTCGAGGTGGCTCGTCGCTTCGTCGAGCACCATGATCGCCGGGTTCTTCAACAACAGGCGTGCGATCGCCAGGCGCTGCTTCTCACCACCACTCAGGCGGTACCCGCGCTCGCCGACGATCGTGTCGTAGCCGTCCGGGAGCGCGGCGATCGTGTCGTGGATGCGCGCCGCCTTGGCCGCGGTGATCAGTTCGTCGTCGGTGGCGGTCGCGTCGGCGTAGCGAAGGTTGTCGCCGATCGTCTCGTGGAACAGGTGGGGGTCCTGTGACACCACACCGATCGTGGCGCGCAGCGAAGCGAGCGTGAGGTCTCGCACGTCGTGGCCGTCGATGCGAACCGCTCCGGACGTGACGTCGTAGAGGCGGGGCAGCAGCGAGACCGTGGTCGACTTCCCGGCGCCGGATGCGCCGACGAGCGCGACGGTCTCGCCCGGCGCGATGGTCAGTGACAGCCCGCGGAGCACGTCGACGTCGGGATCAGTGTCACCGCCGAGGCCGGCATTCTGTTCCATCGACGCAATCGCCGAGTCGGCGGCCGGCGGGTAACGGAACACCACGTCGTCGAACTCGACGGCACCGCGGGCGTCGACGAGATCGACGGCGCCTGGACGCTCCTGGATCGCCTCGGGCGCGTCGAGCACCTCGAACACCCGCTCGAAGCTGACCATCGACGTCATCAGGTCGACGCGAGCGTTCGTGAGGCCGGTGAGCGGTTGGTACACCCTGGTGACCAGCGCGGCGAGTGCCACGAGGGTGCCAACCTCGATCGAGCCGTCGACCACCATGAACGCGCCGATGCCGTAGATCGCTGCGGTGCCGATGGCCCCGACGAGGCCGAGGGCGACGAAGAACACCCGCCCGAGCAGCGCTGATTGGATACCGGTGTCGCGAACGCCCCGGGCGCGGCGCTCGAACGCCTCCTGCTCGCGGGCGCCGGATCCGAACAGCTTCACCAGGCTCGCGCCGGCCACATTGAACCGTTCGGTCATCTGGGTGTTCATCGCGGCGTTGTAGCCCATCTGTTCGCGTGAGATTCCCTGCAGGCGCATGCCGACCCGGCGTGCCGGAACGATGAACAGGGGGAGTACCACCAGCGTCAACAGCGTCAGCCGCCACTCGAGTGCGAGCATGGCGACCAGCGTCGTGACGAGCACGATCACGTTGCTCACGACGCTGCCGAGTGTGCTGGTGACCGCCGTCTGCGCGCCGATGACGTCGTGGTTCAGTCGCGAGGTGATCGAGCCGGTCGGCGTGCGCGTGAAGAAGGCGATCGGCATCCGTTGGATCTTGGCGAACAGTGCGCCGCGTAGGTCGTAGATCAGGCCTTCACCGACGCGGGCGCTGGCCCACCGCTGGACGATGGCGAGCACGGCGTCGCCCAGTGCCGCAGCGACGGCGATCGATGCCAGGATCACGATCTGGCGCTTGTCGTCGTCGGGAATGGCATTGTCGATGATCGCCCTGATCACGAACACCGGCACGAGCGCGAGCAGTGCAGCCGCAAGGATCGCCAACAGGAACACGATGATCGTCCCGCGGTACGGACGAGCGAACCCCCAGACCCGACGCAGCGTGCCCTCCTGCAACTCGACGCCCTTCAGCGCGTCCTTGTCGCCGGGCATCATCGAGTGAGGAGGCATCCGCATGACTGCCCACGCTACGAGCCGAACGTCTGGATGTCGTCTGGTTGCGTGCCTGCCGGCGGCCCCGGATCGCCCATACGCTGCAGCCGATGCGCCGCACGACCTTCACCGTGATCGTCATGGCCGCGCTCGCCGCTTGTTCGAACAGTTCGCCCGAACCACCGGTTGCGTCGCGCGACGTCACGGGCATCACCGACCCCATCGTCGAGACCCGGCCCGACGTGACGTCCGCACCCGAACCGCTCGACTACGTGATCGAGTGGACGCAACTCAGCGACCGCGTCGACGAAGGCACGATCACCGTGCCACTCGATTACGCCGACCCGCAGGGCGACACGATCGATCTGTACCTGGCCCGCCACCGAGCGACCGCGGATCCGTCGGCAGGTCCGCTGCTCGCCAATCGCGGTGGCCCGGGCGCTGACGGGGCGACACTCGGGCTTGCGGCGACGAGTTGGTTCGGCGACGACATCACGGACAACTTCGACGTGATCGGCTGGGATCCCCGCGGCGTCGGCCAGAGCGAAGGCGCAGTCGACTGCATCGACGATGTCGACTACGACGCCTACTTCTCGGCCCCGGACATCACACCGGACGACGATGCCGAGCGAGCCGAGCTGGTCCAACTCGCCGAGGAGTACGCGCAAGCCTGCATCGACCGGGTCGACATTTTGGAGTTCGTCGGTACGAACAACTCGGCCCGCGACATCGACGCCATCCGCCAGGCGCTCGGCGTCGATCAGGTGTCGTACTTCGGGTTCAGCTACGGCAGCGAACTCGGCGGCGTGTGGGCCACGCTGTTCCCGACGACGGTGCGTGCCGCCGTGTTCGACGGGTCGACAGACCCCAACTCGGGACCACTGCAGTCGACCATGCAACAAGGCGTGGGATTCGAGGCATCGCTGACCGCATTCCTTGCGCAGTGCAGCAGCGATTCGCAGTGCCCATTCCACAACGACGGCGACGCCGAGGGCGCGTTCGATCGGCTCATGGGCAGTCTCGACGAGTCGCCGCTTCCGAGCGTCGGCGACCGGGTCGCCGTCAACCGCAGCGTCGCGGTGCTCGCTGTCGCGCAGGCGATGTACTCGGAACGCTTCTGGCCGGCGCTCGAGCGTGCTCTCGAAGACGCTGCCGCCGGTGACGGCGCCGCATTGCTCCAGCTGCACGACGCCTACTACCGACGCAAACCCGATGGCACGTACGACAACCTGATCGAGGCGCTCCAGGCCATCCTCTGCGCAGACGACGAGGAGCGGCCAACCGTCGAAGAGGCAGATGCGAACGCGGCTGAGGTTCTCGCCGTCGCACCCCGGATCTTTCCGTACACGACCGGGTCGTACTCGTGCACCTTCTTCCCGCCCGCCCTCGACCCGCGGGTCGACATCACCGGTGCCGGTGCGGGGCCCATCGTGGTGATCGGCACCACCGGCGACCCGGCGACACCGCTCGACAGCTCACGAGCGATGGCCGACACGCTCGAGGACGGTCGCCTGGTCGTCGTCGAGGCCAACGAACACACTGGGTATCGCGGCGACGACTGTGTCCGCGACATCGTCCACGAGTACCTCCTCACGTTGGTCGCACCCGACGACGGCACCATCTGCTCGTAGCCGGGCTGTGCGTTCGCCGCTAGCCTCGGTCGACGGAAGGCTGCCAGAGCGGACGAATGGGACAGTCTCGAAAACTGTTGAGGTCCTTCGGGCCTCCGTGGGTTCGAATCCCACGCCTTCCGCCAGTACGTCCACGAGATCCAGCGATGAGCGAGATGCCGGTAGTCGGTCGGTTCGCTCATCGCTGGGCCGGACGGAGATCATCACGACCGGATTGATCCCAGCGAGCAACCGGCGGCCAAGCCGTCTGGCACGCTTTCGACGCCGAGGACCAGCCTGGCCATTGCATCATCCCTCGCGGTCTTGCGCTTGAACAGTGAGCGAGGTGTCATCACCGGGAACCGCAGCAAGGCAGCCTGTCCATGGTGATCAGCGGGCTCAGGCTGACACCGAATGTGAGCAGTGAAGCGGCCCGTTTGCGTCCTCGCAGACTTCATCAGAAATCTCTCAAGACGCGCTCGGGAATGCCGATAGTTGCTTTGTATGGAAAAGGTCAAGGTTGTCGCTGATGGATCCCGGTCGTTGATGACCGGTGGGTTGCCGCCGCTGCCTGCGACCCCTTCGACCTTCTCGACCACGCGGACGGTCCCGCCGCGACCTGTTGCTCCGAGTCCATCGGCGTCGGTGCCACCCGTTCCGGTCGGGCCGACAACGTCGCCCACGGATCTGACGTCAGTCCTCGACGAGCTCGTCGGAACCGTCGAAGGTGTCCGCTCCGCCATCTTGGCGTCGGTCGACGGATTTGGGCTGGCCAGAAGCAACTCGATGTCCGACGAGGCATCGCATCCAGCGATGTTGGCCGCGGCGATCGGTCTTGCTCGCCAGCTCGTGGTCATGGGTGGCGGCAGTCAGCTCCGCCAGCTCGTCGTCGACCACGACGGCGGCTTGATGCTCGTGTGGCCGATGGGTGACCAGCGAGTACTCGCCGTGCTGGCAACGAACTCCGTTGAACAACGCCGCGTTCGTTCGTTCGTCCAGACTCGCGTCACCTGGTTCGCGGGATCCACGTCGTGACTGCCCAGACGTTCAAGATCCTGGTCACCGGACCCTTCGCGGCCGGGAAGACCTCGATGATCCAGTCGGTCTCGCAGACCCAGGTCATCTCGACCGATGTCGTCACCAGTGGCGAGGAGTCCGACGTCAAGTCGCACACCACGGTCGCGATGGACTTCGGCACCTACTGCCTCGACGGTGACGACACCCGGCTCCTGCTGTTCGGTACGCCAGGGCAGGCCAGGTTCCGATTCATGACCAGCATCTTGAAGGGCGACGTCGACGTTGTCGCCTTCGTGATCGACGCCGAGGCGACCGAGACCCATGCCGTTGCAGGCGTGGAACTCCGGGCGCTGCTCCGCGATCTGCGGGTGCCGGCGGTGATCGCAGTGAATCGCTGCGACGACATCACCGTGGCGCGCCGACTGGCGCGCGCTCTCGGCGCGCTCGACGGCGAGGCCGTCGTGCCGTGCCAACTGATCGACCCCGACTCCGGCCGGGAGGTCGTGGTCGAAATCCTCCTGACGCTCCTCGCGTCCATGGAGTCAACGAAGGCGGAGGTTGCCTGACATGATGCACAACACGGGAATCACGACGGATGCGGCCGAGACGGCGGCACTCGCCATCGACGGATCGCAGCCGGTGTGGATGACGCTGAACGAGGCCCGCGAGCGGGCGTTCACCGGGGAGATCGTCTTCGAGACGGACCCCGAAGTGCTCGCCTACCTCGATCACGGCATCGTGTACTACGCAGAACGGGTCACCGACGCGTCGCTGAGTCGCCGTTTGCTGGATGCCGGCGTTCTGGACGATGAGCAACTCGATCGCGGCACGGTCCGTGTCGGTGACATCGAGCATCTCGGTCGGCTCTTCGACCGTGATCCCTCGGTCGATCGCGACGCCGTGGTCGTGGTCGCCGAGACCGCGACCGAGGAACTGATCACCGATCTCGCCAACCGAACCGTCACGACGGTGCGGGTGACGGCCTACCGCCACCACCCGTCCGGCGTGCACCGCTGGTTCGTCGCCCCGCTGGACCCGGCGGCTCCTCAGCACCCGGTGAGCGCCGTTGCGCAACTGGACTCGACCGTCGTCGACCAACTTCCCGGCCTGCCGTTCGTCGGAACCGACGAGCTCACCATCGAATGGGACGATCAGATCGATGTCGTTGACGCAATCGCGTTCGACGACGAGTTCGACGTGTCGCTGTTCGACGTCGCGGAGGAGTCGATCGACGACCTCGACGTCAGCGATGACATCGACGCCGAAGTCGTCGAGTTGTCGCTCGAGCTCGCCGAGTTCACCGATGACATCGATGACGGCGATGACGGTGACACGCTCGTTGACGCACCGGCACTCGAGATGCTCGTCGATGTCGACACCCTGGCCCGACCCGACGAGGGACTGACCGATGAAGCGATCACCGATGAAGCGATCGCCGACGAGGCGATCACCGACGAGGCGATGACCGGCGAGGCGGACGATTTCGAGTTCGCGGTGGTGTGGCCGGACGGTTCCGAGGAGCCTGCCGCTCACGCCGATGCCCACGTCGACGATCTCGACGTGTCCATCGACGAGCCAGTCGTCACGCAGACCGACGACGGCAATCTCGAGTTCACGATGCCGGCACTGGAGCTGAGCGACGAGCCCGAGTTGGCCGACGCCGACGTTCCCGACGATGTCTCCGACGCGGTGCGTCGAGCGATCGCCGCGATCGAATCGGCCAGCGTGGCACCACCCGCGGCGCTCGCGCCGGACGTCACGACGCAGGTCCCCGAGATCGCCGACGTCGAGATCGACGACGCAGTCGACATTCTCTCGCCGATGGTCGAGGCGCCGATGGCCGAGCCACTTGCGGCGCCCGTGGTCGAGTTCGGTGGCTTCGCTCCGCCGACCATGGCGATGCGGGCCGAAGTGCTGTACGGATTGACCGACGACGACGCTGTCGGCGGTGACACAGTCTCGACGTTCGACGGCGCAGTGCCGACCGGTGGCGTTGCCTCCGTCGTGTTCGTCGACGAGCCCGTCGAGGAGCATTCTGGTGGCGGCAACGAACGCAGTTCGGCCCTCCGCCGCTTGATCGGCAGCCTGCGCCGCAAGGACCACTGAGCTTGGCGGTGACCGTCAGCGACCGGTGTTCGAACGTCGCTCGCGGAAGAACGATCGAAGCAGTTCGGCCGCCTCGTCGGCGCACACCCCACCGGTCACCTCGACTCGGTGGTTGAGCACGTCGTTGTCGAGCAGCCCGAAGTGGCTCGTGACGGCGCCGGCCTTCGGGTCGGGCGCGCCGTAGACGAGCCGACCCAGCCGTGCGTTCACTGCCGCGCCGGCGCACATGGCGCACGGTTCGAGGGTGACGTAGAGCGTGCATCGGTCGAGGCGCCACTGCCCGAGCATCGTGGCCGCGTCACGCAGGGCAAGGATCTCGGCGTGTGCAGTGGGGTCGTGGGCGAGTTCGCGCTCGTTGTGCCGGGCGGCGATCACCGATCCATCGTGCACGACGACGGCGCCGACGGGCACGTCGTGGTGACCGAGTGCGGCTCGGGCCTCGGCGAGCGCCAGCTCCATCGGGCCATGGAGGTCGTGGGCGCCAGTGTCCACCGACATGGCGGAGGGAGAGGGATTCGAACCCTCGGAAGGTTGCCCTTCACACGCTTTCCAAGCGTGCCGATTCGGCCGCTCTCGCACCCCTCCAGGTGTTGTCCGATGTCACGTCCCTACCGGTCGTGCACCGAGTTGCGGATTGTACCGTGCGTGCTGAGGGACCGCTCCAGGCGTCGCCGCCCGACCAGCCCCGGGTGAGTGCGTCACCGGGCATCGTGGCGGGCGCTCAGCGACGTTCCACGACCATGCCGAACACCGTGTTCCAGGTAGAGTGGGGGTCGTGTCGGTGGTTCGCTACCGGAACGTGGCGGTTCGCCGCCGAGTGAGGTGACGACCGGGTCCTGTGCAATGGGCGCCCGTGAATCAGGTCAGGCCCGGAAGGGAGCAGCCTTCATCGGCATCGTCTGTGTGCCGCAGATCGCCTGGTCGTCACCTCAGTCGGCGGTACCCACTGACCCTCACCCTCGGCCGAGCCGTTGGGCGAAGGCAACGAGTTCGGGGGCACCGAGTTCGGCTGCAACCGCAGGGAAGTCGTCGGTCGGGCCGGTCCAGTGCCAGTCGTCGACCGCGCCGACGTCGAGGTCGGTGTCGACCGTTGCGATCTGGCGGAACAACAGCGCATCGGCGAGCTGGGCCTGCAGCGTGGCCGACAGCTTGGCAGCGCCGCGAAGCCCCGGCACGTCCCACTGGCCCGCCGATGCCGGGATGTCCTCGATGTGGCCGTATCGGGCGAGCACGAGCGCCGCGCTCTTGGCGCCCCATCCCGGCAGACCGGGAAATCCGTCAGCGGTGTCGCCGACCAGACCGAGATAGTCCGGGATCGACTCCGGGTCCACCCCGAACTTGGCTCGCACGCCGTTGGCGTCGACGATCTCGCGTTTGCGTCGATCGAACTGCACGACGCGCTCACCACGAACGCACTGTCCGAGGTCTTTGTCGGCGGTGACGATCAACACCTGCTCGACCCGCTCGTCGTCGCCCGCGATCAGTGCTGCCGCACCGAGTGCGTCGTCGGCCTCGTGTTCGACCATCGGCCAGACCGTGAATCCGGCCGCAACGAGTGCGCGCTCCATCACCGGGATCTGCTGGAGGATCTCGAGGTCCATCCCCGCGGATGTCTTGTAGCCCGCCCACAATTCGTTGCGGAAGCTCTCGATGGTGTGGTCGGACGCCACACCGACATGCGTTGCGCCGTCGTCCACCAGCGCCAGTGTCGAGGCGACCACACCGGCGGCCGCGTCGTACGCCCCCCGACTGGTGTGACGCGACGCCATGCCGAAGTGTTGGCGGAACAACTCGTAGGTGCCGTCGACCAGATGGACACGCATGTCGCGCACGTTAGGTCGTGTGGCGTCAAGCAACGCGCCCGGACTTGGTCAATTCCGTCTCAGCGAACCCTCAAGATCGGTCGCCGAACGGTCGATAGAGGTCATGCGAGCAACTCGAACATGACACCACCTGAGCCGATGACGACACGACGCCCCCCCTCCGCCCCACCCGCCCCGCAGTTCCGGCTGCGCGACGACTTCGCCGTGTGCCCACGGAAGGACGTGTGATGACTGAACCATCCGACACCACTCGAGCGAGCATCATTGCGGCGGTTCAGCAGGAGCTGAACCGGTTCAGCAAGCAAGTCTCGACCGAGGTCCAGCGCCTCCAGAGCGAACTCGCCGCCGAACGCGCCGCCCGCATCAAGAGCGAGGACACGGTGAAGTCGTTGCTCCCCGCGATCGAGCAGCGCCTCACAGAGTTCTCGTCGCAGACCAAACGTCGCCACGACGAACTCGATCTCCGTATCGGGCGCGTGGCCGACGAGGCCAACGTCGGCCTTGCCGCGGCCGTCGAATCTGCCGCACGTCCGGTCGTGAAGCAGCTCGAGCATCGCCAGAGCCAGCTCGAGCAGGATCTCGGCTCGCTCGGCAGCAGCGTCCGCAAGTTCGACGACCAAGCCGGCGCCCTGGTGCAGCACGTGAATGCCATGACCGAGGCCACCGAGGCCCGTCTCGACGAGGTGTCCGATCAGGTCGCCGAGCAACTCGACGGTCGTGTCGCCGACTTGTCGATGCGGATGGACGAGGTGTCGGCCCAGGCCGCTCGACAGCAGGCCGAGGTGTCGAACGTCGTCGGCGCTCGCGTCGATCAGGCCGAGGAGCGAATCAACGAACGGATGCTCACCGCCGAAGCCCGCATCAACGAGACCGTCGGTCAGCGTGTCGCCGACATCGATGCCTATCTCGGCCGGGTCAGTGCCGGGCTCGACGACGCCGTCGCAACGCTCAGCGATCGAATCGCCGGCGCCGAAGGCCGCTTCGACGAGGTGAATCGGTCGATCGATGCGATGGCGGGCCGACTCGACAGCGTCGACGTCGATGCCATCGACGAGATGAAGGACCGCGTTGCAAGCGCCGCCGGTGAGGTGGAACTCGTACGCATCGAAGTCGAGCGGTTCCAGAAGACGATCGGCGAATCGATGGACAAGACCGTGGGTCGAATCGTCGAGATCGAGACACAGATGCAGGAGCAGCATCTGGACGTCGAGACCGCCGTCCAACTCGAACGACTCGAAGAGGTCGAGCGAGCCCTCCTCGCCCTCGACCCGAGTCAGTTCCTGCGCCGTGAAGAAGTCCAGAGTCCGCCGCCGGATGCGGCTGCCCCGAATCCATCGAGTCCCCTGACCCCACCCACGCCGTTCGAGCCGCAAGCCGCAGCGCAGTTCTGAGATCGAGAGCATCACCATGGCACTCCGAAAGCCCCGACCCGAAGACATGGCCCCACCCGGCGGCGGGACGGCGACAGCACTCGCCGAGCCGCCCCCGCAGGGCCCATCAGTCGATGAATGCAACGCGGTTGGCCAGGCGCTCCTCGCCGGCGGCCACCTCTCGCAGGAGTCGCTCGACACGGTGTCGGCGACTTCCAACGGAGATCTGCTCAAGTTCGGAACGCTGCTGCTCAGCCACCACAACGTTGGACGCAACGAGCTCGCTGCGGCAGTGGCTTCGGTGTGTCAGGTGCCGGTCGCCGACATCTCGATCATCCAGCTCGACGAGGAGATCGCAGCCAAGTTCCCCGAGCAGGTCGCCCGCACTCACAAGGTGATGCCGATCGCCGAGGAGAACGGCTCGATCCTGCTGTACGCGGCGGATCCCTCGCCGTGGCGTCGTCAGCAGGTCGAGTCGGCGACCGGATTGAGTTTCGTGTGGCAGGCCACTGACGAAAAGACCGTCACGTCGTTCATCGAGCAGATGTACCGCTCGACCGCCGACGTCGACAACATCGTCTCCGCGTTCGCGACCGAGGACGATCAACGACAGGCGGCCGAGACCATCGCCGAGGTCAGCCTCGACGACCAGGCGCCGGTCGTGCAGTTGGTCGCCAAGATCGTGGGCCAGGCCTTGCGTGACCGCAGCTCGGACATCCACATCGAGCCGCTCGACGATCGTCTGCGCATCAGGTTCCGTGTCGATGGCAACCTGATCGAGGCGTTCTCGCTGCCGCTCTCGGCGCACAACGCGCTCATCAGCCGACTGAAGATCATGTCGGAGATGAACATCGTGGAGAAGCGGGCGCCGCAGGACGGCCAGTTCTCCACGAAGGTCGACGGCCGCCCGATCGACGTCCGAGTGTCGTCGGTGGCAACCGTGTTCGGCGAGAAGATCGTCATGCGTCTGCTCGACAAGTCGAAGTCGATGGTCAGCCTCGGCCAGCTCGGCATGCCGGCCGAGACCTACAAGACCTATTCGAAGCTCGTCCACGCCCCGTTCGGCATGGTCATCTGCGCAGGCCCCACGGGTGCCGGCAAGACGACGACGCTGTACGCCACGTTGCTCGAGATCAACTCGACCGGCAAGAACGTCACCACCGTCGAAGACCCTGTCGAGTACGTGTTCCCCGGCATCAACCAGGTGCAGACCAACACCAAGGCCGGCCTCACCTTCGCCACTGGCCTCAAGGCGTTGCTCCGGCAGGACCCCGACACGATCCTCGTCGGCGAGATCCGCGATGCCGACACTGCTCGTATCGCCATCCAGTCGGCGTTGACCGGTCACTTCGTGTTGTCGTCGCTGCACGGCACCGACGCCGTCGCCGCACTGCACCGCCTGCTCGACATGGGCATCGAGGCCTTCCTCGTCGCGTCGGCGATCGTCGGCGTGGTCTCGCAGCGTCTGCTGCGCAAGACGTGCGAGAACTGCAAGGAGGAGTACACGCCCGGCGCCGAGGAGCTGGCGGTGTTCCGCCAGCATTCGGGTGGCAGCGACAAGACCGTCTTCTACCACGGCAAGGGCTGCAGCTACTGCTCCGGCACTGGCTACCGCGAGCGCATCGGCGTGTACGAGCTGTTGCGCATCACCCCCGAAGTGCGTCGTCTGATCGTCGGTTGGGCCACCACCGAGGAACTCCGTCGTCTGGCAGTTGCTCAAGGAATGCGCACGATGCTCCGAGAAGCAATGCAGATGGTCGAAGACGACGTCACCACCATCCCTGAAGTTGTCCGAACCCTGTTCGCCCACTGAGTACCGAGAACCAAGAGACACGGAGCATCCCATGCCCAAGTTCGCCTACGCCGCAATCGATACCGCTGGTGCTCCCGTCGAGGGGGTGACCAAGGCCGACACGATCGGCGCTGCGCGCTCGATGCTCGTCGAGCAGAACCTGTTCCCGACCAAGATCGAGGAACGCCGCGGCATGCTCGACTTCGAGCTGACCAAGGAGAAGGTCAAGAAGAAGCACTTGATGCACTTCACGCGCCAGCTCGCCGTCTTCGTGAAGGCCGGTATCCCGATCACTGACGCACTGATCACCATTGGCGATGAAACCGAGGACGTCGCGCTGCGGCGTGCACTTGGCGTGCTCGTCGATGACCTCCGCAATGGTGGACTGTTCTCGGCGGCCGCCGCGGCGCACCCCGAGGTGTTCCCCGACTACTACGTGGGCATCTTGCAGGCGGCGGAGTTGACCGGTCAGCTCGACACCTCATTGGAGAGCCTCGCCGAGTACTTGGAGCGTGAGATCGACACCCGTTCCAAGGTCGTGGCGGCGATGTCGTATCCGATGATCGTCATGGTGATGGCGCTCATCACGGTGATGATCCTCGCCGGCTACGTGCTCCCGCAGTTCAAACCGCTCTTCGAAGAGCTGGGCGCCGAGCTGCCACTGCCGACGCGAGCGATGTTGTTCGTGTCGCGCTTCTTCACCGACCTGTGGTTCATCACTGCCGGCTTCTGGCTCGTGATCGCCTCAACTCTGATCTTCCTGTTCAAGCATCCGACCGGCAAGATCTGGAAGGACCGATTGGTACTCAAGCTCCCGGTCATCTCCGGCATCGTCGACTACGCGATCCTCGAACGGTTCTGCCGGATCCTGTCGGCGATGCTTGCGGCCGGCGTGCCGCTGCCCGAAGGTCTCAAAACGACCACCGATGCCACCAGCAACATCGTCTACAAGGAGCGCCTCGAAGTCGCTCGTGCGCAGATGCTCGAGGGCAAGGGCTTCTCGCAACCGCTGATCGACACCGAGCTGTTCCCGGGTGCCGCCCGCCAGATGTTCAAGGTGGGCGAGGAGACCGGCACGCTCGACATGCAGCTCGAGGTCGCGAGCATCTACTTCGACCGCGAGCTCGAGAGTCGCATCAAGAAGTTCACGACCATGTTCGAACCGATCCTGATCGTCGGCGTCGGCCTGATCGTCGGCTTCGTCGCCGTCGCCCTGGTTTCGGCGATGTACGGCGTGCTCGGCGGCCTGAAGGAAGAGGGCTGATCGGCGCCGCCGATCAGCGCGCAAGGACGAGGTCGACGAAATGCTGACCCACGAAGATCGCCACGATGGTGCCCAGGGCCAAGAACGGCCCGAACGGCACTGCAGTGCGACGTCCCGCGCGATCGGTGGCCATCATCGCCACGCCGACCACGGCGCCGGCGACGAAGCCGAAGAACAGCCCGGGCAGCACGATGCCCGGGTTCAGCCAGCCGAGGTACATGCCGAGCAGCGGCGCGAGGCGGACGTCACCATCTCCCATACCGCCCTTGCTGAGCGTGTAGATCAGCCACATCGCCGCCAGCGCAATCGCCGCACCGAGCGCCATCATCCAGATGCGCTCCGGTTCGTCGATCACGATCGCCGCCACGCCGAGGGTCAGGCCGCCCAGGATGATCCCGGTGTAGGTGATCTCGCGGGGCAGGCGCTGGGTCTGGAGATCGATCCAGGTCTGGGCAAGCAGCACCGACATCAAGATGCAGTACGCCGGGATCGCCGCTCTCGTGTCGTCGAATCGGACCGCCATCAGGACGTACAGCGTCGCGTTGGCCAACTCGAGCACGATCGGTTCGATGCCGATCCGAGCTCGGCACCGACGACATCTGCCGCGCAGCGCCAACCAGCTGAACACCGGCACCAGATCGAGTGGGCCCAGACGGAGCCCACACGAACCGCACCGACTCGGTGGTGCATTCACCGAGCCGCCCTGCGGTACCCGATCCACCACCACCGTCAGGATCGAGCCGATCACCAGACCGGCCACGACCATCACCACGATCAACAACGAAAAGCTCATCAATTGCGGCCCTCCGTGGCCCGAGCGGGAGGTTAGCCAACCATGTCCACCCCAGATCCGATGCTCGAAGCATTGCTCAAAGCCACCGTCGACTCGGGCGCGTCCGACCTCCACCTCACCGTGGGACGGCCGGCGACCGCTCGTCGCGATGGCGTGCTCGTGTCGTTCGAGAACGTCGCCGTTCTCACCTCGGAAGAGGTCGACCGCATGGTGTACTCGCTGCTCGACGACCGCAAGCTCGCCGAGCTGAACGAAGACCGTCAGGTCGACTTCTCGTTCGGCCTCCCCAGCATCGGCCGGTTCCGTGCGAACGCGTTCCGCCAGCGTGGCAACCTCGCGCTCGCACTGCGTGTCGTGCCGTTCCGCGTGCGCACCCTCGAAGAGCTGGGGGCGCCGTCAGCCTGCACGACATTGCTCAACAAGCCGTACGGCATCGTGCTGGTGGTGGGCCCGACCGGTTCGGGCAAGTCGACGACGTTGGCGGCCATGATCGACCGCATCAACGACACCAAGCCGGTGCACATCCTCACGATCGAGGACCCGGTGGAGTACCTGCACCATCACAAGATGGCAATGGTCAACCAGCGTGAGGTCGGCACCGACGTGGGCTCGTTCAACGACGGTCTGCGCAGCGCCCTTCGTGAGGACCCCGACGTGGTGCTCCTCGGCGAAATGCGAGACCTCGATTCGATCCAGATCTCGTTGTCGCTCGCAGAGACCGGCCACCTGGTGTTCGCCACGTTGCACACCAACGACGCTGCCCAGGCGCTCGACCGCATCATCGACGTGTTCCCATCGGAGCGGCGCGACCAGATCCAGATCATGCTCGCCGGTGCATTGCAGGGGGTCATCTCGCAGCGTCTGATGCCGGCGATCGGTGGTGGCCGAGTGGCCGCGTACGAGGTGATGGTCGCCAACGAAGCGATCCGCAACCTGGTGCGCGAAGGAAAGTCGCGCCAGATGCGCAACATGATCTCGACGGGTGCTGCTGAGGGCATGCAGACCATCGAGATGGACCTCGCTCGCCTGGTGGCGGCCGGACTGATCACGATGGAGACGGCGATGGAGGGCAGCCAGTACCCGAAAGAGGTGCAGGCGCAGCTCGCCACCGCCCGGGCCCAGATGCATGCTCACTCGACGCTGTCGTCCGGTCAGGCCGGCTCGTCCGGTTCCGGCACGTACGGCGGGGCGCCGGTCTCGACGCCCGCCGATCCTGCGGCCGCACCCCCGCCACCGCCGCCGGCTCCGGTCGGCTCGTCGAACGGCGCCTGAGCAGACTCGAGGACGTCACCGTCATGGTCGTCAAGAAGAATCCGTACAAGAACCTTGCCGGGGTCACACCGTGTCCCGGTGGCTGGTTGGTGTTGCCGGCGCGCCTCGCAGGCATCACCGTGGCCGCCGAGGACGCGTTCGTGCTGCCGAAACTGTTCGAGGTGCTCGACTTCCGGCCGACGTTCGAGGCGGCGGCGATCAACGTGCCGATGGGCTGGTTCGACACACCGTCGGGCCAGTACCGGCCGTGTGATCACGAGGCGCGCGAGTACGTCGGGTGGCCACGCGTCACCGGTATCGCCGGGACACCGTGCCGCGAGGCCGTGCGCGCCTCGAACACCGAGGCAGCTCGGCTCGAGCCGTGGATGACCAAGCACGACCAACGTCGCTTGCGGTGGTTGCGCGAGGCCGAGAGCGAGTTGCAGCCGTACCACTCGCGCAGCTTCTTCTCGGCGAATCCCGACGTGTCGTTCACGGTGATGAACAGCGACGAGCCGCTGAAGACGTCGCCGTATCACGAGGACGGTCGCCTCGAACGTCTGGAACTGATTCGTCAGCGCCTTCCGGGCGTCGACGACGTCGTGATGCGGACGCCACCCGACGGTTCGGCGTCGGTCCACATGCTGCAGGCCGCGGCGCTGCTGTTCACCGCTCGCCGTGCCTCTGGCCGAGCGATCAGCCGGATGCCGCTCGACCCCTTCTGGGACGAGAACGGCATGCGCATGGAAATCGTTCGCTGACCCGGGCCCTGGTTCGCGGCGCTGATGAGCCAGACTGCCGTATGAGGTGGCTTCGCTCATCGCGGGGCGTCGCACCTCACCAGCGATGAGCCAGACCGCCGTATGAGGTGGCTTCGCTCATCGCGGGGTGCCGGACCCTGGTCCCGGTTCGATGGGTCAGCCGTTGAGGGCGAGGCCGCTGATCGGGCCGCTCGACTCGCCGGCCGGCGTGGCGGCGGGTGGGTCGAACGTGGCGGCGACCCGTGGCGCGGGCAACGAGGCACCCTCGGGTTGGGGCGCCACCGCGGTCGGTGCTGCAAGCCGGTCGAACATCGTCGTGATCGCAACGGCGAGGTTCTTCTGCTGCTCGCGGCAGTCATCGAGGCCCTTCTGGATACGGGCGACCGAGTGCTCGAGCGCATCGAGCCGTGTGGCGAGGTCGGGCGACCCGTCCGGCGCGACGCCGGTGAACGAGGTGATCCGGTCGGCGCGCTCGCGTTCGATCAGCGAGGTGAGCCGTTGCTCGGAGCGTTCCGTGGCGGCCTTCGCCTCCGAGCGGGCGAGCTCGACCTGCTCCTGAGCGATCTGGGCGTAGGTGGCGAGCGACGTGAACTGGCTGTTGATCTGCGACTCGACCTGTTCGACACGGTCGCGCAGGTCGTGGATCTCGACGGTGTTCTCGGCGGCTGCTTCGTCGCCGAAGAACTCGTCGATCGCGCTGGAGTCGAGCGTGTCGGTGTCGTTGATGTCTCGTGCCTTGCCGAACATGTCATGCCTCTTGCGGTGTGAGGATGCGCCGCCCGTTGCGTGCGCTCAGGATTTCATCGGCGCGACTTACCGCCGTCTTGAGGCCTCACTGAGACGGCGTTGATCTTTGCGAAAAGTCCGAACTTCCACTCAAGGTCGGACGCAAGGGACCGAAGAAACAACTGCGCAACGGGAGCTGGTTCTCACGGAGCGCTTCGTGAGACACAGCTCCTCCGGGAGCACCAACCAAAGAGCGGAAGGAACCATTCAAATGAACAACAAGCAGGACAAGGGGTTCACCCTCGTGGAACTCCTCATCGTCATCGTCATCCTCGGCATTCTGGCCACCGTCACCGTGTTCGCCGTCCGCGGCATCACGGCTCGCAGCCAGACCAACGCCTGCGACGTCGAGCGGCGTGCGCTGGAGACCGCCGTCGAGGCCTACTACGTCGACTCGGGCACCCAGACGTTCCCGGCGACCCTCGCCGCACTTGCGCCGGACTTCGTCAAGCAGGCGCCGACGGTGGCTTGGGGTTACAGCTCCACCACGGGTGCCGTGACGGCGCCGACGACCGTTGGCGTCAAGTGCGGACCGACTTCCTGATTCGTCCCTGACGTACAGAAGAACCTGATCGAAGACCCCGCCTTCGGGCGGGGTCTTCGTCGTTTTCGACGACAGACCTGCAGTCGCGAGCTTGTGTGCTTCTTGACTCCTGGTCGGCCGGTAGCCGCCGATGGATCAGGTGCACCCGAAAGACGAAAGCGGACCCACGTGCCTTTTCACTCAACCATCCGAACCGAACGAGCCGACCGGGGCTTCAGCCTCGTCGAGCTGCTGGTGGTCGTTGCGATGCTCGGCGTCCTCGCCGCCATCACGGTGTTCACGGTCCGCGGCACATCGGCTTCGGGCGAGGAGCGTGCGTGTGCCGCCGACCAGCAAACCGTCGAGAAGGCCGCTGACTACTACCTCGCCCAGAACCAGGTGGCTTTGATCCCGGCGACCGGCGTTGGTCCCGACCGGTTCGAGCAGACCCTGGTCGACGCCCAACTCCTGAAGACCACCTCGACCTACTTCGACCTCGCCGACGACGGCACCGTCACCCCGACCGGCGACCCCTGCCCGTAAACGCCACAGCGATGACATCAGGGGTCAGACCCGCGATGTAATCAACCGGCCGTGTACTGCGCAGCGAGTTCGAGGACCTGATCCTCGGGGAACCGGCCGACCCAGCCGGTGATGATCGTGCCGTCGGGCGTCAGCAGGATGGCGGTCGGCTGCGACGACACGCCGAGTTCGATCCACGACTCGAACGACTCGTCCCACAGCATCGTGAACGTGGTGTCGCGATCCTCGACGAACTCTCGGGCCTCCTGCAGGCTGTCCTGGGTGCCGAGGCCGATCACTTCGACCTCTGATTCGTGTGCTCGAGCGAACTGCTCGACGTCGGGGGCTTCCGACCGGCAGGTGGGTCAATGCGGCGCGTACATCCACAACAGGATCGGTGTGTCCGCCGGCGCCACATTGCGCAGGTTGACCTTGTTGCCCGCGATCACGTCGTCGACCACCACGTCGGGCAGCTGGTTCGCCGCGACGTCCGCAGCGGGATCGAGCTCGACGGCATCGGGAGGCGCCGGCAGCGTGCTGCCGGTCGGCTCGCTCGAAGATTCACTCCCACCACATGCGGCCACCACGAGAACGGATCCGATGGCGGCAGCGGCGAGACGGCGATGACTCGAACCAGGGAAGCGCATGTGAACAGTCTGGTGGCTCGGACGGGACGAAGCATCCTGGTTCACGGAACGTTTCGTGGTACCGGCGCACAGGGGTTCGGTGCCGAAGGCGTCGTGGGCCGGGTTGCGATGAGTGAGGTCGCCGTATGCGGTCGCTTCGCTCATCGGTGGGGTCGTGGGCCGGGGTGCGATGAGTGAAACCGCCGTATGCGGTCGCTTCGCTCATCGGTGGGGTCGTGGGCCTGGGTGCGATGAGCGAAACCGCCGTATGCGGTCGCTTCGCTCATCGGTGGGGTCGTGGGCGGTCGGGGAAGCGCGGTCGCCTCACGTGCTCGTCGGGTTGAGGAGTTCGCGGCGCAGAGCGAGGAGCTTGGGAGCGGGCTCGCCATCGGACCAGGCGTCGGCGACGAGCACTCGCTCGTACGACTCCCACTCCTGGCGCACACCCGCCAGATCACCGGCGCGAGCGTGGGCCTGCATTCGCAGGGCGATCAGCTCTTCGTGACCGGGAAGCACTCGCAATCCCTTGCCCGTCGCCCAGAACACTGCATCGGTGTCGCCGAGCGACAGTGCGTGGGCGGCGAACTCGGCGGTGACCGTGATCGCCAAGAGCACGAGGTTCGACGTGATCCCCTCGGCATCAGGCCACAGGTAGCCGGTACCTGCGAACGGCATGTCGCGAACCAACTCCACGGCGGGCCGCAGCGTCTCGAACGCTTGACTCGGCGGCTGCACCCGAGCGTGTGCGAGTCGGTCCTCGATCAGGCCGGCATCGGTGACCACCAGATCGTGGACGGGCAACTGCTCGGTGAGCGTGCGCGCCACCCACTCCTCACCAGTTGGTGGCGGCACCATCCGGGCGAGGCCCCGCCGCGCCTCGGACACCACGTTGGCGAACGTCGCATCGCGCACGTCGAGATCCCAGAGGGCGGTGCGTGCCCCGGTGCGCGTTGCCCGGTCGCGGTGAGTTGTGAGCCAGGCGATCAGCTCCACCGTCTTCGACCGTTCGAAATTTCCCGCTTCACCCGACCGGGCATGCACGGTGACGCCTCCGAGCAACCCGACCACGATCTCGTACGGTCGAGGCTCGAACTCGGGCGTCACGGGCTCGGTGACGTGCTCGTCGCCGAGCCGTTGGCGGTCGTCGTTCCGATCGCCGGCCCACTGGAGCTCGGCGACGGGATCGACCGGTTCCAGCTCGCGGTCCGCGTCCTCGAGGAGTTCGTTGATCTCAGCGAGGTCGGCCTGGCTCACGCCGACCGGGGTGAGATCGATCGACGTGCCGAACGCCTCGAACGTCCAGCAGTGTGGACCGGCGACGAGCCTCGTCGTTGCAGACGCCACGTGTCGGTGCTCGTCTGCCACGACCACCGCCACGCCGTGACCCGCAGCGGGCAGGTAGCCATCGCCGCAGACCTCGGCGCCGCCGTCGGCCGACACGAACAACACGACGGCGGGCTCCCACACTTCGCCGCCGGTTCGCAGCGACCGCAACTCGAACGACGACCGCTCGTTCATCGCGGTGGTGCCCACCAGCGAACACGCCAGCTCCAGCGCCGCATCGGCAGAGCCGGTGCGATGAGCACTGCGGTGGCTCAGCAGCGCTGCCTCGGGAAGCGACACGGCCACGAGATGCGCGACCTCGGCGAACTGCGACGACGCCAACGCTGTCGCCATCGCGGTGGCGACCTCATCGGCTTGATCGGCCCGGGCAACCACTGCGAGCACGCCGCACGCCTCGAGGTCGACCAGCAGTTCGTTGCCGGCCGAGGTTTCGCCGAGCTGCACGAACGCCACGCACGGCTGGCCGACCTGGCGGGCGTCCTCGCTGAGGATCTCGATTGGCACCTCGGCACCGAGCCGCCACGATTGGCCGTGGCCGTGGCCGTGGCCGTGGCCCGTCCACGGCAGCGGCAGCGATGCTGGAGCCGTCAGCCGAAGGTCGAGATCGCCATGGGGTGACATCTCGATCCAGCCGATCTGGCTGCCGGAATCGATGAGCGACCGAGCTGCGGCTCGGCACCCCACGTCGGCGCGCAGTAGTCGCTCGCCGGCGTCGATCGTGCGCAGCTTCCGTTCGGTTCGGGCGACCTCGTCGCGTGGGTCGGGCACCCGATGACGTGGCATGGCGGCGCGGAGGCGTTGGCGCCGACGGACCCCGACGAGCGCCAGGATTCCGGCAGCCAGCAACGCGGCGTGTTCGAGGCGAATCGGCGATGGGGCTTCGGGTGTCGCGTCCACGGAGCGGGTGGCCGCAGTGCCACCCGATGGATCCCCGGGCGGGACGGAGGTCGCTGTCGTGCTCGGCGCTGCAACCGCCGGCATCGGCATCGGCTCTGATGTCGGCGCCGCCGCCTCGGGTGGAGTTCCCGGCTCCGATTCGGGGGCCTCGTTCGCCGGTGGCGTTGTCGCCGGCTCGGCTTCGGTCGCGGCGGGCTCGGCATCGACGAGTTCGAGTTCCCAGCCGGGCAAGATCAGGTTCGGGTCGTCGAACGTGCGGCCGCCGCCCATGTCGTCACCGGCGTTGCGCTCCCAGATCTCGGGCCACGCCGATGGATCGCCGAGTTGCTCGTCGGCGATGTCCCACAGGGTGTCGCCGCGCTCGACGGTGTAGGCCGAAGCCGCCCCGCCGTCGATCGCGGGGGAAGTTGTGGCGACCGAACCCGACCCTGCAACGTCAGCCGGGAGCTGCAATGTCCAGCCGACCTCGATGTAGGCGGGATTGGTGAAGCGTTGGCCGCCGGGCATCATCGCTCCGAGATTTGCCTCGATGATCCCGTCGGCGATCTCGAGCACTCGTCCCGAGTCGCCGTCAGCCAGATCGGTTGCGATCGAGTAGATCGACTCACCCGAGACCACCACCCGGACGGCGCCCGCCGACCGGCTCGGCGAGAGTGTGGCACTCGCCACGCCAACATCGTGCGCAGCAGCCACCGCCGTAGGTGCCGTGACCGCTCCACCCAACGATGCTGTCGGCGCCGATCGGGCACCGAGCGTTGACGCCAACGAAGGGGCCGACGTCATCATCGGCAGCATCGCGACGAGCCCGACGGCGATGAATTGGGCGATGGACTGCGCCCACCCCACGCCTCGCACGTCCGGAAACGACAGACCGTGGTGGCGGATCGCGTGGACAACCTCGACGACCGTTGTCACGATGATCACGGCCACCGCGACCCACACCACACACAGGCTCAGCCTGATGATGCCGTCGATCACGGTGTCGTCCGGGATCGGACCCGACAGGGCGTCACCGACGTCCCGCGATCTCCAGGCCCACGGCGGATCGGCGCCGGCGAGCGGGTTGGCCGACCCGAATCGTGAACGCGAGACGACACGCAGACCGATCGGCACCACGACGGCCACGGTGACCAGCGCGATGACCGACGCAGCGAAGCGGGACCAGCGGTGCGGATCGCGTTCGCTCACCTGTCCTCCTGTCCGTTCGGTTCGATGTGGTCGGCGTCCGCTACGCGACCAGTGGGACCTCCGACGACGACAGGGGAGAGCCTGATCACGGCGCCCGCTCCGCTCGCACCGTGCCGGCCCCGGTGACCGTGCGCCCGTCGTCGACGATCGACACCCTCACCGACACGGTGTCCGCTGCGACCTCGATTGACGTGACGCTGCCGTCGACTCCGTACGACGCGAACAGCGCCCCGGCGGTCGCGGTCGCAGCACTGCTCGCCGCGGCGGGGTCGATGCGGGTGATGCCGGATCGGAGGTCGGTCACCGCGGCCGACTGCGCTCCCGACCGGGCGGCCTGGAACGCGATCGACTGAGCGGCGGACCGATTGGAAACTCCCCGGTCGACGTCGCGTGCGAGCCACACCAGGCCGAGGAAGGTGAACGCGAACATCAATGCGATCCCAGCGACGAGTCCGGCACCGTGCTGTCCTCGACCTCGGCGTGACACCGTCACGGAACCTCCTCGGTTGCTCGGAGTGGGTCGATCGCGGCGAACGCCGTCGCCGTGTTCGGACCGGTCGAGGGCGGATCGATCAACTCGAGGCCGTCAGCGGAGACGGTGCACGACACCGTGACGGTCACCTGGCCGCCGGGCCGGAAGTCGGACAGGTCGACCGACACCCGCGGCATCGAGCACGACGACCGGTCGACGAGCATCGCGCGCCCGACCTCGTGTGCGGCGGCGACCGCCGCGGCACCCGTTCGCTCCTGTGCGGCGGCCTGCGCTGCCGATTCGGCGGCGCTTTGCACTGTCGCTCGGCTGTCGACGCCGCGACCGAGGAAGATGATCACGACAGCGAGCCCGATCGCCACTGGCGTCAGCAAGGCCAACCCCAGCGCGTCGGACGATCCATCGTCGCGACGCAGTCGACGGCTCATGGCGTGATCTCCTCGATCGGCACCGCGGAGGTGACCGCGACGTCGTTGGTGGTCCCGCGGATGATGCCTGGCGCGTTCCCGGTGATGGTGACGGTCACCACGCCGCCGGTCGAGCCGACACTCACGACGACGTTGCGCAGGTCGGTGTCGGCCTCCAGGATCGCGGCAGCTGAAGCCTGTGCGTCTCGGGCGTCCACACCGGACCGGGCAACCAGGGCAGCGGTGTCTCGGGCGACGACCCGAGCCTCGGTCCGAGCGTGGCTCCACAGTGCCGCTTGGAATGCGGCGAACGCGAGGAACACGAACATCGGTGTGAGCAGCGCCACCGCCAAGGAGGTGGCCGCTCCCCGATCCGCACGCAGCCGCCGCGACGGGACTGCGTCGGGCTGCTCCGCGGCCACGATCATCCCGGTCGGTCACTCCGAGATCAGGGGGCGGACGGCGACTGGACCGGCGTGCTCGCCGTGTCACGGATCTGGCTCCAGATGATCGCGGCCACCACTGCCACGCTGATCGCGGCGGCCGCATACCAGAGCACCTGCTCGATCGAGACGGCACCCCGGTCGTCGGTACCGTCCGTCGCGGATCGCACGCCCAGTGCGCGGGTGACGACGGCGATCACGCTGGTCAGCATCAACATCGGATCGTGCATGGTCGGGTTCCTCTCGGTGGTGGGTCAGCTGGTTGGTTGCTTGGTTGGTTGGTTCAGTTGAGATTGAGGGCGGGATAGATGATCAGGGCCATGAACAGCAGAGCCATGGCGACCAGAGGAGGGGTCACCTTGTCGTTGCGCACCCGGGCTTCGGCCTCCTGCTCGGCAGCGAGCGTGGATCGCAGCGTGGAGCACTTCGCCGCCAGGCTGCGCGCGACCGGAGCGCCTTCAGCCGCCGACAACGTTGCGGTCGCCGCGACCTGTTCGAGCTCGACGATGCCGTAGTCGTTCGCCACTCGCTCGAGCGCCCGCACCAGGCTCTGGCCGGTGGTACCGGCCTCACGCATTGCTCGTCGCAACTCACGGAACAGCAGTCCGTCACCCGCTCGCGCCGCCTGGTCGAGCGCCCCTTCGTAGCCGGTGTTGCCGGCCAGCAGCATCGTCACCATGTCGAGGTAGGCGCCGAGTTGATGGCGCAGGTCGAGCGCGACCTCGGCGCTGGCAGCCATGGCGGTGGAGTGCACGAGCAGCGGGGCCACGATCACACACGCGAGCGAAACCGCCGCCGGGATCCAGATGCCGAGCGAAACGACGCCGATCGCTTGCAGCCCGCCCAGCACGAGCGCCGGGACGACCAGCCCTCCGAGTGCTGCCACGGCGAGGTAGCCGACGTGCGTCTCGACGCTGCGATCGATGAGTCGGAGTGGCTGGCTCCACGTCCGAGTCCACACCGATGCTCCGCGCCGATCCACGAACGTGCCAAGCCTGACGAGCGCGCCCGATGCACCCGTTACTGACGCGGCCACGCCGGGTCGGTGAAGGTGCGCCATGGCCCGCACGAGGGTCGGCCGAGGTTGCCGCCAGCCGGTGAGCGTCAACCAGGTTCCGGCACAGAACACGATGGTGCACAGCACCAGCACACCGCTGGGCCTCATCATGAACCGCCTCGTGATGCGCCCGCAGTTCCCGCGGTGAGGAATCGGTTGGGCCGTGGAAAGCGCGCAAGCCGTTGCACCCGCATCAGCAACACCGCATAGATCGCCAGAACGAGGCCGAGGAACAGTTGGCCATCGGCGGTGTCGTATGCCTCGAGGTACTCCGCACGTCCGAACACCAGCAGCCCCACGACGAGGGAACCCATGATGACCGTCAGCAGCGTCACCTCGCGTTGGATCGGTGCTCGCTCGGCCTCGACGAGCCGGCGGCGGTCCGACTGGCGCCGTGCCTGCTCTGCGAGGGAGCCGAGCACCGTTGCAGTGCGGGCACCACGCTGCACGGCAATCAGCAGACCGGCCGCAACCAGGTCGCCGAGCGGGTCGTCGATGTCGTCGGCGAAGCGTCGGAACACGATCGCCGGATCCTGCCGACCGAGCCCGGCGGCCAACCGACGCACCTGCGGCTTGATTGCCGCCGGGCAGGTTGCGACCGTGGCGTTGATCGCACCGACCGGTTGATCGCCCGCCATCAACACGTCACGCAGGTTCTCGATCCACGACGCCAGAGCATCGACCCTCTGCAGATCACTGACCCCGCTGACGTTGCGCTGCTGCCACGTCCCGATCGCACACCAACACCCGACGGCAACGATCGCGGTGGCCACGAGCCAACCCGATGCGGCCAGCACGGCGAGCGCCGCGGCGCCGCTTCCGGCGAGCCGAGCCCACATCACGGCATCCGCGGCCGACGGCGGCCGCAGCGCGATGTCGTCTCGGGCCACGACCACGATCACCGCGAGCACACCGACGATCGTGGAAGCGACGAGGAGCCCAACGTCGAAACTCATCTCGGGTCACCCCGGACGGCGAACAACTCGGCGGCGTAGCCAGCCAGTCGGAGTCGACTCAGATGTCGGTGCGACAGCGGCGCCACCTGGGCCAGCACGTCGTGGACGTCGATTGCCCACACTTCCGTGCTCGACACCCCTCCGGCCTCACCGAGCCCGCCGACTTCGATGATCGACGTGACCCTCCGCACTGCGGACTGGTCCTCGACCGCGTTGCGTACGAGGTCGATGTGCACGATGAAATCGACTGTTTGGGCGATCAGACTCCACACGGCGAACTCCGGCAGGCTCGTATTCGACTTCGACACGTAGTACGCGAGTCGCTGCAGCACGATGTCCGCCGTGTGTGCGTGAATGGTCGCCAACGACCCTCGTTTGCACATCGATGCCACGTCGAGCATGTCGAGCGCCTCGTCCTCGACGAGTTCGCCGACCACGACGCGGTCGGGGTTGAGCCGACGCGTCAACTCGACGAGTTGCCGGGTCGTGATCGCACCCTCGCCCTCGGCGTTCGCGTGGCGGGTGAACAATGCCGGTGCATCGGGATGACGCGGGTCGTCTTCGAGACGGAGCTCGAGCAGATTCTTCTCGACGGTGATGATGCGTTCGAGCGGCGACACCTCGCCGAGTAGCTCGGTCAGCAGTGTGGTCTTGCCCGCACCCGGTGGCCCAGATACCAGAATCGTGAATCCACACCGCACCAGTGCACGCAGCTGGGTGACGAGCGGGTGGGGAAACAGCCCGAGGTCGGCAAGCCCGGTGAGGCCGACCTGGCGGACGACGAAGCGGCGGATCGACATGCGGGGATGCGTCGATACGCCGTGCTCGCCGCTACCACCCAGCACCATGACGATTCGTGCTCCGTCACGCGACTGCAGGGTGAGCATCGGTGATGAGGTGTCGAGGCGCCCCTCACCGGTGCCGGTCATGCGCAGCGCCATCCGCTTCTGGAACGAGGTCAACTCGGCTGCCGACGCCCAGAGTCGCCCGACGTCGACCTTTCGACCGTCGGTGTAGGTGACCCACGTCGAGTTGGGACTGTTGACGTCGACCTCTTCGACCATCGGATCGCTCAGATACGGCTCGAGGGGGCCAGCGCCGGTGAGTTCGGCGACCACCCGCGCGCGCACGGCCTGTTCCTCGTGCTGCGAGAGGCGATGAACGCCGCGCTGCAGCCGCGCCTCGTTGACCGAGGTGATCTCGTCGCTGATCCATGCGCCGACGAGCAATTGCTGGCGCCGCTCGTCACCGGCCAGCGCCATGCTCGTTGTCCTCGACGAACTCCGACTGTCATCATCGTGCTCGATCGCCTCGACCAGCCGGTCGGCGACCCGGTCCGTGACGATCGTGACCGCATGCTCGAGCTCGCCGGCCTGCTCGTCGATTCGCACCGTCATGGCGAGACGTCCTCGGACCCGATGCGTACCGGAGCGGGTTGACGGGCGCCCACGAGTTCCGCCAGACCCGTCGCCAGTCGAGCGGCGTCGCGCATCAACGGCAGTCGGTGGAGTCGCTTCACCGACACACCAGCGCGGCCGGCAAGGGTGGCGGCAGCCAGCGGGTCGTCAGCGATCGACGCCGTGTGATGAACGGTGTCAGGCACGGCCTCGTCGAGGAACGTTCCGATCTCGGCCGGATCGAACGGTGTCGCCCCGATCACTGCGAGTACCAACGTGGCGTCGAGGTGGGCGAGTTCCTCGACGGTTTCGACCAGTCGATCGATTCGCACGGAGGCTGCGCCCGCCGATGCGGTCGCCTGGCGATGCACGACCACGACCACGTCGGCCAGGCGGATGGCCGGCGGGGGCGGGCCGCCTCGGTGCGCGCCGACGTCGGCGAGCACCGTTCTCGGTGAGGCTGCGAGCGCGGGGAGTACGACGAGGCCGGCCTCCTCCACGGCACGGTCGGCGGCGCGGGCACGCACCGCAGTGGCGATGAGTCGGATGCCAGATTCGCTGCGCCGGGCCATCGCGTCGACCGTGTCGAGCACCGACCGATCATTGCGTTCGGCGTCGGTCCCGGCGTTCGCGACGATGGTCGCCAGCGACGGCTGCGCCGGCAGGTCGAGCCATCCCGCCAACGAGCCGCCACCCGGGTCGGCCTCGAGAACGAGGACGTCTTCACTTGCTGGCCAGCCTGCAGCGATCGCCACCGTGGTCGTGGTCACGGCATCACCGACGACGGCGACGACTGTCACGACCCACCATCCCCGCTGTCGTCCGGTGCCGCTGCAGGGTCATTCGACGGCTCGACGAGCACCACCCTCACGTCATCGGCCGCGGCGATGGTGGCGGCATCCTTCGCTTCGACCTCGACCGACAGCGATTGCCGGCCGAGCGCCGAGGAGGTGTCGGTCGGCAGGCCGACCACCCGTCCGGTGACCGAGACCACGCCGGCGCCCGCATCCGCGCCCGCACGATCGGTTGGTACGACGAGCAGGACAGGAACCCGTTCCCGCAGGCCGATCGGCAGCGAGCCGTCGGCGACCTGGATCGCCACGACCGAGGCACCGGGCGTGACGAGCGGTGTCGACTGGAGCGCCTCGGCGGTGATCAGCGAGCCCGCGACGAGACGGACTTTCGCGTAGCTCCCCGCCAACGCACCCAGTTGACCGCCGGCGATCACGTTCACGGTCGAGTCCGCATAGACGTCGACGGTCCGGAGCATGTCTGTGGTGATCTGCTCGCCCGCCGCAATGTCGTGGACCGCCTGGACCACCGGCTGCGAGGCGTCGAGGTTGGAGTAGACGTACAGGTTTCCGCCGACCGCGACGGCGGCCAGCGCGACGCCAGCGGCGATCCGGCTCCGTCGACGAGATGCCGGGGCGAATCCTCGAACTGTCGGTGCCGAAGCACGCATGGTGTCGTCAGCCGGTCGGGCGGCGGTCATGATCCGACTCCGCCGGTGAAGAGCGCGTCAGCGATCGGATCATGGGCAAGCAGGACGAACCACGCGCTGGTCACCAGGAACGGGCCGAAGGGGATGGTGCGCTGCCGAGCTGCCAGGCCCACCGTGGCTCCGACCGCAGCGGCGATGCAGAGTGCGACGGCGCCCAGCCGCCCGTCGACCGTCCCGACTGCCGCGCCGAGGACGGTGGCGGCCTTGACGTCACCGAATCCCATCGACGCCGGCGACACGAGATGCAGCACCAGCACCGGAACCGCCATGGCGATCGCGCCGCCGGCCATGTCCACGACGGTCGTGCCGCCGAAATTCGCTCCGCCGACAGCCGAACTGGCCGCGAGCGTTGTCGTCATGGCGACCATGGCGGCTACCACCCAGGTGTCGGGCAGGCGGCGTTGCTCGACGTCGACCACCGCTGCCGGAAACAGCAGGGCGATGCCGATCGCCCCGGCGAGCGGCGACGCGCCGACCGCTGCCGCCACAGCCAAGACGATCACTGCCACCGCGGCGCATCCGATCAACGCCCGTCGACGTGTCGTGCACGCGCCGAGCGGCACGCCAGACCAGCCCGTCGTGTTCGATCGGACGATCGTCCGATCGGGAATCAGTGGTTCCGCCAAACCCGTCTCCTCTTCCGCCGTGACGTCCCCGCCGACGTCGTGTACGAACCATAGTGCGCGTTCGGGGCCGCGAATTCCGTCGGGGTCCTGGTCCATGGATGGACAGTGCGCGCGTGGGTTCGAGATCGGGAACGCTCACGGACGGAATTCGGAGTGCGATGAGTGAAACCGTCGTATCCGGTCGCTTCGCTCATCGCTGGGGTCGTGGGCCGGGGTGCGGTGAGTGAAACCGCCGTATGCGGTCGCTTCGCTCATCGCGGACGCCGACGGCGGCGAGGACGTGGACGAGCGGGAGGGGTTATGTCGGCGAGAGCGACCGCACGGTCCAGTCGAGCAGCCAACTCAAGAAGTCGTAGAGGTGGTGCTCGGGCGAATCGGCCTGATCGGCGTCGTCGGCCGACTCGTCGTCGGTGATGCCCAGCATCGAGCCGAGCACGAGGCGGATCGCGTTGATCGACTGCATGAACGCGATGGTCTCGCCTTCGTCGAGCAGGGCCTTCGCATTCGCCGGGTCGACCGTGCGGCTCACCGACTCGATCGCCGAGAGCCGGCTCGCAACCAGCTCCTCGCGCATCAAGCGCTGGTACTCCTCTTCCTTCTCGTCATCATCCGGATAGGCGACGGGAAAGAGGCGTTGGAGCAGTTCGTTGTCGTCGGGGCCGGTGATCAGAGCTCGCAGTTCCCCCATCAACCGCAGCAGCAGGTTGCGCTCGTCGGTGTCGAGGTTGATCCGCCAGCCGCCCTTGACGGCTTCGATCGGTGCAAGGAACCTACGACGTAGGACCATCGTGTTCCATGGTTGCCCACAAGCTGTGCTCGTGCAGTCGGAACACGTGCATCTCGGCCTCTTCGCGACCGCACGACGCCACGACGGCCCGACCCTTCTCGTGGACGTCGAGCATCAACTCGGTGGCCTTCTCGAGCGAATAGCCGAACAGCTTCTGGAACACGTAGGTGACATAGCTCATCAGGTTCACCGGGTCGTTCCACACGAGGACCACCCACGGACGGTCGACCACCGCGGCCTCGTCGAGATCGGGCTCCATCACCTCCGTGGGCTCCATCGTGGTCGGCACCGCACCAGTGTGCCGCTCCCGCCGCCGCACCGCACATGGTTCCCGGAGACCCGGGCTCGGGGAACCACGCGCCGGCGTTGGCCCTCGGGCAGGGCTCGCCGGTACCATGGGGCGGTCATGTCCGTCGGCAGTCGCCCCCTCGTACCGTCCCGGCTGGCGCCCGGCGGCGTGGCCCACGGCAGCCGCCGCACTCCCACCACCCTGGTCGGCGGATACATCGCGCTGACCAAACCGCGCATCATCGAACTGCTCCTGATCACCACCGTGCCCACGATGGTGCTCGCCGAGAGCGGATGGCCGGCCTGGTCGCTCGTGGCCGTCACCCTGCTGGGCGGCACCCTGTCGGCCGGCAGTGCCAACGCCGTCAACATGTACGTCGACCGCGACATCGACGCATTGATGGAGCGCACGCGGGGGCGTCCACTCGTCACCGGCGTGGTCGAGCCCCGCAATGCGCTGATCTTCGCGATTGCGCTCCAGGTGGTCGCGTTCGCCGTGCTGTGGGCCGGAGCGAACCTGCTGTCGGCCGTGCTGGCGCTGAGCGCGGCAGCGTTCTATGTCGGTGTGTACACGTTGTGGCTCAAGCGCACGAGCCGGCAGAACATCGTCATCGGTGGCGCTGCGGGTGCGGTACCGGTCCTCGTCGGTTGGGCGGCGGTACAGAACTCGCTCTCGTGGGCGCCGATCGTGCTGTTCATCGCCATGTTCCTGTGGACGCCACCACACTTCTGGGCGCTCGCGGTCAAGTACGCCGACGACTACCGCGCCGCCGACGTGCCGATGCTGCCGGCGGTGGTCCCCATCGAGGTCGCGGTCCGCCAGATGATCTGGTACACCGTGGCGCTCGTCATCACCACGCTCGTGCTGATCCCCGTCGGGGACCTCGGCTGGATCTACGGCGTCAGCGCCGCCGTGCTCGGCGCGATCTTCCTCGCCGGCACCATCGCCCTCAAACGACACCCCACACCACCAAACAGCATGCGACTGTTCGGGTACTCGATCACCTATGTCACAGCACTGTTCGGAGCCATGACCATCGACGTCCTCGTGCGCAACGGCTGGTGACCAACGAACCAGTGCGCCGACGATGTGCGAGGATTTCGGGTGCACGGACTCCTTCCAAGTAGTCTCGGCGCTGTCGTGCCCTGCCACGTTTCGAGTCGCCCGCTGCCGACAGTGGGCCACAGACAAGTGAGACACCACTCCGTATGACCACCATCGAATCGAGTCCCGAAGTGATCGCCACGAGCGATCGCGACGTCGACACCGCCAACGCACTCGGAGCGGTCGCGGGCATCTTCACGTCCACCGACCACAAGGTCACTGGACGGTTGTACCTCGCTGGCGGGCTCATCGGCCTGATCGCCACCGTGGTGATCAACGTGCTGATCGCCGTCGAACGCCTCGACGGCGCCGACGTCGTGCTCGACGTCGAGGTGCTGCCGCAGATCATCGACGCCCAATACGTCGGTCTGGTCTTCGCCACCCTCCTGCCACTCGTGATGGCAGCGTGTGTCTACGCCGTCCCGTTGCAGCTCGGCGCGCGATCGATCGCCTTCCCGCGGCTCGCCTCCAGCGGTTTCTGGATGTGGTTCGGCGGCCTGGTGCTCACCGCGATCGCCCTGATCAACAACGCCGGATCCCTCGGCGGCGACGCGAACGCCGTCGACCTGTTCATCGCCGGCATGGGCCTGATGGCCATCGGTCTCACGGCCACAGCCGGCGCTGTGGCAACGAGCATTCTCACCACTCGTGCACCCGGAATGACCATGCGGCGCGTCCCGCCGTTCTCGTGGTCGGCGCTCGTGTTCTCGCTCGGCCTCATTCTCGTGATGCCGGTGCTCGTCGGCACGCTCGCCTATCTGTTCCTCGACCATCGCAACGCTCGCACGGGCTTCGGCGGCAACGAGGGCATCTTCGTGTGGGTCGGCTGGATCGTCACCCAGCCCGTCACGTTCCTGTTCGCCATCCCGGCCATCGGCATGCTCGCGGAGCTGACTCCGGTCGTGTTCGGCCGCCGGACGCCGGTGCGAGGAGTCATGTTCGCAGGGCTGGCGCTGATCGGCATGGCGGCGTTGGCCGGTGTCACCCAGCAGAACATCCAGAACCTCCCGTGGGCCGGAAGCCAGCTGAACGTCGACGACCTCGAAACCAAGGTCCGCGACCTGGTGCCGTTCCTGCTGTTCAACGCCTTGCCGGTGCTCGGCATGCTGCTGCTGCTGGTAGTGGTCCTCCAGACCGCCCGTCCCGGCGAGGACTCCCGCTTCAAGTTCAGCCCGGCCATCCTCTTCGCATTCTTCGGGTACGGGATGTTGCTGGTCGGCATGCTCGGCAACCTG
>DATLBC010000042.1:0-11397 GCA_035527095.1 Ilumatobacteraceae bacterium | reverse complement strand
CCAGATCTCGTCGGACCCGATGTACTTCTCGGGGTCCTTGGTCGAGAGGTTGAACGTGAAGTCCTCGAAGCCGAATGCACGCAGCACCGACAGCACGAAGTCGAGCAGGCTGGCAACCTCGGTCGCCATCTGCTCCTTCGTGCAGTAGATGTGGCTGTCGTCTTGCGTGAAACCCCGGATCCGCATGAGGCCATGCAACGTGCCGGCGCGTTCGTAGCGGTACACGTTGCCGAGCTCGAACAGCCGCAACGGCAGTTCGCGGTAGCTGCGCTGACGACTGCGGAAGATCAGGCAGTGCATCGGGCAGTTCATCGGCTTCATGTAGTACGTGCCGTTGTCCATCTCCATCGGCGGGTACATCCCGTCGGCGTACCACTGGAGGTGGCCGGAGGTCTCGAAGAGCTTGCCGTTCGCGAGATGCGGCGTGTAGACGAACTCGTAGCCGCCGTGCTCGTGACGCGTGCGGCTGTAGTCCTCCATCAGCTTGCGCACGATGGCGCCCTTCGGATGCCAGACCGCCAGGCCGCCGCCGAGTTCGTGCGGGAAGCTCAGCAGGTCGAGTTCGGTGGCCAGCTTTCGATGGTCACGCTTGGCTGCCTCCTCGAGCTGGTGGAGATGGTCGGCGAGTGCCTGCTTCGACTCCCAGGCGGTGCCGTAGATGCGCTGCAGCATCGGGCCCTTCTCGTTGCCTCGCCAATAGGCGCCGGAGACGCGCTGCAGCTTGAAGAAGCCGAGTTTGCCCGTGGAGGGCACGTGGGGGCCGACACACATGTCGACGAAGCTGTCGGTGTTGCGATAGGCGCTGATGACCCCGCCCTCGCCGACCTCCGCGGCGTCCTCGTTGTCCGACTCCGCGGACTCGACGCGCTCGATGATCTCGACCTTGTAGGGCTGGTCGGCGAAGAGCTCCTTGGCTTCGGCCATCGACATCTCGGAGCGCACGAACGGTTGGTTCGCCTTGACGATCTCGCGCATCTCGGCCTCGATGCGTTCGAGATCGTCGTCGCTGAACGTCGCCCCGCCGGGCAGCTCGAAGTCGTAGTAGAAGCCGTTCTCGATGGCAGGGCCGATCGAGAACTTGGCGCCCGGGAACAAGCGGGTCACGGCTTGCGCCATCACGTGGGCCGTCGAATGGCGCAGCACATGGCGACCCTCGGGCGTGGCCGCCGTGATGATCGCCACGGTGGCGCCGTCGCGCAGCGGCGCGGTGAGGTCGGTCTCCTGTCCGTCGACGACGGCAGCGACCGCCGCCTTCTTGAGGCCGGAGCCGATGGCGGCGGCCAGGTCCAGTGCGGTGGCGTCGTCGGCCAGTTCGCGAACGGAGCCGTCGGGGAGTGAGACCGTGATGTTCGACATGCGGCCCTCAGGATAGGAGCAGCCGCGACCGTCCGACGGGTGAGTTGCCGGACGGCTTCAGTTCCCGGCGACGAGGGTGAGCTCGCGTTCGATCGCCGAGTTCTTGTTGACGACGGGGATCGGGTTCGGCTCGGACACCGACGCGACCCTGGCAGCGACGGTCGGTTCGGTCTCCGCGGTCGAACCGGCGTACGTGTTGACGTAGGTCTGTCCGGTGAGTTCGCGGATCTCGAACATCACCTCGTCGATCATCGAGCGCCACGCGATGTGCTCGGCGCCGCGACCCCGGTAGCGCTCGGGCCTGATCGGGCGGCCGATCTTGATCTGGCAGCTGCTGAACAGCTTGGGGACCTTCGCGTCCGGCGGCTGGATCTCGTCGGTCCCGATCACGCCGACCGGGAAGATCGGGCAGTCGAGCTTCATCGCCAAGCGGGCCGCTCCCGTGCGGCCCTTGTGGAGATCGCCGTTGCGGCTGCGCGTGCCCTCGGGGAAGATGCCGAACAGCTCGCCGCGCCGGAGCACCGCTTCGGCTGCGTCGAGCGCAGCGGTGCTCTTGTCGCCGCCCGACCGATCGATCGGGATCATGCCCATCGCCGGGAACAGGTACTTGGTCTTCCACGAGTCCATGTACTCGGCCTTGCCCACGAAGGAGATGTTGCGCGGCACGGTCAACATCAGGAACGCCGAGTCGAGGAAGCTGATGTGGTTCGGGCACAGGATCGCCGGACTCGACACCGGGAGGCGTTCGTAGCCGCTCAATTCGATGTTCCACAGGCGAGCGGCCACCGGACGGCCGATGCGGCGCACGCGTTGCTGCATCGCTCCTGCTCCCGGCCGTGACGTCATGCCTGCAGAGTAGACCGCACGATCGCGCAAATGAAGCCCAAACCGTGAACTTCGTGTCAACAGCCGATCACCCACCACCCCCACCCCACACCCCACCACCACCCCACCGAAAATTCGGAGCCCACGTTGCGCCCACCGCATCGCTCGCTCCGAATTTTCGAGGGCACGACGCCGGCAACCCAAATTCGGAGCCGATGTTGCGCCCCGCGCAGGGTTCGCTCCGAATCTCGGGATCGAGAAATGACCGCGGAGAGGTGCGCGGCGGTCAGTCGAGATCGACGCCGAGCAGGGCGGCAGCTTGGCCGACCCCGGCGCCCATCGCCGCTGCTGCATCGATCGCTGCGAGAGCGCCCGGAGTGTCGAGATCGTCGTCGAGCCGTCCGCGCACCTCGTCGAGGAGGTCGGGGTTCGAGCCGGCGCGCTCGTTCCAGGCGTCGAGTCGGGCCGCGTTGCGCGGCATCAGCTCGTCGTCCCACTCCCACTCGGCGCGGTAATGGTGCTCGATGATCGCCAAGCGGATCGCTCGCGGGTCCCAGGTTTCGCGGAGCTGATCGACGAACACGAGGTTGCCGAGGCTCTTCGACATCTTCTCGCCGTCCTTGTGGATCAAGGCCGTGTGCATCCAGTGCTTCACGAACGGCTCGCCCGTCGCAGCTTCGGACTGTGCGCGCTCGCACTCGTGATGGGGAAAGATCAGATCCGCTCCCCCTCCGTGCAGGTCGATGGTCGTTCCCAGCTCGCGCAGCGCGAGCGCGGAACACTCGATGTGCCAGCCCGGGCGTCCGGGTCCCCACATCGTGTCCCACGACGGCTCGTCGGACGCCGACGGGTGCCACAACACGAAGTCGAGCGGCGAGCGCTTGTTGGGATCGTCGATGTTGCCGCCGCGCTCCTTCGCGAGCACCAGCATCTCCTCGTCCGAGTAGTGGCTCAGCGATCCGAACGATCCGAACTTCGACACGTCGAAGTACACCGAACCGCCGGACTCGTAGGCGAAGCCCCGGTCGAGCACCATGCCGATGAAGCCCCGGATGTCAGGAATCGCCGACGAGGCACGCGGCGCCGCGGCGACCGGCAGCGCATTGAGCGCCTCCATGTCGCGCTCGAAACGCGCCTCCTCGCCCGCAGCGAGGTCGAGGTAGTGGATCCCGAGCTCGCGGGCCTTGGCGAACAACGGATCGTCGACGTCGGTGACGTTGCGGATGCAGCGCACGGTGTGACCCTTGTCGATCAGGCGCCGCTGGAGCACGTCATAGGCGATGAAGGTGGCGGCGTGCCCGAGGTGCGTGGCGTCGTACGGTGTGATCCCGCAGGTGTACATCAGCACGTGGTCGTTCGGTTCGAACGCCACGATGGCGCGGCGCGCGGTGTCGTAGAGCTGCATCACCCGGCGTCAACAGCGCGGGGGTCGCGTTTGATTCCCGTCAGTTTCGGTGCCACCCGGGTCTTGTAGCGGACGTTGAGCTGGAGCAGCACCGCGGTGAAGGCCTCGATCGCCGTCGCATTCGACAACTCGCCCGCGTCGAGCGGTCGACAGCCGGGGAAGTCCTCGACGATCTTGCTGACCTCGCGCACCGCCGCGGGGTCGTCCCCGCAGATGAGCACGTCGGAGTCGATCGGGTGGTCGATCAGACCGAGCTCGGCGGCGGGCAGGTGATGGAACGCAGCCACGACCCGACACCGCGGCACCGCTGCTTGCACATGTGCCGCCACACTGCCGCGGGGCGGCACGAGCGGCTGGAACTCCTTGTTGACCCGCACCAGCGCATTGGCCATCGAGATGACGATCTTGCCGGCAAGCGCTTCCTCGTTGTCCTGTGCGGTGCTCGCTGCGGAGTCCCACGGCGTCGCAATCACGACCATGTCGCAAGCCGCCGCTCCAGCGTTGTCGCCGGCTTCGAGGAGTCCTGCGAGTTGCGGCCACATGCCGACCAGCTCGTCGACGGTCTCCATGGCGCGGTACTTCGACCTCGACCCGATCACCACCGGATGACCGATGCTGGCGAGTCGAGCAGCGAGTCCGCTGCCTGCTGGTCCGGTTCCCCCGAAGATGCCGATGCGCATGGCGACAGCGTGGCACACGGACCGTCGGAATCACCAAGGGGCGCTCATCGCCGGCGGCGATCATCTACGGTCCCCTGCATGGGTCTGCTCGATGGCAAGAAGATCGTGATCACCGGCGTCCTGACCGACGCCTCGTTGGCCTTCGGGGTGGCCCAGCTCGCCCGGGCCGAGGGAGCCGACATCGTGCTCACCGGCGCCGGCCGGGCACTGAAGCTGACCCAACGCACCGCCCGCAAACTCGGCAACGACATCGACGTCTTCGAACTCGACGTGACCGTGCCGGAACACGGTGTGGCCGTGCGTGACGCATTGGCCGAGAAGTGGGGTCACGTCGATGGCGTGCTGCACGCGATCGGATTCGCACCCGAGGTGTGTCTCGGCGACGATTTCCTCGCTGCGCAATGGGACGATGTCGCCATCGCGTTGCACATCTCGACGTACTCACTCAAGGCACTGGCCGACGCGTTCCTGCCACTGATGGGCGAGGGCGGTTCGTTCGTCGGGCTGGACTTCGACAACCAACAGGCCTGGCCCGCGTACAACTGGATGGGCGTGGCCAAGTCGGCGCTGCAGAGCGTGTCGCGGTACCTCGCCAAAGAAGTCGGACCCCGCGGGATCCGGTCGAACCTGGTGGCGGCGGGCCCGATCAAGACGATGGCGGCCAAGTCGATCCCCGGATTCTCGAAGTTCGAAGACGTCTGGGACGACCGCGCACCGCTGGGTTGGGACGTCACGAACTCCGAGCCCGTCGCCCGCGCCGTGATCGCATTGCTGTCCGACTGGTTCCCCGCCACGACCGGCGAGATCATCCACGTCGACGGCGGCTACCACGCCATCGGCGCCTGACCGACCTGCGCCGGTGCCGGGCAATGCGTCTTGGCAACAACACCTACTCGTGGCGTGAACCCTTCACCAACCACGAGATCCACCAACTCCACGCAGCCGCATTCGATACCCGCCTCGTCGACGAGTCCGAGTGGGACTGGATCGACCAAACCGAACGACACAGCCTCGGCTGGGTCGTTGGCCGAGACGGCGACCGGCTCGTCGGTTTCGTCAACGTGCTGTGGGACGGGCTTGTCCACGCGTTCATCGAGGACGTCATGGTCGATGCGGACCACCGCCACCATGGCGTCGGTGTCTCTCTCGTCCACGCAGCGCGCGACGGCGCTGCGGCAGCAGGCTGCGGGTTCCTCCACGTCGGCTTCGACGAGGATCTCGCGTCGTTCTACATCGACGCGTGTGGGTTCCTGCCCGCACTCGGCGGCTTGATGGAACTGACGTAACTCATCGGGAGGTCGAGACGCATCTGGATCCTGCAGGATGATCGTCGGTGAGTGCTCAACATCGCTCGGCGATGGTGAGCCGTCGACGGCCTCAACTGTGAGACACGCCCTTGTCATGATGGAACCATGACCGTTGTCGAGGATCCAGTGCGCGGCGAGACGCCTGCTCGGTCTCGGCTGGGCGACGGGTTCCACTGGTTCCCGGCCGATGATCACCACAGCTTCGATCCGGTCACCGACATCGCCATCGGCGCCAACGCTGGTGTGGTCGACTCGGAGTGGATCGCTGCCGCGGTCGAGCACTGTGCACAGGGCTTGTCGATGCTCGAAGCCCTCGACCCCACCCACTTCGACGGCGTCACCACCGCGGCGTGGGCGACCGGGGTGGAACAACTCCGCCGCCAAGCCCACGCCGCCGCCATCGCAGTCGCCGATCACCTCGACACCGCACAACCGTTTCGTGATCTCGGGTTCTTCACCGCCAAGAACTGGATGAACTACCACCTCCAGCTCTCCGGCACCGAAGCCCACAGCCGAGTCCAAGAAGCCCGCCTCCGCCGCGCCGTGGCCGTCTGGAACAACGCCCTCGCGGGGCCGGGCAGGTCGGCGTCGCCCAGACCCGACTGATGGCCCGCATCGCCGCCAACCCCCGCATCGAACCCGACGTACTCGTCCGCGGGGTATGGGAGTTGATGATCGACGCCATGGACCTCCCCTACATCGAGTTCGAACGACGAGCCCTCACCTGGGAAACACTCGCCGACCCCGACGGCGCCGCAGAGAAACTCGAACGCAACCAGCAACGACGCGCCGACGCCCTGCTCGCCATGGCCCACGCCGCAGCCGCCAACCCACCCGGCCGCAGCCGCCCGCTCCCCACCGTCAACTTCCTCCTCGACGAAAACACCGCCGCCACCGTCGCCGACGGCCAACCCCTGAACCCCGACAACTACCGCACCGTGGTCTCACGCACCGACCGCGGCAACCCCATCAACCCCGACGCCATCATCGGTGTCTCACTCTGGGCACTCATCCGCCGAGTCATCACCAACTCCGCCAGTGTCGTCATCGACAAGGCAGAACCCAACGACTCTTCACCGGCCACGCCCGCGACGCCGTCATGCTCCTGGAGCCCACCTGCATCTGGCCCGGCCGCGACCAACCACACACCTGGTGTCACGCCGACCACCTCACCAGCTGGACCACCCGCGGCCCCACCAACCCCCACAACGGCACACCACTCTGCCCACGCCACAACTACCTCAAAGAAACCGGCTTCACCATCTGGCGAGACCACCACGGCCACTGGCACATCACCGCACCCGATGGCACCACCATCTGCTGACACACCCAAACGCGCTTGACTGAGGGCGTGGACCGCGATCCTGACGTCGACGTGGTGCTGGCAGCGCTCCTCGACCCACGCCGACTTGCGGTGGCCGGGGCCCTCGTCGACACCCGGCGAACGATCGACGACGTGGTCGAGCACACCGGGCTCGATCGCCCCGACGTGCTCCAGGCAGTCGGTGTGCTGCGTCAAGCCGGCCTGGTCGAGCACGACGGCGACACCTACACCCTGCTCGCCGCCATGCTGCGGGCGGCGGCGGCGAGTGTTCGACGCGCCGAGCTGCCCATGGACCCTACGATCGGCTACGGCATGACCGACGCCGAGCGAGTCGTGCTGTCGCGGTTCTTCCGCGCTCGAACGTTGACCACGATCCCCACGGATCGAGCGAAGCGACTGATCGTCCTCGAACGTCTTGCACTGGAATTCGACGTCGGGCGCCACTACACCGAGCCCGAACTGAACGCCGTGCTCCACGAGTTCCACCCCGACGTGGCGACACTGCGGCGATACCTCGTCGACGAGGAGATGCTCGATCGGCACCATCTCACCGACGGGCGCCCGGAGTACTGGCGCGCCGGCGGGCGCGTGCCATGAAGGTGTGCCGCATCGACCACGTGCAACTGGTGATGCCGCCCGGCCGAGAGAACGACGCCATCGAGTTCTACGACGAGCTGCTCGGCATTCCACAGGTGGCCAAGCCTCCCCACCTCGCAGCGCTGCCGGAGTGACGCCGACCGACGACCCCTTCGGCAATCGCATCGAATTGCTCGAGCCGGTGGTCGTCCGCTGGTGGAACCAACGCGCCGAGTTCGAATCGGTCCGGGCCGAGTACCTCCCTCGGGTCGACGGCACCGGCGATCCGACCTCGATGTGGATTGCCGACGTCGATGGCGAACCCGCCGGCCTCCTGCAGCACTACCGACACGTGGACCATTCGGCCCACGACGCCGCTGTCGGCGTCCCGAACGCTGTGGGGATCGACTACCTGCTCGGCAGCCGCCACCGCGGACGCGGTCTCGGCGGCCTCACCTCGTGCGCAGTGTTGGAACGGGCCGGATTCACCCGGAGTCTCGATTGCCAGCCGCCCGACGAACCCCCCGCTGCGGTGTACGTCCCGAACATCCATTCTCGTGAACTCGTCGGGGAATAGTTCCCGGACGAGTTCACGAGAACGGCGGATACGGTCGGGCGGGTGAACCGGCTCGCCGACGAAACCTCCCCGTATCTGCGCCAGCACCGCGACAATCCGGTCGACTGGTACCCGTGGGGATCCGAAGCATTTGCCGCAGCCGAGGAGCGAAACGTCCCGATCCTGCTGTCGGTCGGATACTCGGCCTGTCACTGGTGTCACGTGATGGCGCACGAATGCTTCGAGGACCCTGAGGTCGCCGCGAAGATGAACGCGTTGTTCGTCAACGTCAAGGTCGATCGCGAAGAGCGCCCCGACGTCGACGCTCTCTACATGGACGCGGTGCAGGCGCTCACGGGTCGCGGCGGCTGGCCGATGACCGTGTTCATGACGCCCACTCGCGAGCCGTTCTACGGGGGCACCTACTTTCCCAAGGATGCATTTCTCCAGCTGATGGACGCCATCGACGACGTCTACCGCAACAAGCCGGACGACGTCCTCCAGAACGTGACCGCGCTCACCAAGGCGTTGTCGACCACCGCCGAGCTGCGACCGAAGGACGACGCGCCGGGACTCGAGGTGCTCAACGCCGGGCTCCAGAGCCTGGCGAAGGCATTCGACAGCGAGTGGGGTGGCTTCGGTCAAGCCCCGAAGTTCCCGACCACATCGCATCTCGATCTGATGTTGCGGGCCTACATGACCACCGCCGGCGACGGACCCAAGCGCATCATCGAAACCACTCTCGATGCGATGTGCTCTGGCGGCATGTACGACCACATCGGTGGCGGCTTTGCCCGCTACTCGACCGACCGCGAGTGGCTCGTGCCGCACTTCGAGAAGATGCTCTACGACCAGGCACTGCTCCTGGGCATCTACGTCAAGGGCCTCGTCGTGATCGGGCGGCCCGACTGGCGCCTCGTGATCGAGGAGACGATCAGCTATGTGCTCACCGAGCTCCGTCATCCCGACGGCGGCTTCTACTCGGCGCACGACGCCGACTCGCTCGGACCCGACGGCGACACGGTCGAAGGTTGGTTCAGCACGTGGACCCCCGATGAGGTCCGAGCCGCACTCCCCCACGTCGAGTCCGACCTCGTCGAGACGTTGATCGACTGGTTCGGGATCACCGGCGACGGCAACTTCGAGGGTCGCTCGATCCCCAACCGCGCGGCCGCTCGTGGGCAGCTGCTCCGGACGCCCGAACTCGATGGTGCCGTCGCCGCACTCCGAGCCGCTCGTTCTCAGCGGCCCCGTCCCGGCCTCGACGACAAGGTGCTCACCGAGTGGAATGCATTGTTCCTGTCGTCACTCGCCCAGGCTGCCGCCGTCTTCGGACGACGTGACTGGCTCGACGCTGCGATCGCCAATGCCGAATTCCTCCTGCGCGAACTGCGCTCCGACGGTGGCCGCTGGTTCCGGAGCTGGCAAGCCGATGGCGAGCCCCAAGCGCGCCACTCGGCGCTCGCGGCCGACCACGCAGCGCTCGTCGATGCCTTCACTCGCCTTGCCGAAGCGAGTGGCGAGGCGCGCTGGATCGACGAAGCCGTGCGAACCGCTGACACCATGCTCGACTGGTTCTTCGACCCAGAACAAGGTGGCCTGTTCACCACGGCCGAGGATGCCGAAGCCCTCGTCGTGCGCCAGAAGGATCTCGATGACGGCGCAACTCCCTCGGCCAACTCCACGGCGGCCATCGCCCTGTTCCGCCTGGCGGCGCTCACGGGCGAGCAGCGATACGCCAACCAAGCCGACCGCATCTTGCAGTTGCTCGCCGCTGCGGTCGACAAGGCGCCCGGACAGCACTCCAACGCGTTGGTCGCGACCGATCTGCGCCGGCGCGGTCTCACCGAGGTCGTCGTGGTCGGCGATCGACCCGACCTGGTGCGCCTGGCGCAGTCGATCTGGCGGCCGGACACGGTGCTCGCCTGGGGCGAGCCATTCGACTCGCCGCTGTGGAACGACCGCGCCGAGGGCTTCGGTTACGTCTGTCGCAACTACGCATGCGAGCTGCCGCAGGACACACTGCAGGGCTTCGCGGAGAAGCTGACCGGTCGGGCGGTGACGATCACCGCCAACACCATCGTGACCGAACCGATCGACTCGGCTACCAGTGACTCCGATGGATGATCTGACGCACGGGGCGCCGACCTCGTGCGGCACTGCGACCCGGACCTGACACAGCGCCATCGGATGCCGCAGCGGGATAGCCCAGCGCGATCGCGCCGAGCAACTCGAGACCCGAAGGGATCCCGAGACGTTGGCGGAGTTCGCGTTCTCCCCGGAACACCCCGAAGAACAGCGCGCCCAATCCGACGTCTTCGGCCGCGAGCAGCATCGTCATCACGGCCATCGAGGTGTCGATCGTCCAGTACGGCACCGGCCACGCCGCTGCGCTCGCGCCGAGCCCGGTCTGGGCCTTGTCGGGCTCGGCGTACCGATCGACATATGCCTTCGAATCAGCGCACGGCAGTGCGATCACCGGCGCACTCAGCAACTGCTGCCAACGGAACGAGTCTCGCCGCACCGCGGGCAACGTCGAGTCCCAGAAGATCTCGGTCTCGGCACCCTCGAGGACCACGAGGTGCCATCCTTGCGTCTTTCCGGCGCTCGGTGCCCGCGACGCCAACTCGACCAACTCGTCGAGCACGTCGGGTTCGATCGGGCGACGATCGAACGCGCGGGTCATGCGGCGGGACCGGACGACCTCGGCGAATTCGGTCATGTGGCACCGACGGCGCGATGTTCAGCGCTTCCCGAGCTTCACCAGGTCTTCGGCCATCGTCCAACCGTAGACGACCATCGCGCCGCCCTTCGCAACCGGCACAGCGCTCAACATCTCGACAACAGCCGGATCGAGCTTCTCCGGCTTCGACGACTCGTGGTCGAGGAAACCGTCAGCGCTGCCCGTGGCCGCGATGAACGAGTTCGCGTCGTACTTGGCGTCGACACCGAACCGCTTTGCGAGCCGCCGCCCCCACGCGCGCTCCTCGCCCACGGCACTCGACCCGGGAGACGGGGTGACCTCACGAAGGTCCTTGAAGGCCTCGAGTCCGTCGGCGTTCACGAAGCGGCAGCCGACGACGACGTCCTCGTCGGGAAACGCCATCAGGGCCCGGTGGTACGCCTCGCCGACGAGGCCGCGAAGCACCTGATCGCGCTTCGAGGAGCGCTTCACCGACATCAGACCGATCAGCACGCACGGAGTACCGCCGATTCGTTCGAGGGTGGAGAAGGTGAATCCGTGCAACGCGCCGCCGAATCGGGCGGTGGTGATCAGGACCCAGTCCTCTTTCGCCTTGGAGAGCTGCCCAGCGCTGAACGCCTCCTCCATCGACGCCAGTTCGTCGAGGTCGGAATCGGTCAGGGCC
>DATLBC010000041.1:0-10225 GCA_035527095.1 Ilumatobacteraceae bacterium | reverse complement strand
AAGCGGGCCTCCATCTCCTCGACCGGAACGTCGACCCAGCCCGACAGACGGCGGAAGATCTCGGCGCGGTTGTCGCTCTTGCGGATCACTTCCCAGTCGACGCCGACGGTGAGCACGCGATCGTTGTCGGCGAGAATGCGTCCTTCGGCGTCGAACACGCGGCCACGTTCGGGCAGCAACGGAACCGTGCGGAGTTTCGTGGTGTCGACCTTCGCCTGGAGGGCCTCCTGCTCGACGGTCTGCAGGAACCAGAGACGGGCGCCGACAAGTCCGAACAGCAGCATGCCGACGAGCGCGAGCATGCCCAGGCGGGCGGCGCGCTTGTCAGCGGCCACGCGACAACACCTCGTTCCTGGACACCACGATCAGCATGACAATTCGTATGTTACAAACGTGTTGCAGCTCCGGCGGGTCAGGCAGCCCGAGAACTCGGTGAGAATTCACACCGGGCTGCAGCCGGGAGCTCACGAGGTCGGTTCGCTGCCGACCGGTTGCTTCCATTCGGGGCGACGTATGCGCAGGCACCATCGAGCGAGCGGCACCAGCAGCGGACTCATCAGCGCTGCCGCGGCCGCCACGACGGCGAGCACGACGCCGAGTTCGCGTTGGAACGGCTCGGATTCGCCGATGAACGCACGCAGGAGTGGAATCATCGCCACGCCGACCGCCGTGCCGAGTGCGGTGAAGATCGCCTCGAGCCACCAGTGCGGATCGGCGGCGATCAGGGCGAGCAACCCGCCCACGGCGCCGGCAATCGTCATCGCGGTCGCCGTCGAACCGAGTGGCGTTCCCTCCGCGAGGTCGAACATCAGACCGAGGGTGAATCCGACGACGGCGCCACGTTCGCTGCCACCGGCGACACCGGCTGCAGCGGCCATCGCCATCATGATCTGAATGATCACGCCTCCCACCTGGATCTCGACGAACAGCGTGCGCTGGAGCGCGAGCAGGATCAGGCCGAGCGGGATCACCCGCACGAGCGGGCCCTGGACGAACGACGCGAACATCCGGGGTTACTGATCGACTTCGGAGAGCGGTTTGTACAGCACCACTCGTACGAAGTTCAGCCGGGCCAGGTCGGCGTAGAGCTCGACGTCGAGCAGCGGGCCGCCCGAACCCGGACGATCGGCCCGGTTGAGCACGCGGCCGACCGGGATGCCGGTCGGTGCCAGGCTCTCGGACCCTCCGGCCGTCTCCACGAGATCGCCGGGGACCAGTTCGGACAGCGACGGCGAATCCTGGACGAACTTGATCTGCGGCAACCGCCGGCGACCTCGGCCCTCGAGGGCGCCGTATTCCTTCTCGATGATCTCTGCCAGGGTGGTGGTGGTCGTCGTCGACTCGGCAGCGAGCGTGGCATCGTCGGCCGCCGTGGTCTCGGCCGCCGTGGTCGACGGCGCATTGGCCAACGCATCGAGCAGTGCCGTGATCTGCTCCGCCGTGAGCGGACGACCGGTGACCGGATCGATCACCGGCTGACCGTCGGGTCCGACTGCGGCGCCCGGCAGCGTCGTGTCCGGCACCGGGGAGCCGTCGGGAAGTGTGAGTCCGGGCACGATCGGCCCGGGCAGGGAGGGCACGGTCGTCGACGTCGTGGTCGTAGTTCCCGCCGCAGCGATCTCGGACTCGCTCAGCCCCGATGGCGAGGTGTTGGTCGGAACGTCGGCATCGGCATCGGCATCGGCCGACGACGTCACCTTGACCGCCACGCTGTAGCGCAGGTCGGTGACGAGCATGACCCGTGCGGAGGTGCGGGTCACCTGGGTGACCTTGCCGACCAGGCCGGCCTGGTTGACCACCGCCATGCCGACTTCGATTCCGCTCGAGCTGCCCTTGTTGATCTCGATCACCTGGTCGAGATTGTTCGCAGCTCGACCGACGACGCGGGCGACCTCGGTGTCGATCCCCGACAGCGATGGGAGGCTGTAGAGCGCCTGCAGCTCCTTGCCTTCGATGACGGCGGCCTCTGCCGCAGCCTGTGTGCCGATGAGACGATCGACCTGTTCCTGCAGGGCAATGTTCTCCTGCTCGACGTTGTCGTAGTTGATGATGCCGTGCCAGACCCGCTCGATCGGATTGGTCACCACACCCGTCGCCGACTCGACCGGCCGCATCACCTGCGTGAAGCCTTCTCGCGCCGCGTCGATGATTGGATTGCCGCGCAGGTCGAGGGTGAGCAGCAACGCGGTGGTGAGCAGCAACGCAAGGATCACTCGCTTGCGGCCGACGGAATAGATGGCCATGGTCGTGACGAACGTCGTGGACGCGTCAGTCCTCGCCACCCAGAGACATCAGCCCGCGCATGGCGTCGATGTTCTCGAGCGCACGGCCGGACCCGATGACGACGCTGTAGAGCGGTTCATCGGCGATACGGATCGGCATGCCGGTCTCGTGGGCGAGGCGCTGATCGAGCCCGCCGAGCAGTGCGCCACCACCGGTGATGGTGATGCCATCTTCCATGATGTCAGCCGCCAACTCGGGCGGGGTCTTGTCGAGTGTGGTCTTCACGGCGTCAACGATGGCAGAGATCGGCTCGGCAACGGCTTCACGGATCTGCTCGGTCGTGATCTCGATCGTGCGCGGCAGACCGGAGATCAGGTCGCGCCCACGGATGTCCGCGGTGAGCTCCTCCTCCAACGGCCAGGCAGACCCCATCTGGATCTTGATCTCCTCGGCGGTGCGATCGCCGATGGCGAGCGAGAACTCCTTCTTCACGTACTGCAGGATCGCCTCGTCGAGTTCGTCGCCGGCGACCCGGATCGACTGGGCCGTGACGATGCCGCCGAGTGAGATCACCGCGACTTCGGTGGTGCCGCCGCCGATGTCGACGATCATGTTGCCGCTGGGCTCGTGCACCGGCATGTCGGCGCCGATCGCGGCCGCCATCGGCTCTTCGATGATATGCACAGGTTTGCGGGCGCCTGCGTACTCGGCGGCGTCCTGGACGGCACGCTGCTCGACGCCGGTGATGCCCGATGGCACACAGATCACCATGCGGGGCTTGCTCCACTTCGAGCCGGCCACCTTCTGGATGAAGTAGCGCAACATCTTCTCGCAGACCTCGAAGTCGGCGATCACGCCGTCCTTGAGCGGCCGGATCACCTTGATGTGGTTCGGCGTGCGGCCCATCATCCGTTTGGCTTCCATGCCGACGGCGACGGGGCGACCGTCGGTTGCGTTGATCGCGACGACGGAGGGCTCGTCGAGCACGACCCCATGGCCGCGCACGTACACGAGGGTGTTCGCCGTTCCGAGGTCGATGGCGAGGTCACGCCCGAGGCTGAGCGGATTGTTGCGGGCCATTGGCTGGCCACCTTTCGCGAGCTGTCACAAGATGCCTGGTCCGGCACTCCAACCGTGCCAGGAACCGGAATCTCGAAATGTTACAGATTCGGGAAGAAAATCCCGATCTCGCGCTCGGCCGATGTCAGCGAATCGCTGCCATGTACCAGGTTCTCGGTGAACAAGATGCCCAGGTCACCACGGATGGTGCCCGGAGCCGCCTTGCGCGGGTTGGTGGCACCCATCATCGCACGAACGACCTCCCAGGTGTCCTCGGGGCCTTCGATCACCATGGCGACCACCGGGCCGCGGCTCATGAACTCGACGAGCTCGCCGTAGAAACCCTTGCCGACGTGCTCTTCGTAGTGGCGCGCCAGCGTGTCGGCATCGAGCGAACGGATGTCCATGGCGACGACGTCGAGGTTCTTGGCCTCGAACCGCGAGACGATCTCACCGACGAGCTTGCGCTCAACGGCATCGGGCTTCAACAGGACGAGTGTGCGATCAGACATAGCCTCCGAACCTATCTGGATGGTCGAGCCACACCGCCCCGCCCCAACCCCCACCCATCCGAAATTTGCGCGCCCGAAGGTCACGAGCGGGCCGAGCCGCGCACAATTCGGACGGGCCACCCGAAATGTGTGCGAGTCGTGCCGCACTTGCTCGTGTGGTGCGCAAATTTCGGGAGGGGCTGGTTGGGTTGCGGTGCGGAGCTGTCGGGACGGTGCGCCGAGTCAGTTGGCGTAGCGCTGCAGGACGGGGCGGGCGGCTCCGGCGGTGTAGAGGCTGCCGGTGACCAGCACCGCGTCGTCGCCGTCGGCGTACTCCATCGCTCGCTGGCAGGCCGCCTCGACGGTGTCGAAGACGAACACGTCGTCACAACCGAGACGACGCGCCGCATCGGCCACCTTCGCCGCCGGGACACCACGTGGTGACGGGGCCGTGCATGCGAACACGATGTCGAACTCGTCGGCACGGAACGCGGCGAGCATCTCCTCGGGGTCGCGCAGCGTGCCGACGACGAGGATCCGGCGGCCTTCGGGATCGAAGTCGTCGAAGAACACCTGCGCGCACGTGTCGGCGCCAGGCGGATTGTGGGCGCCGTCGACGATCGTGAGCGGTTGGCGGCCGAGCACTTCGAAGCGGCCCGGCATCACCGTCTCCGCAAAGCCTTCGAGCACGACCTCTTCAGGCAACGGCGCCGCGAAGAAGGTTTCGACGGCCACGAGCGCCACCGCCGCGTTGGCGCCCTGGTGCATTCCGTGGAGCGGCACATAGACATCGCTGTAGATCGTGGTGGGGGTGCGGATGTCGATGAGACGTCCGCCCACTGCGAGCCGATTGCCGACGACCTCGAAATCGTCGTCGGCAACGAGCATGCTCGCACCCCCGGCGCCAGCGAAGATCGACACCAGTTCCGGACGCGTCTCACCGACCACGGTGGCCGAACGGGGCTTGATGATGCCAGCCTTCTCGCGAGCGATGTGTTCCAGCGTCGGGCCGGCGAACTCGGTGTGATCCATGCCGATGTTGGTGACCACAGCGACCGTGGCATCGACGACGTTCGTTGCATCCCAACGGCCGAGCAGGCCGACTTCGATCACCATGACGTCGACGGCGACGTCGGCGAACCAGCGGAACGCGGCGGCGGTGACGATCTCGAAATAGCCGGGCCGCCGACCGACGATTCCTTCGAGGTCGGCAATCGCTGCGACCTGCTCGGCGAACTCGTCGTCGGAGATCGGTTCGAGATTGCGGCTGATCCGCTCGTTGACCCGTTCGAGGTGGGGGCTGGCGTAGGTGCCGACGGTCAGCCCGCTCGACACGAGCAGCCGGGAGATCATCTGTGCCGTCGAGCCCTTGCCGTTGGTGCCCGTGAGATGAATCACCGGCGCCGCGTGCTGGGGGTCGCCCATCGCTGCGCACAGCGCCGCAATGGTGTCGGTGGACGGCGACGTGATGCGGCCGGTCTTCTCGTAGGTCGCGTGCTCGTTCAGATAGGCGAGCGCGTCGTCGTAGGTCATGGATCGCTCAGGCTACGGCGCGGGCGCCGCGACGCTCAGGAGGCGGCTTTGCGCTGGCGACCCGACGATCGAGGCACGAGCGTCGGATTGACCTTGTCGATCACCGTGGTCTCGTCGATGACGACCTTGCCGATGTCGGAGCGGCCAGGCAGGTCGTACATCGTGTCGAGGAGCACCTCTTCGAGGATCGCACGGAGACCGCGGGCACCGGTGGCCCGCAGGATCGCCTGATCGGCGATTGCTTGCAGGCCGTCAGGAGTGAACTCGAGCTCGACGTCTTCGAAGCTGAAGACCTTCTCGTACTGCTTGACCAAGCTGTTCTTGGGCTCGACGAGAATCTGCACGAGAGCGTCGCGGTCGAGGCTTCCCACCGCGCCGATCATCGGCAGGCGTCCGATGAATTCGGGAATCATGCCGAACTTCACCAGGTCTTCGGGCAACACCTGCGCGAACAGTTCGCCCGGATCACGGTCGACGGCCGACCGCACCGTGCCGTGGAATCCGACGCCCTTGTGACCGATGCGTGACTCAATGATCTGTTCGAGTCCGGCGAAGGCACCTCCGAGGATGAACAGCACGTTCGTCGTGTCGATCTGGATGAACTCCTGGTGCGGATGCTTGCGCCCGCCCTGTGGCGGCACAGACGCCTGCGTGCCTTCGAGGATCTTCAGCAGCGCTTGCTGGACGCCCTCGCCCGAGACGTCGCGGGTGATCGACGGGTTTTCGCTCTTGCGCGCCACCTTGTCGATCTCGTCGATGTACACGATGCCGGTCTCGGCACGCTTGACGTCGAAGTCCGCCGCCTGGATCAGCTTGAGCAGAATGTTCTCGACGTCCTCGCCGACATAGCCGGCCTCGGTGAGCGCCGTGGCGTCGGCGACAGCGAAGGGCACGTTGAGCTGGCGGGCAAGGGTCTGAGCGAGGTGCGTCTTGCCGCAGCCCGTGGGCCCGAGCAGCAGGATGTTCGACTTGGCGAGTTCGACCTCGTCACGACGGCCGACGGTGGTCGCCTGGTTCTGGTGCTGGATCCGCCGGTAGTGGTTGTACACGGCGACCGACAAGATCTTCTTGGCGGACTCCTGCCCCACGACGTAGTCGTCGAGGAACGAGCGCACTTCGCGAGGGTTCGGCAGGTTGTCGAAGCTCAGCTCGGCGGTCTCCGTGAGCTCTTCTTCGATGATCTCGTTGCACAGATCGATGCACTCGTCGCAGATGTACACACCCGGTCCCGCGATGAGTTTCTTGACCTGCTTCTGCGACTTGCCGCAGAACGAGCACTTCAGCAGTTCGCCGGTGTCGCCGAATTTCGCCACTTGTCGGTACCCCTTCGAGTCGTTGCTGCTTCGTGTGCTCCCGCTCCGACCGTATCAAGTTGGCCATCGGGGCCCGACAGTCTGGCGCGTCCATCGACACGAATCGTGGACCCGCCCGACGAATCGGACAGACCCCGCTCGATCAACGGATGGGACCGGTGCGGTCCACCGCCTCGCGAGACGAGATCACTCTGTCGATGATGCCATACTCCAGCGCCTCGGAAGCCTCCATGACGAAGTCACGGTCGGTGTCGGCGTGGATGCGCTCGATCGGCTGCCCGGTGTGGTGCGACAAGATCCCATCGAGCAGCTCACGCATGCGCATGATTTCCTTGGCGGCGAGTTCGAGGTCGGTGACCTGGCCGTAGCCCACCTGGCCGCTCGGCTGGTGCAGCAGCACGCGGCTGTGCGGCAGCGCGAGGCGCTTGCCCTTCGTGCCGGCAGCCAGCAGCACCGCTGCGGCGGACGCCGCCTGGCCGAGACAGATCGTGGCGATGTCGTTCTTGATGAACTGCATCGTGTCGTAGATGGCGAACAGAGCGGTGATGTCGCCACCCGGGCTGTTGATGTAGATGTTGATGTCCTTGTCGGGATTCTCCGACTCGAGGTGGATCAGTTGCGCGCACAAGAGACTGGCGATCTGGTCGTCGACCGGCGTCTGCAGGAAGATGATGTTGTCCTTCAGCATCCGGCTGTAGAGGTCGTACGCGCGCTCGCCACGACTCGTCTGTTCGACGACGTTCGGAACGAGGTAGTTCACCGCATCGAGATTCATGACGTCTCCTCTTCGCTGTCGTTGTCGCTGTCGTCGTTGCCGGCCTGATCTGCGTCGGGCGTGTTGTCGTCGCTCGTCGCCGCGGCGTCGGTGGCCGCAATTACCGCAGCCGCTGCCGACTGCACGTCGACGGCACCGTGGTCGTGACCGTCGTGCTCGTCGTCGTGGCTGTGGCCAAGCAACGTGTCGCGGTCGATCGGATTGCCGTCCGGGTCGACGAACTCGATGTTGTGCAGCAGCCAGTCGAACGCTTTCGACTTGCGGATCTGCGCAGCCAACTCGGGCACGGCCTCGTTGTCCTCGTAGGCCTTGCGGATGTCCTTGGCCTTCTGCTGGTACTGCATCGCCATGCGGGCGTACTCGGCGTCGAAGTCGTACGGCTCGACTTCGAGCGATTCGGCCTCGGCGACCGCACGCAGAGCGAGGTCGACCTTGACGGCCTCGACCGATGCTCCACGCATCGACTCGATGAACTCGTCGGGACCCTGGCCGGTGGCGGCAAGCCACTGACCCAGGTCGATGCCCTGCGACTGGAACTGCTGGACGATGCCCTGCACGCGCTGGTTGAGGTCTGCATCGACCATCGCCTCGGGCACGTCGTCAGCGACGAGTTCGGCGAGCGCGGCGTTCATCGACTGCACGACGCTCTGGCGGGCCTGCTCGAGCTTCTGGTCGACCTGCGACTCGCGCAAGCTGGCGTTCCACTCGTCGACCGTGTCGAATTCGCCGATGTTGTCGGCCACCCAGTCGTCGGTGAGTTCGGGCATCACCTTGGTCTGCACGGCGGTGACCCTGACCACGAAGTCGGCCGGCTCGTCCAAGCCCTTCGGAGTGCTGGTGAAGGCGAGTTCGTCGCCGACCGAGACTCCGGTGAGATGCTCGTCGAAGTCCTCGGTCACCCAGCCCTGACCGAGTTCGTAGCCCCAGTCTTCGGTGTTGAGCCCGGACAGCTCCTCGCCGTCGCGAGTGGCGGCGAGGTCCATGGTGAGGTAGTCGCCCGCCTCGGCGGGTCGGCCGGCATCGGCGAGCGTCGCCGTGCGCTCGAGTTCGGTCGCGTGAACTGCGGCGAGGTCGTCGTCGGTCACCTCGAGCGACGACAGCTCGACGCGGAGGTCGCCATACCCCTCGACGGTGATCGTCGGACGGATTTCACAGGTGGCGTCGAACTCGACCGGCCCCGACTCGGTGCCGTCGGTGATCTCGACCTCGGGGGTCGCAATCAGGTCGACCTGGTGCTCGCGCACGGCCTTGGCGAGATACTGCGGAACCGCGTCGCGCAACGCCTGTTCGCGTGCGGCGCCGATACCGATACGGGCTTCGAGCACCTTGCGAGGCGCCTTGCCCGCACGGAATCCCGGCAGGTTCACCTCTTTGGCGATCAGCTTGAAGGCACGGCCGATGTCGTGATCGAACTCGGCCTCATCGACTTCGACGTACAGCTTGACTTTGTTGCCCTCGAGGGCCTCCACGGAACTCTTCACAGGCAGGCGAGTGTATCGGTGGCCCCCGGAATCGGAACGAGGACGCGGCGCTCGCGTCCTCGGAGTCGCGCGTTCCGGTCGCAACCGGGCAGAATGGCGACGATGGAGTACTGGAAGCCGCACGCACTCGCCACCCCGCACGCGAACCAGATCGACCTGCGGATGAACGACAAGGTCCGCACCACCGTCGAGATCCACGGCGTCCCGGTCGGGACCGAGGGCAAGGTCATCCTCGCCAACGGCTTCAACTGGCAGCGCTACCGCGTCCTGTTCGAGAACGGCGCCGAGATCGGCGATCTCGATCATCGACACCTCGAGCCGATCGGTCGTGCGGCCAAGCGCCTCGAGAAGGCCGCCAAGAAGAAGTAGCTCGTTCGAGCGTCGATCCCAATCGGCTGCCAGGCTCGGACGGTGCGACTCCCCCGTTCCATCGAACTCGAACCGGCTGCCCGGCTGGCACTCGGACAGATCCTCGGGATCATGTCCGATCAGTCGTTGTCCGGTGCCGTCGGCCGATGGGAGATCGAGCGACTGATGGAACTCGAGCTGCGTCTCGGCATCGTCCCGGGCGGGTACGCGCTCGACGACCTCGGCGGCGACGCCGAGACGATGACGGTGACGCTGGGTATCGACGACGCCGCATTGCTGCTCGACGGCATGGCGTTCACCGAGGTCGCATCCGCCGATCTGCCCTGGATCGAGATGGTGCGTTGGACGTCCGACTTCGTGACCAGCGAACTCCGAAGCCATTGGACCGATGCGGAATGGCTGGAACGAGCAGCAGAGTCGACCTGATCGGGCCCACCTTCAGGTTCTCGGCAACAAACTGTCAAGAAGAGGTCAAGGTCGAGGGTTGGCGCACCGATGGATCTGACATGAATCGAACCGCGCGCTGCCTCCTGGCCACCGGTGTGGCACTCGCCGTTGCCCTCCCACTGTCCGCAGGCGTTGCCTCCGCAGCACCGGACACCAACTCCGCATCCGGGTCCACGACGACAGCCGGGACGACGATCACCGTTCGCGACGGCGACAGCCTTGCAGGCCTGGCCTGGCGCCATGGCGTGCGACTCTCGGCGTTGCTACAGGCCAATTCGCTCCAGCTCACGAGCGTGATTCACCCGGGTCACACCCTGCTGATCCCCGCTGGGACTCGAACAACGAGCACGCCCGCCGGTCGCTCGACGACGGTTGCCGCATCCTCGCCGACGTCATCGGCCTCCGGCGGCACCACGTACACCATCGTCGCAGGAGATGCGCTCGCCAGCATCGCATGGCGCCACGGCGTGAGCCTCGGCGCGCTCGTCTCGGCGAACTCGATCGAGGTGACCAGCCTGATCCTCCCCGGTCAAC
>DATLBC010000040.1:0-20178 GCA_035527095.1 Ilumatobacteraceae bacterium | reverse complement strand
TGTTGCGCGTCACCCGGTAGTACGCAACACCCACATTGTCGCGAGACGCACTCCACGACACGTCGATCGAGCCATCGGGCAACACCGTCGCAACCAGGTCGCGCGGCGTCGATGGATTCGACGTGTCCACCGCCGGCGGAGGCACGATCCGCGTCAGAGTCGACGGCGTTGCTGCCGACTCGTTGCCAGCGGCGTCACGAGCGGCAACTCGCACGTAGTGATCGCCGAAGTCGACGTCGAGGCGAGCCGAGGTCACGTCACCGGCGACGGTCTGCACCAATGCGCCGTTGAGATAGACGACGTACGCGGTCACGCCGAGATTGTCCGTCGACGCAGCCCACGTCGCCATGAGCGATGGACCGATGGGCTCGCTGGTCACCACCAGATCGGTCGGCATCGACGGCGCCAACACGTCCGCTCCAGTCAGTTGCAGCTCCACCGATGGCGTCTCGAGCGACTGGTTGCCGGCGGCATCGAGGGCTTGCACCTGGAACCAGTAGGTACCGAGCGGCAGGCCCGAGATCACCGCTGACGTCTCGATCCCGGCGACCCTCTGCACTTCGACACCGGTCTGGATGATCCGGTAGGCGGCGACGCCGACATCGTCGCTGGATGCTGTCCACGTGAGCGTGACCGCCTGGTCGGCCCCGACGCCGACCGTCAGGTTCCCGGGTGTCGTCGGACGGTTGGTGTCCTCGGGGGTCAGGACCGTCGAGGTGGCCGAACGATTTCCGGCGGGATCGATCGCACGCACGAAGTAACGGTCGGTGGGGGTTCCCGTCGGGTCGACGTACGACGAGGCGTACAGGAGCGGACTGATCACCCGATCGTTCCTGAGGACTTCGTACCCGAGGAACCCGGTCTCGTTGTCGGTCGACGGAGTCCAGGTGACGCGAACGCCGCCACCCGATCGGGTCGACGCAGCTGCTGCGCCGGGAACGGTCGGAGCGGTCGTATCTCGCTGACAGAACTTCGAGAAGCTCTCGAGGTACTGGCGTTGGCCATTGACGTACGGTCCACCGAGCAGATCGCCGCCGAACCACAGGCAGCCGTCGGAGTCGGTGTGCAGAGCCCAGGTGCCGGCGGTGTACGCGGACCCGAGACCGGGTACCCAGTCACGTGCGTACGCTCGGGTGGATGCGTCGAACATCCCGATCCAGTTGTAGACGTCGGTTCGCGTGTAGTTGCGGACCGATGGCCACGCCGTGGCGTCGGTGTAGATCCAGGCGTTGCCGTGGCTGCCTTGCATCACCTTGTCGGCACTGAGTTCGATCACTTGAGTGTCCCCACCCTGATCCGCTGTGACGAAACCCCGCAGGAACTGGTGATCACTGGCGCTGTAGACCTGTGTGTCGTGCTCGGAACCACCGTTCCAGACCTCGTCTCCGAGATCGAGCACTGCGAACTGGTACTGGCGGTTCGTCGTCGTCGTCGTCCAGACGTGGTCGGCGAGCCCGGGTATCGGCCGCCCGGTGTCGGCGGTGAGGGTGGCGACGCTCCGGCGCGTGTCGTCGTTGATGCCCGTGAACCTGCCGACGACCTGGACCGTGGAACCAGCAGCGTCGACATCGAACGGGACGCCCGCCACGTTCGGACGGAATGCACGATCGGGGTCGCCGGTCGCAACCGACACCTTGGCCAGCCGCCCCATACCCAACGTCCGGTTCGGGCCGGCGATCTGGGTGAAGTTTCCTCCGACGTAGATCGCGTCACCCTCGCGGTCGATCGAGAACGCGACCGGCCGAGCCGTCGTCCCACGCACGGTCAGCGATGCTCTCCACGTCGAATCGACCGCTGCGCTGATCGGATCGATCGCGGCGAGGCCTTGCGTGCCCGCTACACCGTTGACGTTGGTGAACTGGCCTGCCGCGATCAGGCGCCCGTCTGCCACCTCGAGGTCCCAGACGGTTCCGTCGAGTTGTGGTCGGAACGAAGGGATCCACGCGCCGGTGCGACGATCGAATGCAGCGAGATACGAATGCGCGACGAGCTGGCCGGTCGCTGTGTCGCGCACGTGTGAGAACTTGCCGCCCACGTACACGCGGTCGCCGAAGGTCGTGATGTCGAGAACGGGCGCCCGCAGATTCGGTTCGGAGTCCCCGAGGGTGTTGAGCCCGACAACGCCGCCGGCGATCTCCTCGGGGCGGTCGTCGAGAAGCGGCTCCAGCGTTTGCTCGCCGAGACCGACGTCGGCGATGGGGCCGGGAACGGTCGTTGTCAGCAACGGTCGCAGGAAGAGTTGCGTGAACGGCAATGCCGAGTTCTCGGTGTTGTACTCCCACAGGTACGAGGTGTCGTTGCGCTGGCCGTCAACGGAGCCCCGGTACGAGAATCCCGCCTGCCGTCCGTGGCCGCTCCACGGGAACGTGAACCAGCCCTCGAAGTCCGTTGCGTTGCGGTGACCGGTGCCGACCTCACCCCACCGCTCGGAACTCGAGTCCTTGGTGTTCGACCCGGTGCCCGACGCGCCATCGATCGAAAACGAGGCGAGGCGGTGACCGCCGTCGAGCGCCCACGACCAGGCCCCGAGGTCGAGGAAGTGCCAGCGCACGTCCTGCCACTCGGTGCCGCCGGTGTTCTTTGCACGGCGTATGCGAAGTCCGTCGGGGAGATCCTTGACCGCGACGCCACCGAGCAGCGCGTCGACCGTCTGCGAGGACAATGCGGCTGGCGAAAATGCCTCCGGACCGGTCACCGGATCGGCGACGCGCTGGGTCGTCGACTGGCCGTAGTCCTGCAGCGTCCATCCATCTCTGCCGCGACCGATCATGACCCAGCCGCCGCCATCGGTCGTCATGTCGCAATAGAACTGCTCGGGGCGCACGAGTCCGGCAGTTCGCAGCCAGTACACGCCGTCGACGCTGCCGGGATGGGCCTGCTTGATCTCCCAGCACGACGCAGCCGCATCGGCCGCGGCGGTTCCGCTCAACGGCATCCGCACGGGCGGTGGGGTACCGACCGGTTCGGACACCTGTGCGGCCGCCCATGCTGCTTCGCCGACGATGGCGATGCCGGCGGCGAGCGAGGTGATGGCGAGAAGAGCCATCAGGGATCGGGCCCGCCGCCCAACCCCTGATGACGACCGGCGACCACTCTCGGCTGCGTCGAGTTCGTGATTCCGCCACATGACGTTCTCTTTCCACCCGCTCTCGATCAGGTCTCCGGTGTGTTCGCCTCCGACCGTACGATGATGGACGCCCCAACACCACTATTGGTGGTCAAGATCGTCCAGAAAACCACACGCTGTGTGGTTTTCGGACAGCGCAAGGTGGCAAAGGGGGCCGAAATGTCAACATCGACTCAAGGCGACGCGTGGATTGGCCGAAACACGACCGATGGATCCGGTGACTGCTCGCGCGCTCTCGAACCACGAGACCCCCACGCCATGAGCTCGACCATGCCCGAAACCAGCTCGATCGGTCCGGTCGAGGCGTTCTGGCGCTTCCGCGCGTGGACGGTGCCGATCACCATCGTGATCGGCCTGTTGGCCGGGCTGTTTGCCCTCGCCAGCAGCGGCACCAACACCGCCACGACGACCCTCTTCCTCACCGACCCGCGTGGCACGCCCGTGTTCCGCGACGGATCCAGCACGCCGACCGACCTCGCCCGCTACGCCCGTCAGCGCGCCGAGTTCGCCGACTCCGCCGCCGTCCACCGAGCCGTCGCAGACTCGATCGACGCGCAACGCGACGAGCAATCGGCCGACCCGGGCGTCGACGAGGGTGATCTCCCCCGATCGGAAACGGCCGAATCAATCGATGACGTGGTGACGACCGGGACGACCACGAGCGCCGACGTTCGCATCGACTGCACCGCCGACTCCGAAGCCCGAGCTCTGCTGATCTGCGACGAGGTGGTCGCTGCCTATCTCGTGCTCACCGAACAGGACATCACGCAGCGCGCCGACGCCACGATCGACGCGTTCCTCACCGAGCGCGATCGCCTGGTGGCCGAGGACGGCGGCCAGAGCACGATCGACCAGATCGACCTGCAGATTGCCGAGGTCCGCTCCGAGGCCGCCCTGCTCGGCAACGGCGTCGAGTTCGTCGAACCCGCCGAGGTCGAAGCCGACGCGCGTCTGCTTCCTGCGCTGCAGTACACGATCGCAGCGATGCTGTTCGCTGCATTCGGCCTGGCGATCCTCGCCTGGTTCCGAGCCGGACGCCAGCCCGTGATCGCCAGTAGCTCCGATGCCACGGCGAGGCTCGACGCCCCACTGCTCGGCGAGGTCACCGAGCCGCCCGCACAGCTCTTCGATCCGGTCGATCCCCCGGGAGCTGCGTATCAGCTGCTGGCCACGAGCCTCGGTGCCGTTCATCCCGCCGGGGGCGTGATCCTCGCTGCGACGGCAGTGCCCAGCAGCGATGCCGCCGAGACCGTGGCTCGTCTCGCGGTCGCTGCGGCGCGCGAAGGGCGGAACATCCTCGTGATCGACGCCAACCTCCGAGACCGGCGGCTGAGCCGACTGTTCGGCTTCGAGCAGGCGGTCGGCGGACTGACCGAGCTCCTCGCCGGCCTCGCCTCGATCGACGATGTCCGCCGGTCGGTGAACGTTGGCGGCGAGGCGATGCTGGACCTGTTGACCGGTGGCCGATCGATCGACGATCCTGCCGGGTTGTTCCGGTCCCAGGCAGCCCGCGCCACGTTGCACACGCTGCGAAGCCGCTACCAGCTGGTGCTCATCGCCGTCCCACCCTTGCTCGCTGTCGCCGACGGATCGGCGCTGGCAGGAGAGTCCGACGGCGTCATGATGATCGTCGAACGCGGTACCGACGCCCGCGATCTCGACATCGTGCGTCAGCGGCTGGATGTGTTGCGCACCGATCTGATCGGTGTGGTCTACGACCACCGTTCGAGCGAACACGGGGTCTGATCATGCATCGCCGGCCGGTCGGCGCCATCGTGTCGCAGATGATCGTCGCGGGCACCAGCCTGCTGATCGCACTTGTCGTCCTGCGCGAGCTGGGCGTCGCCGGGCTCGGCACATTCAGTCTGTTGTTCGCTGTACTGATCACGGTCAACTCGGTGCAGACCGGCTGGATCGGCGACTCGCTCACCGTGCTCGACCGATTCGATCCCGGCATCCGACGCGCGCTCTTCCAGTCGCAGACGATCTCAGCCGCTGCGATCTTTGCGATCAGCTGGGGACTGGCCCTGTTGATCGACGGTGTCGACGCAACGACCGCGGTGCTGTTCGCCGTGGCCTCGGTGGCGTGGGCACTCGAGGAGACGCTACGCAGGATCCTGATCGCCCGGCGCGAGTTCTGGCTGCTCGTCGCCAACGATGGCGCGTTCGCGTTCGGCGCGTTCGGCTTGCTCGGCGCAGTGCTGGTGAGCGGAGCAGCGCTGACGCTCGACACGGTGATCATCTCGCTGCTCGCCGGGTCGATCGTCGCAATCGGTCTCGGCGTCGTGCAACTCCCCCGCGTCGAGCTGCTTCGAGGACCGAACTCGGCGTCGAGAATGCGAGAGTTGGCCTCGTTCGCCAGCTGGCGTTCGGTGCAGGTCGGCCTACGGCCGGCGAGCCAGGCGCTCGTGCGTGCGATCGTGGCGACCACCGTCGGGCTCGAAGCGGTCGGCCTGCTGGAGGCAGCCCGCTTGCTGATCGCTCCCGCGCTGACCGTGGTGAATGGCGCCGGAATCTTCTTCCTCCCGACCTACTCCGATCAGATCCGGCGCCGCGTTCGTCTCAACCCGTCGGTCGGACGAGCCATGCTCCTGATCGCCGCAATCTGTGCGTCCTACGGACTCGTCGCAATCGCGCTCCGATCGCGGCTCGCCGAACTCTTGACCGGCGGCGAGTCGGTCGTGACGACGCTGAGCGTCGCGTCGTGGGTGTTGTTCTCGATCGCCTTCGGGCTCGGCCTGCCGGTCGGTGCGGCGAACGTCGCTGCGGGCCAATCGAGGCAGACGTTCATGATTCGCCTCGTGGATGCAGGGCTCGGAATCTCGATCGCTGGGCTCTGCGCCGTGCTCGGATGGGTCGACGCCGTTCCGATCGGGTTGGCGGTGGGAGCGTTCGTCGGTGCGGGCCTGCTCGCCGTTGCCGTCCACACGAACACGGCTCGGCTCGACACGCTCGACCCGGACGAGTCCATGGCGCTTCCGAGCGACGTGCTCGCTTCGGCAGTCGGTGCGACGCCGACGGAATCGGTCGGCGACAGCTCCCACTGGAAGTGGTCCCCCGAGCCCATTAAGTCCCCCGAGCCGACCATGACGACGCCGCGACCGCCGGCGCCGCCCAGGCGGCCATCATCCCTTCTCCGCTCGGCTACGAACGAGACGGCGCCCCCACGACGCCACACCGGTCGAGCCGACTGGAGTCGCGAACTGCTGTGGATCACCCCACTGGTGGTCATCGTCGCCATCGAGTACAAGTTCCGTCGACGGAGCATCGACGGCGTGCTCTCGGGCTCGATCGACCTGATGATCGCGCTCGAACTCGCGACTCTTGCGCTGGTCGGCACCTGGTCGCTGTGGCGGCTCGTACCGTCCAAGCCACGCATCGAACCGTTGATGATGTTGATGTGGGGGTACATCCTCACCACAGCTGCCAGCGCGCTGTACTCCGAGTTTCCGATGCTCGCACTCGCGAGGGCGGTCGAGTTGGTCATCATCGGCGCCGTGGTCCAGCTCGTGTCGAGCCAGGGAACCGTGACCACCATCAACCGACTGCTCCACGGTTGGGTGGCGTTGATCTCGGCGTCGATCGTCGTTGGTCTCGTGTATGTCGCTCCGACGACGGCACCCCAGGAAGGCCGATTCACGTGGCTGTCAGTGCACAGTGTGAGCGCCGGCTCGATGCTCGCGGTGTCGGTGCCGGTGGTCTTCGGGCTGTGGCTCGCCGCCGGCCGACGACCGATGCCATGGCCCCGATGGGTGTACGCCGGCATGGTGATCGCCCAGGTGGCCTTCCTGCTGCTCACCCGCACGCGGGGCTCGATCGGCGGCACCCTCGTGGCACTCGCGGTCATGGCCTGGCTGTCGTCGGGACGCAAGGCTCGTCCAGAACTCGTGCTCGGCAGCCTGATCGCCGGCGGCGCCTTCGCGCTGGCGTTCGGGCGTCAGATCCTGGAGTTCCTGACCCGCGGCGAGACCGTGGATCAGATCGGCACGTTCAACCGGCGAACCGAGATCTGGTCGCTCGCCTGGGAATCGTTTCTGGAACGACCGTTGTTCGGCCTCGGCTTCAACTCGGCGAAGGGCGTGTTCTTCGACGAGACCGGGCTCGGTGGCGCCCACAACTCTGTGATCAACGTGATGATCGATGTCGGTCTCGCCGGCTTGATCTGGTGGACGCTGCTGGTGGTCTCCGCCCTCGTGCTCCTCGGCCGTCTGCTCCGACGGGAACGACGGTCGCCGGTCCTGCTCGTCGGTGCCACCGGCACCGCGCGGTCCGACGAGCTCATCCTCGTCGGCATCTTCGTCGCGCTGTTGATCAACAGCATCACGACCGAGGGCCTTGGCGCCGGCGTCAGCGTGATGGCGATCTGGTTCTTCCTGTCGTGCGCCTGGTTGACGATTCTCGACGCCGACCAGCGAACGGCGACGCACCGGGCGACGCAGCAACGGCGGCTCGAGCCCGCTGCGTCGTCCTGATCTCGGCCTACGCTCGCCGACATGGCACGAGTCGTCGTCACCGGTGGAGCAGGATTTCTGGGATCGCACCTCTGCCGTGCGCTGCTCGAACGCGGCGACGAGGTGGTCGCACTCGACAACCTCGTCACCGGTTCGGTCGACAACATCGAGGAGCTGTTCGGCGCGGGATTCACCTTCGTCGAGCACGACGTCAGCAACTACATCTGGGTTCCCGGGTCGGTCGACGTCGTGATGCATCTGGCGAGCCCCGCCAGCCCCGCGGACTTCGAACGCATCCCGATCCAGATCCTCAAGGTCGGCGTGCTCGGAACACACAACGCGCTCGGCCTGGCGCTCGCGAAGGGCGCCCGATTCTTCCTGGCGTCGACCTCGGAGGTCTACGGCGACCCGCTGGTGCATCCGCAGCCCGAGGAATACTGGGGCAACGTCAACCCGATCGGGCCTCGTGGCGTGTACGACGAGGCCAAGCGGTACGCCGAGGCGATGACGACGGCCTACCACCGCCACCACCACGTCGATGTGCGTATCGCGCGAATCTTCAACACGTACGGACCTCGCATGCGCCCCGACGACGGGCGGGCGGTGTCGAACTTCCTCGTGCAGTCGCTGCGCGGGGAGCCGATCACGATCTTCGGTGACGGCTCGCAGACCCGATCGTTCACCTACGTCGACGACGAAATCCGCGGGTTCTTGGCGCTGCTGGACTCCGACCTGGTGACGCCGATCAACATCGGCAACGACAACGAGTTCACGATCACACAGCTCGCTGAACTGATCCTCGACGTGACGGGGTCATCGTCGGAGCTGGTGTACCTCCCGTTGCCTGTCGACGATCCCATGCAACGCAAGCCGGACCTCACGAAGGCTCGAACTCTGCTGCACTGGCAGCCGACGGTCCAGCTGCGCGAGGGGATCGAGCGCACCGCCGACTACTTCGCCTCGCGGTTGGGCTGATCCGGCCCGCGGGTCGACGATCAGCGTCGCCCGACGCCCTCGTACTCAAGGCCCGCCTCGCGCACGAGGACCGGGTCGAGCAGGTTGCGGGTGTCGACGATGGTGGCTGAGCGCGGCAGGCGGGCAGCGAGCCCTGCCAGGTCGATCTTGGCGAAGTCCGGCCACTCGGTGAACACGGCGATCACGTCGGCGCCGTCGGCCACCTGGAGCGCATCCGGCACCAACTCGATGCCGTCGAGCACGACCGCCTGATGCGGTGTGAGCTCACCCGTCGTCGTCGGGTCGTACGCGCGGACAGTGGCCCCGCACGAACGCAGCTCGGCGATGATGGCGAGTGCCGGCGACTCGCGCAGATCGTCGGTACCGGCCTTGAACGTCAAGCCGAGCGCGCCGACGGTGACCCCCGCGAGATCACCATCCGGGCGACCCGTTGCGGATCGGATCTTGGCGACCATTCGTTCGAGCTGCTCGTCGTTGACGTCGATCACGCCACGCATCATCGTGAAGTTGTAGCCGTGGTCCTCGGCGATCTTGACGAGCGCACGAGAATCCTTGGGGAAGCAACTGCCGCCCCACCCGGGACCCGGCCGCAGGAACTGGCTGCCGATGCGCTGGTCGGCGCCGATGCCGTCGACGACGGCGGCGACATCGGCGCCGACCGCCTCGCACATCGCTGCGACGGCGTTCACGAAGCTGATCTTCATCGCCAGGAAGCCATTCGCGGCGTATTTGATCGTCTCGGCCGATGCCGGATCGGTGATCAGGATCGGCGTGTCGATCGTCGCGTACAACTCGGCCACCCGTTCGGCGGCGCCCCGGTCGGCGCTGCCGATCACCACGCGGTCGGGATTCAGGAAGTCGTGCACGGCGGTGCCTTCGCGCAGGAACTCGGGATTGGACACGACGAAGACGTCGTCTCGTTGCAGCACGCGTTCGACAGCGAGCGTCGAGCCGACGGGCACGGTCGACTTGTTGACCACGACCGCCCCCGGGCGCAGGACGGGCGCGATCTGCGCGGCGGCCGCCTGGATGTAGCTCAGGTCGGCACTGCCGTCGTCGCCCTGTGGCGTGGGAACGCAGAGAAAGACGATGTCTGCGCCTTCCACTGCGGCTCCGGCGCCGAGCACGAACTCGAGCAGCCCCGCGGCGCGAGACTCGTTGACGATCGCTTCGAGGCCCTCTTCGACGATCGGGATGTGACCATCGTTGAGCATTCTCACCTTGCGCTCGTCGACGTCGCCGCACACGACGTGATGGCCGAGATGGGCGAAACACGCACCGGTGGTGAGACCCACGTAGCCCGTGCCCACCACGGCGAGTCGAAGCGTTCGTTCGTTCATGTCGTCACTGCTCTCATCAGTTGGCCGCCACAGCTGCGCCGAGGCACAAAATCGAACTTCATCGTACCCGGGCCGAACCCGGCGATCCGGAGTCTTGACAGTGACCAGAAACTGAGGATCACCGGTTCGGATCGCCCGGAATGGGTACGTTCAGGTCCATGCGCCCGATGACGGACCTGATCACGCAGACCGACGTCGAGAACAGCTGCGGCTCTGAGCCCAGCTGGTTGTGCGAGGTCGTCTACGACCTCACCGACGGAAACACCGTCCTCCCCCAGCTGGCCGACGCGCTCCTGCGCATCCTCGGCATCCTGATCGGCGCCTGGATTCTGACGATGATCACCCGCCGATACTTCGCCCGGTTGGTCGCCCGGCTCATCGCACCGGACACGAGTGCGGCCTCACGCCATCTCGCGAAGCTCAGCGACAGCGCCGCCGACCTGGTGTCCGACGATGCCGATCCACGCCGGACCGCTCGCGTCCACTCGATCTCGGCCGTGGTGGGCAGCACGGCGGCGATCATCATCTGGTCGATGGCGCTCATCTTGGTGCTGGGCGAGCTCGGCGTGAACCTCGCGCCGCTGATCGCCGGCGCCGGCATCGCCGGAGTCGCGCTCGGGTTCGGCGCCCAGAGCCTCGTCGAAGACTGCATCGCCGGGCTCTTCATGCTGGTCGAGGACCAATACGGGATCGGCGATGTGGTCGACCTCGACGAAGCCACGGGCGTCGTGGAGAAGATCTCGCTTCGCACCACCGTCTTGCGCGGAGTCGACGGCACGGTGTGGCACGTACCGAATGGCGAGGTGCAACGAGTGGGCAACAAGTCGCAACTGTGGTCGGTGGCGTTGGTCGACATCGACGTCGCCTACGACTGCGACCTCGGTGCGGCACGGCAGGTGATCATCGACTGCGCAACGGAACTCGTCGAGAGCGACGAGTGGTCGGGGGTGATCATCGATCCGCCCCAGCTGCTCGGCGTGGAAGCGCTGGGCGCCGACGGCATCACCATTCGCGTGACGATCAAGGTCGAGCCGGGCGCCCAGTGGGGTCTGCAGCGTGCGCTGCGCGAGGCGCTCAAGGCAGCGCTCGACGGGGCCGGCATCGAGATTCCATTCCCGCAGCGAACGATCTGGGTGCGCCACGCCGACGAGCCGGCGGCCGCGAGCGTGTCGGCGGACGATCCTTTCGGTGCCCCGTGACAATGCCATGATGGCGTCATGACGTTGGGGGTGGTCGCAGTCCTCGCTCCGTCATTCACGGTGGCCTGGTTGTGGTTGAGCGGATTGTGTGTTGCCGCGTCCTGGCTCACGTTCGCCCGCACGCGTCAACGTCTGATGCCGCCGCGTCCGGAACCCGATGAGGTGGCCGGCGCACTGCGAGCCGACACGCCCGCCGTCGTCAATCTCCTCGCCAACGACGCCACCGTGACCGCCGCCGGATTCCGGGCCACGATGATCGACCTGGCAGCGCGCGGTTGGCTACGCATCCTGCCTCCCGAAGACGATCTGGAGGAGCTGGCGCGCGTCCGGCCGGCCGCAACCGCCTACCAGGGCGATGCATTACGCCCCCACGAGCGACTCGTCCTCCAGCACGTCCTCTCCCGCTTCACCACCGACCGAGCCATCCCGGCCCGCTATCTGGCTGTCGACATCCGAGGCTCCTGGTGGCGCCGGTTCAGCGGTCTCGTGGTCGACGACGCCGTGCAGTCCGGGCTCGTGCGCCGTCGCTGGACCGCGACCGACCTGCTCGTACCGGGTGTGTTCTGGGCTGCCGGGGCGCTGTGCTGGCTGCTCGCGCGGAGCACCGGCGACACCGACGTGGCGGTCATCGATTCGGTGGGTGTGCGCATCGCCGGGTGGACCTTGGCCGTGATGCTCGCCGCTGGCCTCGTCGTCGCTGCCCGACTCCGCCTGCAGCCGTCGTACACACACACCGATGACGGCATCGCTGCGACACGGCGCTGGCTCGCACTGCGCGAACGACTGGCGGTCGGCGGATTCGCCGACCTGGCCCCGAGTGCCGTCGACACCGGCGACCGCAGACTTGCGTACGCGAGCGCCATGTGTCTCGCCGACGGCGCGGCGATCGAGCTGCCGCTCGCTCGCGAAGATCACCATCGAGCGTGGAGCACCGTTGGAGGTCGGGCACGACTGGTGCGGGTGACGTACCCGGCGCGGATCGGGTACGGCACCGCTCCGTTCGTCGCGATCGGCGTCGGACTCGCCGCATGCTTCATCGGGTTGCGGGTGCGTTCGTGGGCGAGCGATGTGGCGCGCGGCGAGGCATTCGACTGGGCCTATGAGCAGTTCCCGGCGCAGGAGTGGCTGATCGCGGACATCGCCACGGCGGTGACGTTCCTCGCCTACCTCCCGATCGTGATCGGACTCTGGATGGCACTCGCCGGCGCCTTCGACGGATTCAACTCGGTCGACCGCACCGGAGCGGTGATCCGCACCCGCCGCCCCTCCGAGGTGTCACCGCTTCCGCGACGGCTGCAGCGAATGGTCGAGCGCGATCGCTACCGGGTCTATCTCGCGGTCGACGATGCCAGCGCCGACACCATCCGGGCGTGGAAGACCGGGGAGCGCCACGCCGTTCCACAGGGGGCGCGGGCGACCGTCGTGGCGAGTCCTGTCCTCGGGCACGTACGCCGGACCAGCCCGGTCGGCCACGTCCTCGTCGAATAGCTCGGCGCTGCGATCAGCGACTGCTGCCGACGCGCCAGAACCCGGCTTTCAGGTAGGCCCCTTCTCGAAAGGTGACGGGGTGGTCGACGTCATGGCCGCTGCGCGTGATCTCGGTCAACGGTCGTCCGGCAGCCACAGCTGCATCGAGCACCGTGTCGAAGAACTCCTCGTCGGTGACGCGGCTTGAACACGACGCCTGCACCAGAGTGCCGCCCGACCGCACGAGGCGGAGCGCCAGATGTGTGAGGCGGGTGTAGGCCCGCATCGCTCCCTCGACGTTCGCCTGGCGCTGGGCGAACGACGGCGGGTCGACGATCACCATGTCGTAGTCATTGCCCGCGCGAGCGAGTTGCACCATCACCTCGAACGCGTCGCCGACCTCGGTCGTGAACGCACAGGCCCGCACGGCGTCGAGGTTCGCGTTGAGCTCCATGTTGTGTTCCGCAGCGGCGAGGGTGGGCGCCGACAGGTCGACAGCGTGCACCGATCGCGCTCCCCCGGCGGCGGCATGGACGCTGAATCCTCCCGTCGAAGCGAACACGTCCAAGACGTCACGACCGGATGCCATTTCGCCGACGCGGATGCGGTTGGCGCGCTGGTCGAGGAAATGACCGGTCTTCTGGCCAACACGTACGTCGGCGTCGAACAACAAGGCGCCCTCGAGGAACCTGACCGGCCCATCAGGAAGGTCACCGGCGATCACATCGCCGTCGGAGAGGCCGAACGTCTCGCGCGTCTGGAGATTGCGAGCGAGGCGAAGCACCACACCGCTGCAGTCCGTGAGATCGAGCAACGCGTTGACGATGGTGACCAGGTGGGGAAACCAGACCGCCGAGTACAGCTTGAGCACGAGTACGTCCGCATAGCGATCAACGACGAGGCCCGAGACGCCATCGTTCTCGCCGTTGAGCACGCGATACGCAAGCCGGTCTGCGTCGGGGGCTGTGGTGAACGGGGCCCGGACGTCGAGTGCGGTGGCGATCGTGGAACGCCACCAGTTGGCGTCGATCGGTGTGGGCTTGCCCACGTGGATCACACGAAACTGGATCGGTGAGTCCGGGTCGTAGAGCGCGATCGCAACGAACTTGCGGTCGTTGTCGAAGATCACGGCGAGATCTCCTGCGCTCGCCTCATGACTGATCGAGGTGACCGACTCCTCGAACACCCACGGATGACCGGCGCGGATGTGGCGGAGCGCATCGGGCGTGACTCGAACCGCGAGGCGCTTTTCGTTCGGCCGCGGGACGCGCAACAGCCGTCGGTGAAGTCGGGGACGCGTCACGGGTGAAACGACGCGATGACGCCGATGTCGGGCGTCACCTCGCCTCCGTAGATTGCAGCCCAAGCCGACGCTGGACCGTCCGGACCACGGCGCTCGTCGATCGACATCCAGGCGCGGCTGGCGTCGATGAACTCGTGGGTCGCCTCAGTGGTACGGCGCCGATATTCGGCGGCGCCCCAGCCGTCGACCAGACGGTCGAGTTCAGTCGGGGCGAAGAAGAACTGCGGGGTGACACCAGGGAGCGGGCCGGCCGCCACCGTCGGCACCGCATCGTGGTGGCTTCTGCCGATCATCATCGAATGCTTGATCCGGTCGCCCAGACGTTGGTGGACGGCCGCCAGCACATTCGGGTTCCCGGCCATGTCGATGACGACGCTGTCGACCAGCGAGATCCCGGTGTCAGGGTCGTCGATCTCGTCGTAGGTGACGACGGTGTCGTAGAAGCCGAGCGAGCGGACGAATTCGGCGTTGGCAGCCGAGGTGAGCCCGACGACGGTGAGCCCCTCACGTTTGGCAGCGCGCTGGCTGAACCCGATCGCGGTCTTCGACGATGCGGACAACACGATCACCTGCTCGGCGCCGAAGAACGGCGGCGCTCCGTCGGCGGTGGCACCGCCCGAGTCGGCGAAGAACTCGTCGGCGAGGAACCCCGTGAGCAGCAGGACGCGCAGCAGGGCGTGGCGGTCCTCGCCATCGGGGGCATCATCGTGGAACGGGTCGGCATCGGTGCGGGTGTAGCGGCGGTAGATCGGCGCGTGCGCCTGGCGGTGCTCGCCATCGTCTCGGAATCCGTCGCTGGTGGCCGTCGCCGTGAAGGTGACGGTCTCGGCCATCGGAAACCAGCCGTGGTAGCGGCCTCCGATGGGCAGGTCGGCGTTGCTCGACTCGACGATCTCGGCATAGCCGACCGCCGGCACCCGCCCCCACGTCGACGAATCGGAGGCGGGGAAGAAGTCCCAGTAGCCGAGCAGGTCGCCGGCGCCCGCATAGCTCACGTTGTTGGCCGTCACGGCGAACCGATCGACTCGCAGACGGATTTGGCCGTCGGCGAGTTCGACGACCGGCTCGTCACGAACCTCGGCGTCGCCGATCGAGGTCCGACGGACCTCCAAGACGTGAGTGGAGGTGTCGTCGTGGGCCATGGTCCCCAGCATGCCCGATCCCGCCACCACCTCCCACCGCCAGCGATGAGCGAAACCACCGGATACGGACGCCTCGCTCATCGATGGGTGCGATCTGACATGCTCCGTCGATGAGCGCACCTGTCGTTCCGGCCAGCTTCGACCACGACGATTCGCGAGTTGCGACGTCATCCGGTGGCGCACTCGCCCGCCGGGAGGCGATCGAACATGCGCGTCGGTTCGATCGGAGATTGGAACACGTCGCGGACGGTGTGTGGTGCGCTGTCGGCAACGGCCTCTCGAACCAGACGTTCGTCGAGGGCCCCGACGGGTTGATCGTGATCGACACCGGCGACTCGATCGAGGAGATGACATGGTCGCTCGAACAGGTGCGAGCACACACGGCGGCTCCGGTGGTCGGAGTGATCTACAGCCACTTCCACTACGTGGGTGGCACACGGGCGCTCATCGATGCCGGCGCGTCCGCCGACGTACCGATCTGGTCGCACGCCGGCGTGATGGCCAATCGTAGCCGGCAAGCCGGCGAGGTCGGGCCGGTATCGCAGTACGGGCTCGTCCATCAGTTCGGCATGCTGCTGCCGCCCGACGGGCCGGATTCCTTGGTCAGCGCAGGCATCGGACCGGCGTTTCGCATCCCTGACAACGCTCCGTTCACGGAGGGGTTCCTGTCGCCGACGGACACGTTCGACGAGCCGGTGACGATCTCACTCGCCGGGCTCACGGTCGAACTGACGCCGGCGGAGTCCGATGCCACCGACTCGATCACGATCTGGTTCCCCGAACTCGGCGTGTGCGTGAACAATCTCGCTTGGCCGGCGTTGTTCAACGTGTTCGCCATCCGCGGCGAGGAGTATCGGGATCCGCGCATCCTCCTCGCCGGTCTCGATCACATGATCGCCCTCGGCGCCGAGCATCTTCTCGGAGCGCACGGCCCACCGATCAGCGGAAGCGATCGCATCCGCACCGAGTTGACGCGCAGCCGCGATGCGATCCAGTTCATGTGGGACCAGACGGTTCGTGGCGTGAACAAGGGCCTCACGCACGGCGAACTGATCGAGTTCGTCCAGCTGCCCGACACGTACGCCGACTCGTACTTCCAGACACAGTTCTACGGGCTGGTCGAGCACCACGTCCGCCAGATCCACACCGGTCTGCGGGGATGGTTCGACGGCGACACCGCGCAGCTGTTCCCAGTGCCGCCGGTCGAGCGGGCACGACGGATGATCGACGGATTCGGCGGTGACGGGGAGGTCCGAGCCCAGGTCGACACGGCACTCGCCGGCGATGACCTGCGCTGGGCACTCGACATGGCCACCTGGCTGGTTCGCGTCGATCCGGAGTGCGCCGAGGATCGGGGGCGCCTGGCGTCAGCGTTGCGGGCGGTCGGTCAACGGACGACCGCTGCAAACATCCGGAACTGGTGTCTCACGCGGGCGCTCCAGCTCGAGGGGCATCTCGATGTGTCGCGTTTCCGTCGCCACCGCTTCCCCAGCGGACAGGTCGCCAACGCCGACGCGGCCGAACTGGTCCACATCCTGCGGGTGATGCTCGATCCAGCGCGGTGCGGGCGTGCCGAGCGACATCTTCGAGTGGAGTTCCCCGACGGTTCAGCGGGCATCCACGTTCGCAACGGCGTCGCCGCGACGACCGACGGTGAGGGCGCCGAGTTGGTCCTGCAGATCGACCGACCGGCATGGGGCGACGTGCTCAATGGACGTCGAACACTCGCCGAGGTGCTCGACGGCTCCGTCGCCCCAGCCAGCGCATCCGATCCGGCGGCCGTCATCGAGGCGCTGTCCTGGTTCGACCTCGATTGAGCGCGGCGTCGAATCCCTCCCTGCGATGAGCGAAACGCGCGTATGCGGCGGGTTCGCTCATCGCACACCGACACCACTCCCCACCGATGAGCGAAACACGCATATCCGGCGGGTTCGCTCATCGCGACGGAGTGCGGCCCGGGGTCGGTTGGAGCGCCGGGTCAACGCCAGCGGACACCGCCGATCGCCAATCCTCCGACCGCACAGCACCGACCTACTCGGAACGCTGTCGGGACACGACGCCAAACGGTCAGTCGTCGAACTTCGCAACCATCCGAACGACGGTGCCCACGGTGCGCATCGTCGTCTCGCCGAGTATCGATTCGACCTGGCCGACCGGAAGCTCCGACGTGCTGACGCCGCCCGTCGGTAGCCAGTACCAGTGATTCCCCTCCACGACGAGGCGGTCCTCTGGTGGCACGATCGACAGCGCCCGGTCGACGGCTTCAGGCGTTGGAGTCGCTCGAAGGAACGCCACCTGCACCTTGCCCGTCGTGCCGGCGAGGTCGGCGGCGGAGAACGGTTCGGCCGTCGAGATCTCCCGCACCTCTCCTGCCGTTCGGACGAACGTCGGGGCAGGGAACCCGTACGCGTCGGCCAGTACCGCCTCGATGCGCCGCTCGTCGACGAGATCGGGATCGTCACAGAGGAACGTGACGTTGCCAGCGGCTTGGTACGCCGCCACGTCGGCGAAACCGAGCTCGCAGAAGGGCGCCAGCAGCTGATCGTTGGTCAGCCGCCGTGTGCCGGTGTTGATCGCCCGCAGAAACGCGAAGTGCCGATCGCCGCTCACCCCACCGACGCTGCCAGACGATCGAGCATCGGCCGCACGATCATCGTGTAGGTGTCGGCGATCGCCGGTTCACGGCTCGACTTCTGGGCTTCCAGCCGCGCTGGGTCCATCACGACCGCCATGAACGCCGCCTTGCTCGGGAACAGATTGAAGCGGACCTGGTCCCAGCTGCGGCCGTCGCCGACGATCGTTCCCTCTGAGGCGAACCACCCGGAGATCCGCACACCGTGCGGCACCGCGACCTCGCCGGCAGCGCGCTGGTACGCGGCCATCTCGTCCGGCGTGATCGACGCCCTGGCGGCGTCGTGGTACTTGAGCACGTGGATCACCATCACCGGACCGTCGTCCTCGGTCGGCGGGTGCGGCACATCAGCCCAGTCGACAGGCCCCGTGCCGTCGGGTGCCGTCGGCACGTCGATCGGCTGGCAGCCGATCACGAACGTGCTGGCCATCCCGGCGTCCTTGTGCGCATGCAGGGTCTGGAAGTCCGGGCGCGACTGCATCTCGATGAAGGATCGCCGTGTCGGGTACTTCACCACGCCGACACGATCCCAGATCGGCGCGTCGCCGAGCAGTTGCTGATCGACGTCGCCGGCGAAGACGACCTCGGCACCGACCGCAGCCAACGGCCCAAGCGGCGTGTAGAGATCGTCGGCCTCGCGCCCGCTCACGGTCGACTCCCGCCCGTCTGCGTACTCGGCGACGTCGCGATAGCTCATCAGGTTGACCATCCACACCGGGCCGTCGTCCTCCGGTGGGGTCGTCGCCAGCTTGGCGGCGTACTCCTGATCGATGGTTCCGTAGCGGGGTATGCGGGTATCGGTCATGTCACACTCCCTCTCGTTCGGTGAGGATTTGCATCATCTCCCGGGCCACCATCGGCCCGGCGTTCTGGTTCTGGCCGGTGACGAGGTTTCCGTCGACGACCCAGTGGTTCGCCAGCGGGTCCCGCCGAGCCGACTCGCTCTCGAACAGCGCGCCTGCGGCGCGCAGCTCCCGCTCCGGATGCTGCGGCGTCGACTCGATGCCGAGCTCACGCACTTGCTTGTCGGTCACTGCCGAGATCCGCCGACCCTCGACGAGCGGCCGCCCATCGGGGCCGGTTGCCTTCAGCAGGCCGAGCGGACCATGACACACACCGCCGATCACCTTGCCGAGCGCGTTCGCCTCGGTGATCTTCTCGCCGAGGGCATCCGATGTACCGAGGTCGAACGCGGCGCCCCATCCACCTGCGAGGAAGACGATGTCGTACGAGGCGATGTCGACGTCGGCAATCGCCAGCGAGTCGGAGACTTTTGCTCGCAGCTCGCCGTCGGCGAGGAACCGGTCGTCCTCGGCGCTGCGGATCACGGGCTTGACGCTCTGCGGATCGACGGGGATCACTCCCCCGTTCGGACTGGCGAGATCGACGAACATACCCGCATCGAGGAACGCGTAGTACGGCACGGTCATCTCGCTGGCGAACACGCCGGTCGCCTTGCCGACGTCGAGCACGGCCCGGTTGGTGCACACGATCAGCGCGCGTCGTCCCAACAGCTCGAAGTCACGAGCGTCGGGATCGCTCGGGTGCAACCCGAGTCTCTGGAGACCCTTGCGCAGCAGACGAGCCGGAGGCGGCACGCGCTTGGTGGCCGGCGCGCTCGGCCGGCGGCGAACGTACGGCCACGGCACGTTGCGCTCGGGCACGGAATGCGCCCGCTCCCGTTTCAGCACGGTCCTCATGTGTTCGAACACGGCGCGGGTGGTGTCGTCGTGCCAGTGATTGACGTGCTCGATCGGGTCGGCGGTCAGGTCGTACAGCTCCCACTGATCCGCGAGCGGCTCGGTGCGGTACTCGTCGCCGCGCAACCCGTTCGCGGCGAGATGACGGACCCCGGGCTCGGTCCAGGTCGCCGGGTCGTCGAACGTGCGCACCAGCTTCCACAGGTGCCCGGCGCCCCCGGGTGCATCGGTGTCCTCGACCCGGACCACGATCCCCTCGAAATTCGCGCCGACGTGGGCCGGCACCTTGATCCGCAACGGTGCCGGCGGCTTGACCGCGCGGCCGATCCGGCGGGCGAAGCCCGAGGCGCCAGTGTCCCCCTCGAGCATGTTGTCCCTGGTCAGGACATACACCGCACGACTTCGATCCGGTTCGAGCACACCGTCGACGACCGGCATCAGGTTGCGACCCGGCAACGGATGGACCTCGCTGAACTCCGCTCGCAACGTGTCGGCCACCTCGGCTTCGTCGATGCCTGCGGCGCCGAGCAGCGTCGGGACGAGGTCGACGTGGGACGTCGGAGCACCGTCGATCAGACGCGGTTCGGTCGGGCTCGCACCGAGGCGCACCACCTCGAACGGCACCCGCGTGGCCTCGTCGTAGAGGTTGAACCACTTCTGGTGCAGGCCGCCGTGGGCCCCGAGGAGTTCGCCGTGGTCGACTGTACGCACGATCACGACGTCGTCACACGCTCCGGCTTCGTGGCCGGCGGTGATCGCCCGGCGCACCTGGTCGATCGGCGCGTCGACGTCGGCGTGGAGCCGGTAGTAGAGGTCCCGGTACTCCTGCACATGGTCGCGAT
>DATLBC010000039.1:0-19134 GCA_035527095.1 Ilumatobacteraceae bacterium | reverse complement strand
CACGGACTGCGGTTTCGATGGATCACGTTGGAGCAGCGACGACCTCGAACGAACCCTTGCCCACACCGACGACCTGATCGGTTTCGTGCTCGAAGGCGCTGTCGAGGGGTCCGTCGCCGGCGCCGGGGAGCCCGTCGAGATCGATGACGGCGACGCCGTTGTGTCCGCCCATGCGGTGATGCATCGACTGCACGAACTCGCGTCGGCCCGTCGCGCTGCCGGCGAGTTCGAGCCGATGGTAGGCCGTCTCGAATCGATACAGGCGTCAGGCGGCGGCGTGCCGAAGGCCGCGATCCCGCTGGCCGAGATCGGTCCCACGGGCGTGATCGGCGACGCGCAGGGAAATCGTCGGCATCACGGACGTCCTTGGCAGGCGATCTGTGTGTACAGCAGCGAGCTGATCGAGGCGCTGCGCGACGAGGGTCATCCGATCGTCGCCGGCGGCACGGGGGAGAACCTCACGATCTCGGGCATCGACTGGTCGCGGATGCGTGGGGGATTGACGATCATCGTCGGCGACGTCGTGCTGCGCACGAGCGCCCCGGCCGAGCCGTGTCACCAGATCGGTGACTGCTTCACCGAGCGGCGCTGGAACCGCATCGACAACGTCGAGCGTCCCGGCTGGGCCCGCTGGTATGCGTCGGTGATCGAGGGCGGCACCATCACGCCGGGCGACACCGTCACCGTCACCGCGTGATCGCTCGGCCGTACACTCGCCGCCATGTTCGTGTTCCATCCGCTGTCGGAGTCGACCCGCCGTTCGTTGATCGACGGTGGACTCGACCCCGACGCCGTTGCCGGGATCGTCCGCAACGCTGTGACCGAGGACCTGATGGGTGGCATCGACGTCACCTCGACGGCCACGATTCCGACCGATCACCGCAGCACGGCCACCTTCGGGGCTCGCGAGGAGGGTGTGATCGCCGGGCTCCCGGTGGTCACCGCGGTGATCGAGACGGTCTGTGGTGATGCGGCCAGCGACTTTCACGCGACCGTGGCCGACGGATCGACGGTGGCCGCTGGCACGATGATCGCCGAGGTGACCGCGCCGACGCGACTCCTGCTCACCGCCGAACGCACTGCGCTCAATCTGCTGTGCCACCTCTCCGGCGTGGCATCGTCGACGCGTCGGTGGGCCGACGCCCTGGAGGGCACCGCGGCAATCGTGCGCGACACCCGCAAGACCACCCCGGGGCTACGAGCGCTCGAGAAGTACGCCGTGCGCTGCGGCGGTGGTTCCAACCACCGAATGGGACTGTCCGACATGGCGTTGGTGAAGGACAATCACGTCATTGCCGCCGGTGGAGTCGCCGAGGCATTCCGCCGGGTACGCGAACTGGCCGCCACGATCCCCGTCGAAATCGAGGTCGACACACTCGCCGGCCTGCGCGAGGCGATTGCTGCAGGAGCCGACGAGGTGCTGATCGACAACTTCACCTCCGACGAGATGCGCGAAGCCGTCGAGGTTCGCAACGAGATGAACCCGGATGTGCGGCTCGAAGCGAGTGGCGGACTCACGCTCGACACGGCGCGAGCGGTTGCCGCGTCGGGTGTCGACTACATCGCTGTGGGCGAACTCACCCATTCCGCCCGAGTGCTCGACATCGGCCTCGACCTGCGAACCGTCTGAGACCTGGCTCGACCGCTGCGCGGCGGGATGGTTCGGCTGGTGGCCTGCGCCGACTCGATGCAGTGTCAGCTCGCCGGCTCGCCCCACACGGCCACCAGATCGACGACGATCACCAGGTCGGTCTCGGCTGGAAGCCCGTTCGTGGGGTTGCCCTCGGGCCCGAACCCGAACTCCGGGTACTGAGGAGGAAATGTGATGGCCCGACGTTCACCCACCCTCATTCCGTCCATGCCTTCGTAGAGGGGAGGGAAGAGTTCGTCGGTGTACGTCAGTGGCTGAGGCGGTGCGGTCCAGCTGCTCTGCAGGGCCACGCCGTTGTCGCCGCGGAACAACACGAATTGGACAATGGCGGACTGGCCTGGTTCCAGCACGTCGCCATCCCCCTCGCGTAGGACATCGGTGGTCACGCCCGTTGCACCCTCGGATGGATCGACCCCGGGCTCGGCCGGCTCGTCAGCCGGGTCGGCGGGAGCAACGACAGCACGCACGTCGATGAGGAATGTCAGCGCCTCGTTCTCGCCGATGATCTCCCCGCGAGATTCTGCTCCGTAGGCGAGATCGCTCGGGATGTCGATTCGAACCCGCGAGCCTCCCTGCACGCCGACGAGGCCCTGGTCCCAGCCGGCGATCACCTCGCCTTGGCCGAGTACCAGAGGAAGCGGTTCGAACCGGTCATAGCTGTTGTCGAACTCGACCCCATCACGGGTGCGCACGCCGACGTAGTCGACGATCACCGTGTCGCCCGCCTCGGCAGCCTGGCCGGTTCCTTCCTCGATCACCGTGACCTGCAGCTCCGTCGGGACCTCGTCGGGGACCTCGACGTCGGGCTTGTCGGGGTTCGTCGCCGGTGGCGTCACGCTGCCATCGATGCCTGTGTCGGACGTATCGGGCGCCGTCTCGCTCGTGTCGGAGGGCTCGACCGTCGACGCGGAGCTGTCGCTGGCGTTGTCGTCGCTGCCCGAGCACGCAGCGAACAGCAAGGTGGCGGTCACGAGCAGGGGGAGGGTCCGGCGCATTGCGACGACGCTACTTGCGAAGTCCGGCGGGCCCACGTCAACGGTCCAAGCTCTCACCGAACCCTGACCTGGCGTCGCGAGTTCAGGACCGAGCGGCAAGCCAGGCGGCCTCGGCGGCGCCCAGATCGGTCGACGGCGGCCCGTCGACGAATGGCCAGAGCTCGGAGGCAATGCGGCGATAGTTGCCGCTGGCGTTCAGTTCGCCGAGCAGGGCGTACAGACCGAGGTTGATGCGTTGGATGAACACGAATGCCCGCGGCACGGTGGCGTACTGGCTGATTGGGCTCGTCCGGTCGAAGGTGTGACGCACGATCGAATTGGCGTACTCGCGGGTCCAGGTCATGTCGGCGTCGGTGCGCACGGTGTCGTAGAAGTGCGAGAAATGGTCACCGACGGCCTCGGTCGACACGGGCGCGTCGGGTTTGAGCATCCCGGCGTCCTCGACGATCCGTCGGAATTCGCTGTGGTCGTGGTCGACGGCGGCGGCCTTGACCATCGAGCCGAACGTCTGCATCTCGTCGGCGCTGAAGTGCTTGACCAGCCCGAAGTCGAGGAACGTGACCGTGCCGTCGTCGTGGAACAGGTAGTTGCCGGGATGCGGGTCGCCGTTGAACGCCCCCATGCGGTAGAGGCTGCGGAACACGAAACGGAAGATGACCTCGCCGGCGCGATCGCGGTCGGCCTGCGGGCGGCGCATCAGCTCGGCCCAGCCGAAGCCGTCGGCGAGTTCGGTGGTGAGGACATGGGTTGTCGACAGTTCGCGCACCACCTCGGGGATGCGGATGAACGGATGGTCCCGGTAGTAGTCGGCGAAGTCCTGCTGGTTGCGCGCCTCGAGCTCGTAGTCGACCTCCTCGGCGATGCGCAGCTTGATCTCGTCGACCATCTCGGCCGGGTCGAGCCCGCCGAAGCCCTGCCGGAGCACTGCGCCGAGCAGGTCGGCGTTCTTGAGGTCGGCCACGATCGCTTCACCGACGCCGGGATACTGGACCTTCACTGCGACCGCCCGCTCGACGCCGGTCGCTGGGTCACGCCAGAGCGCGCGGTGCACCTGGCCGATCGACGCGGCAGCGATCGGCGTCGGATCGAACTCGATGAAGACCTCGTCGACCGACCCACCGAGTTCGCGCTCGACCGTTTCGAGGGCGAGGTGGACCGACATCGGCGGAGCATCGGCCTGCAGCTGCGACAGCGCGAGTCGGAGGGGTTCGGGCAGCCCGTCATCGAGGTAGCTCGCCATCTGGCCCAACTTCATCAGCGCGCCCTTCATGTGCCCGAGTTCTTCGGCGACCTGTTGCGCCGAGCGCAGCTCGCGGTGCCGGTCGAGTTCCTCGCGTCGCTCCGCGGAGGCGAACGTCTTGCGGGCTGCCGTGGTTGCGTAGGTGCTGCCGACTCGCGCTCCCATGCGAGCGAGTTGGCCGTTGCGGCGAAGACGCGACCGGTGCAGATGGCGACCCGCACCGCTCGAAGTCCGCGAACGCCGCCGGAGAGAGACAACGGCGGCGGCCGTCCCGACGAGCGCCAGCGCGCCCACGACGGCACGAGTCTTCATGCGCGCCGCAACACCGAGTCGACGGCGCGGATCAATGTGGGTGCGAAGCGGTCGGCGTTTGCCACAACGGCATCGTGCATACCGTCGACGCGAAAGGCCTCGCTGTCGGCGATCTGCTCGAACAGCTTCACCTGTCGCCGCAGCGGTACGACCTGGTCGCGCATCGTGAGTACCGACGATTCGGGCACGTCGACCTCGCCGAGCCAGTCGGTCGAGGAGAACTTGCCGATCGCCTTGCCCGCTTCGAGTACGGCTCGCCAGTCGTGGTCGGCGGTTTCACGCATCGCCCACGGTTCCCACTTCGCGGTGCGACGTTGCAGGTAGAGCTGCTCGACGAGCCACGTCTTGGTCTGCTCGGGCGTCACGCGAGCGACCGCGGCCAGTCCGGTGAGTCCCACCATGCCGAGCCGCTTCTCCCGTCGGCCGGCGAAGTACGGCGCCGTGGCACACAGCACGAGGCCGATCACGTTGTCGGGATGGCGTCGCCAGACGAGCTGGGCGATCGGGCCACCCATCGAGTAGCCGATCGGGATGAAGCGATCGACACCCAACGCTGCAGCGATGTCGACGGCATCGTCGGCGCAATCCTCGAGCCGGAACGGCTTCTTCGAACGAAGACCCGTGCCGTGGCCTCGGTGGTCGAAGGCAATCACCCGGTAGCGCTCGCCGAGTGCGCCGTAGCAGCGGAACCAGTTCAGGTCGGCCGTCGCCGTCCAACCGTGCAGCAACACGATCGTGGGGGCGTCCGGGCCGGCCCCGAAGTCGCGCACCATGACCGTGCCGCGGTCGGGGAGTTCGACGAAACGCGCCGGCGGCAGCACCGGCGCGAAGATCTCGAGTTCGTGGTGGCCGCCATCGGCGGGTGCATCGGTCTCAGAGCTGTTCGACACGAAGCACCGTCACGGTGAGCGCGCCGTTGGGCGCCTCGTAGGTGATGGTCGCGCCGGCTTCGGCGCCGTCGAGTGCCTGGCCGAGCGGGGACGAAGGGCTGATGACGTCGGCGTCGTCGACTTGCTCCTCCATGTTGCCGAGCAGGTAGCGCTCGGCGTCGTCGTCGTCGTCGCCCTCGTAGACGACGGTGTACACCATCGAGCCGTCGATGATCTCGGCGTTCTCCAGGAGATGCTCGAGCTGTCGGATACGGCCCTCCATGTGGCCCTGCTCGTCCTTGGCGGCGTGGTAACCGGCGTTCTCCTTGAGGTCGCCCTCCTCGCGGGCGCGTTCGATCTTGTTCGCCACGTCGATTCGTCCGCGTGTGGTCAGATCTTCGAACTCGGCCTTGAGGCGTTCGTACGCCGTCGCCGACAACTGCACTGCTGCCATGGTCATCGGAGGATACCGGCGCCCTGGGATCGCGGCCCGACACAGCTCTAGGCTCACCTGCCATATGACGCACAACATCGCAGTGATTGGCGGCGACGGCATCGGCCCGGACGTGACGGCAGAGGCGATCAAGGTCGTCCGAGCCGCTGGAGTCGACATCACCACGACCGAGTTCGACCTGGGTGGGCAGCGGTACTTGCGCGACGGCGAGATCCTCTCCGATGCGACGCTCGACGAGCTGCGGGCGTTCGATTGCATCCTGCTCGGCGCGGTCGGCACCCCCGAGGTTCCTCCCGGGGTCATCGAGCGGGGTTTGCTGCTCAAGATGCGTTTCGATCTCGATCTCTACATCAATCAGCGTCCGTTCCAGGGCACCGTTCCGGGCGGCGACACGGCGCACGACTTCATCGTGATCCGCGAGAACACCGAGGGCCCGTACGTCGGCGAGGGTGGCGCCCTGCGAGTCGGCACGCCGAACGAGGTGGCAACGCAGGGCTCGGTCAACACGCGCCTCGGCGTCGAACGGTGCATCCGCTACGCGTTCGAACTCGCCGACAGCCGGCCCCGCAAGCACCTCACACTCGTGCACAAGACGAACGTGCTCACGTTTGCCGGCAGCCTGTGGGAGCGAACCTTCAACGAGGTCGGCGCCGAATTCCCGGACGTGGCGACGGCATACAACCACGTCGACGCGGCGTGCATCTTCTTCGTGCAGGACCCGCATCGCTACGACGTGATCGTCACCGACAATCTCTTCGGCGACATCCTCACCGACCTGGGTGGAGCGGTCTCGGGTGGCATCGGTCTGGCGTCGTCGGCGAACCTCAACCCGGCCCGCACCGGACCATCGATGTTCGAGCCGGTGCACGGTTCGGCGCCCGACATCGCGGGCCAGAACAAGGCGAACCCGACCGCAGCCATCCTCAGCGCCGCGTTGATGCTCGACTTCCTCGGCGAGAAAGCTGCCGCGGACCGCATCCGTGCTGCATGCGCTGATCCTGTCACCGGCAGCACCACCGACATCGGTGACGCCATCGCCGCTCGCGTGGGAAACTGACGTATGCCCATCACACCGACCCCGAAGATCTGGATGAACGGCGAGCTCGTCGACTGGGACAAGGCTCAGGTCCACGTGCTCACCCACACGCTGCACTACGGCACCGGCGTGTTCGAGGGCATCCGTGCGTACGAAACCGCCGACGGCCCCGCCGTGTTCCGGCTCACCGATCACATCGAGCGGCTCTTCAGCTCGGCGCAGATCATGGGGATGGAGATCCCGTACACCGTCGACGAGTTGGTCGCCGCCACGAAAGAGACGGTTGCATCGACAGGCCTCGACTCGTGCTACATCCGTCCGATCGCATACTTCGGCTACGGCGAGATGGGCCTGAACACGCTGCCGTGCACCGTCGATGTGTCGATTGCCTGTTGGCCGTGGGGCGCTTACCTCGGCGATGACGCTGTCGAGAAGGGTGTGCGGATGAAGATCTCGTCGTGGACTCGTCACGACCACAACACGATGCCGCCCGCGTCGAAGACCACCGGCAACTACGTGAACTCGTCGCTCGCCAAGGTCGAAGCGCTGAAGGCCGGCTACGACGAGGCGATCATGCTCGCGCCGAACGGCCTGGTTGCCGAGTGCACCGGTGAGAACATCTTCGTGGCGCGTCACGGCAAGCTGCTCACCCCGCCGCTGTCGGCCGGCGCGCTCGAGGGCATCACGCAGAACTCGGTGTCGACCATCGCCGCGGATCTCGGCTTCGAGGTCGTCGTCGACAACCTCGCTCGGAGCGACCTGTACATCGCCGAGGAGGCGTTCGTGTGTGGCACGGCGGCCGAGGTGAGCTCGGTCAACTCCGTGGACGACCGCAGCCTCCCCTGCCCGGGCCCGATGACCTCGGCGATCGCCGAGGTCTACCACGAGGCCATTCGCGGGAAGGACCCCCGCTACACCCACTGGTGCGAACACGCCACCTGACGCGCCCCGCACCCTTCTCCGCACCCTTCCATTCCCTTCCCCGCCCCGCCCCGCCCCGCCCCACCCGCGCCGTACCACCCCACCCGAAAAATGTGCACGGGGTCGCGCTGGAGGCAACCTCGTGCGCACAGAATGGGGTGTCAGTGGGCGTCGGCGGCCACCCCGAGGTGTGAGCGCTACGGTTCCGGCCCATGGGGATGAACGTCGGGATGTGCTTCGATCGCTCGTTGCCCGCGCCGTTCGTGATCGAGGTGGCCGAGGCGCTCGAAGCAGCGGGCGTCGATCAACTGTGGGTGATCGAGGACTGCTTCTACACCGCTGGAGTGAGCCTGGCGGCGACGGCGCTTGCGCGAACCGAGTCGTTGACGGTGGGGATCGGCATCCTGCCGGCCGTGGCGCGCAACCCAGCGGTCACTGCGATGGAGATCGCGACTCTGTCACAACTTGCGCCGGGTCGGTTGCTCGCTGGGATCGGGCACGGCGTACAGGAGTGGATGGCGCAGATGGATGCACGAACCCCGTCACCGCTCACCACGCTCGACGAGGCAATCACGATCGTTCGGCGACTCCTCCACGGAGACACCGTGACCTTCGAGGGGTCGGTGTTCGCCATGCGCGATGTGGCCCTCGATGCTCCGCCGGACGATCCACCACCGCTACTGGCAGGTGTCCGAGGGCCGAAGTCGTTGGCGCTGGCGGGACGCGTGGCCGACGGCGTCGTGCTGGCCGAGTGCGCTGGGCCGACGTACGTTCGCCAGTCGATCGAGCACGCGGGGTCACCCATTCCGTTCCGGGTGTCGGTGTTCACAGCGCTGGCGGTCGGTGACGATGCCCGGGAAATGCGAAGGGCGATGGCCCCCTTCGTGGCGGGGCTGATCGACGGTGCGAACCCGGCACCGAATGCGCACCCGGCACCGAATGCGCACCCGCACATCGACGAGATCCGAGAACTCCACGCTGCGCGAGGGGTGGACGGCGTCGCCGACATGCCCGCCGACTGGTGGATCGAACTCGGGGCGATCGGCACGTTCGACGATGCCGTTCGCCACGCCGAAGCGCTCGCCGAGGCTGGGGCAACCGACGTGGCGTTCTTTCCCGGACCCACGGTTGATCTCGCCCGCGAGGACCTCGATCACGTCGTCCGCCTGACGGCAGCACTCCGCTGACACGGCGAACTCATCCGAAATGTGCGCGGACCGTCCCGCTGGGGACCATCTCGCGGGCACAGAACGGAAGCGCACGGCGAACTCATCCGAAATGTGCGCGGATCGTCCCGCTGGGGACCATCTCGTGCACATTTTTCGGGGTGGGGGGCTGGTGTGGCGAAAACGAAAGCGCCCCGGTCGGCGCTGCGGGCTCTCGCCTGCGCGCCTTCCGGGGCTGCTCGAGTGGACAGGTCCACCACTGGTCGAATGTCGGGCGTTAGCCTTCGTCTCGACCTGTTCACATCGCCCGTCTCGCCTTGCGGCGTGGCGGGCGATGCCGCGTGTCGGACTCGACACCGGTTTCCCGGCCTCGAACCCGCTGGCACCGCTTCACGCTGACCCGGTTGCCCGAGCCCTCGGTCCTGGCGCCAATCGGAACCGAGCTCGCTGAGTCCAGTTGGGGTGGCCCCAGTTCCTTCGGCTCCTCACCACGACTCCGTTGCCCGCACCTCGCCCGAAAGCGATGTGCCACCCTCCACCCGAAGGCGTCAGGTCACCCGTCGCCCGAGGGCGATGGGCGTGCCCGGTCGTCTCGCCGACCCGTCCGCCGACCGCGGGTTGCCCCGTGTCCTACGCACGTTCCAGCAGGCCTCCGTTTCCCGCGTCACCCGAAGGTGGCCGCAGGCCCGGTCTGACCCGACGCCCGCCTCGGTTTCCCGTGACGTTCGCCGACTCGTCGTTGCTCCCGGCCTCCCGAAGAAGTCCGACAGCCCGGTCCGAGGTGGCCGTGAACACTGTCCGTGCCCCGACTCCGCTCTCGCCTCGTGAACGGTGCGGGCTGGGCCGAAGCCCCCTCCTCACCGCCCCGGTTGGCGTGCGCTCTCCGGAACGAGGATCAGTAAATACCTCACGAAATCCCTGGTCAAGACCTATTTTTGAATTCACAGGGTTATCCCCGAAACTTTCTTGTTACCCCCAGGATTCCTGTTGCCGTCCACTCGTTCCCCACCGGTCATGCACAGCGATGTGCACAGCTCGGCGGTCCGTCGGCGTCGTTGATTGCATCCGGTGCCGGAACCGGGTTCAATGGTGTCCGATGACGAACGAACGTGTTGCCGCCATCATCATCATTCCGTAGAACACGTGGCACCCCACGTGTTCGTCGAGCCGCCCCTCCGGGCGGCTCTTTCAGTTCTCGGGAGCATTCATGCGAGAGGTCGAGATCTTCGACACCACATTGCGCGACGGCCTGCAGGTCGAAGGCGTTTCGGCGACGGTCGACGACAAGCTGCGTATCGCCGAGCAGCTCGATCTGCTCGGCGTGCGCTTCATCGAGGGCGGCTGGCCAGGCGCCAACCCGAAGGACATCGAGTTCTTCGCGCGTGCCCAACACGAGCTGAAACTCACGACCTCGACACTGGTCGCGTTCGGCTCGACCCGGCGTCCTCGCGGCAAGGTCGACGACGATGCCACGCTGCGCAACCTGATCGAGGCGAACACCTCGGCGGTGTGCATCGTGGCCAAGAGCTCCGAATACCAGGTGGTCGAAGCGTTGCAGACGACGCTCGACGAAGGCGCGGCCATGATCGCGGACTCGGTCGAGTACCTGACCGGTCAGGGTCGGATGGTGCTCGTCGACCTCGAGCACTTCTTCGACGGATACAAGGCCAACCCGGAGTTCTCGCTGCGTGCGATCGAGGCCGCCGTCGTCAAAGGCGCAACCCATCTGGTGCTGTGCGACACCAACGGCGGCACCCTGCCGAGCGAAGTGCACCGCATCGTCGCGGACGTCAAGGCGCACGTCGGCGACGATGCCGTCATCGGCATTCACTGTCACGACGACACCGGCTGCGCCGTGGCCAACTCGATGGCGGCGGTCGAGGCCGGCGCCGGCCATGTGCAGGGCACGTTGAACGGGCTCGGTGAGCGCACCGGCAACACGAACCTCACGACCGTGATCCCGAACCTGCAGTTGAAGCTGGGCTACACGTGCCTGCCCGACGGACGCATCGAGCGACTCACCGCGGTGAGCCATCACGTCGCTGAGACCCTCAATCGTGCCGTCAACCCACAGGCGCCGTATGTCGGTTCGTCGGCATTCGCCCACAAAGCGGGCCTCCACGTCTCGGCGATCGTGCGAGCCAAGGACGCGTACGAACATGTGAATCCCGAGCTGGTCGGCAACGGTACGCGCTTCGTTGTGTCGGAGATGGCTGGCCGCGCAACGATCCAGATGAAGGCCGACGAGATCGGCATCGAACTCGATGGCGCTCAGATCAACGAGGTCATCGACGATCTGAAGCGGCTCGAACACGAGGGCTACCACTTCGAGGCCGCTGATGCGTCGCTCGAGTTGTTGATGCGCCGTGCTGCGGGCCAGGTGCGCGAGTTCTTCCGAGTCGAGTCGATGCGGGTGATCACCGACGAGCTGCCCGGGGGCGAGTTCTCGACCGAAGCGACCGTCAAGGTCTGGGTCGGTGACGGCGACGACGCTGAGCGTCGCGTCTGGGTCGCCGAGGGCAACGGGCCCGTCAATGCCATCGACACTGCGCTGCGCAAGGCGGTCGGCACGATGCTGCCCGAGCTCGCAGACATTCACCTCACCGACTACAAGGTGCGCATCCTCGACGGTGCCAGCGCAACGGGGTCGACGACCCGTGTGCTGCTGTCGGCCACCGACGGCGTTCGCGACTGGACGACGATCGGTGTCAGCCCCAACATCATCGAAGCCTCGTGGCGTGCGCTCGAGGACAGCCTCGTCTACGGCCTGCTTCATCGATCGCTGCGCGCTGGCCTCCGGTTCGGCGACGACTGATAGAAAGAACAGCGATGGCCGCCCCCAGATTCAGCCCGGTTCGACCGACCGATCATCCGCGGTACTACGAGTCGCCCGATCACGTGCCGGGGTCCTGGTCGCCGGATCGGCCGGGTGAGATCGAGGGATTCCAGCCCGACGGACCCCGTCTCGGCGAGCAGGGCCCCGACCAGGGTTTCGCTCTGTGCATCGCTGCGCAACTACGTCCGAAGGTGCAGTTGCAGGCGGGCGAGCACATCGACGATGCGATCCGGGGCTGTCTCGGCGTTGCGCTCCGACGTGCATCGATGTTCTCGCGGGCGCCGGTGGTGCACGACCTCACCATCGCGTTCACGATCTGGGGTTTCTACGACGCGAACCCGCCGGCCGAGCTGTTCGAGCTGCGCCGGACCATGTTCGAAGGGCTCCGCCACACCGGGCACCACTACATGGAGGCCAGGGCGGTGGCGGATCTTCCCCCGGACACGACGTTGCGGATGACCCCGGCTCAGGTGGCCGAGGCGTATCCGGCCGACTGGCGCACCCTGGTCGGCGCCTGAGCGGCAGCGTTCGGTCGTGAGCGCTCGTCGGGCCGTGCGGACCGGCACGATCGACGTGCGCGCCACGATGAAGCCACTTGGGGTCTACCGGCGCGATCCGACCATCCGCTGGACGGCGAACAGCTTCGCGAAGGCGGTGCTCACGCCGGCGGGACCGGGCACGATGCGGGTGGTCTGGGACGGCAGCGGGACCACGACGGTCGAGGCGTGGGGGAGCGGCGCAGACTGGCTCGTCGACCGGGCCCCGCACTGGGTGGGTGTGCACGACGACCTCGAGGGGTTCGATCCGACGCTGCACCCGACGATCGCCGAGTGGTGCCGCCGTCACCCTGGCATTCGGCTTCCTGCCTCCGGAGTGATCTGGCAGGAACTGTTGCTGGTCTTGTTCGGTCAGCGTGTCACCACCGAGGAAGCGGTCAAGAGCTGGGCACGGATGGTGTACGCATGGGGCGACCCGGCACCGGGCCCCTGCGAGCTCCGACTGCCGCCCACGCCTGAGGTGGTCGCCACGAAGACTTATGCCGAACTCCATCGCTTCAACGTCGAACGGCGACGGGCCGACGCCATCTTGCTGGCGGCTCGCCGTGCGAATCGATTGGAGGAAGCAGCAGCGATGGCGCCTGCTGAGGCGCGTGTCCGGCTGTCGGCGCTCCCCGGCCTGGGCGCGTGGACGGCGACGTCGGTGATCACCGCGACGCACGGCGACCCGGACACGATCGTGCTGCGCGACTACGGACTCCCGACGATGGTCAACTACGCGTTCACCGGCGATGCCCGGCGGGTGCCGGCCGACGAGGGCGGCGACGAGATCATGTGCCGGCATCTGGCCCCGTGGACCGGACATCGTCAGCGCATCGTGCGCCTGCTCTACACCGCCGGTGTCGCGGTTCCGCGTCGCGGGCCGCGCTCGTTCAACCCCGACATCCGCCATCTGTGAGCGACGCGAGCGTCGGCCGTCGCTCGGTCGCCCACCACGGGTGAACCTGACGGCGCGCGTACGCTCTCGCCGTGCCCTTCGATCCGTCGACACATCCGCATCGACGGCACAATCCCCTGACCGGTCGGTGGGTGATCGTTTCGCCACAACGCACGCAGCGGCCTTGGGTTGGCCAACGCTCCGGCAAGGCGGCTGCGCAGGCGCCGACCTACGATCCGAGCTGCTACCTCTGCCCCGGCAACGCTCGCGCTGGGGGAGTCCGCAACCCTGTCTACGACCGCACGTTCGTGTTCGTGAACGACTTCGCCGCGCTGCTGCCGGACGCGTCCGGCCCCGGCCTCGAGTCGGTCGATGAATTGTTCGGCATCGCCGCGGCCAGCGGCGAGTGTCGTGTGCTGTGTTTCTCGCCGCGACACGACCTCACGTTGGCCGGGATGACGCGCGCCGAGGTGGTCGGAGTGATCGAGCTGTGGCAGTCGCAGCTGGTCGAACTCCGAGCGGACTATCGCTGGGTGCAGATCTTCGAGACACGCGGGGCGATCTCCGGAGCATCCAATCCGCATCCGCATGGCCAGATCTGGGCTTCGAGCTTCCTCCCGGACGAGGTCGTGCAGGAAATGGATCGTCAGGCGACCTATCTCGCGGACCACGGCCGACCGATGCTGCTCGACTACGCCGAACGGGAACTGGATCTCGGTGAACGGGTCGTGACCTCCAACGACGACTGGGTCGTGCTCGTGCCGTATTGGGCGTATTGGCCGTTCGAGACGCTCGTGCTTCCTCGTCGTCGTCTGGAACGTCTCGACGACGTCGCCGCGAGTGAGCGTGAGTCGCTCGCCGAGGTGCTGCAGGTGATGCTGCGGGCCTTCGACGCAGTGTTCGACACACCGTTCCCGTACAGCTCGGGATGGCACAGTGCGCCCGACTCGAAGTCGGCCGCGGGATGGCAGCTGCACGCCCACTACTACCCCCCATTGCTGCGGTCCGCCGAGGTTGCCAAGATTCCCGCCAGCTACGAGTTGCTGGCCAACATGCAACGCGACATCACCCCCGAGGCCGCCGCCGCCGCACTGCGGGCCTTGACCTGATCGCCATCGGCAGTGGTGCGTTTGGAGTCGGACCCCAGACGCGACAACGATCGGCAACCTTGTAGTTGACTGCAAGGTTGCCGGTAGCGTGATCGGTATGCGAATCGGAGCGTTGGCGGAACTGTCGGGACTGAGTGCCCAGACAATCAGGTACTACGAGTCGATCGAGTTGCTCCCGGAGCCCGAGCGAACAACGGGGGGCTATCGCGACTACGGCGTCGACATCGCCGAACGGCTTCGCTTCATCCGCGACGCACAGGCTTGCGGCCTCACGCTCGACGAGGTACAGACGTTGCTGTCGATGAAGGACGCTGGCCTCGCCACGTGCGAACACACGCTGTCGTTCCTCGATCGACACATCGCCGACATCGACGCGCAACTCGAGCGGCTGCACGCGGCGCGCGCCGAGATGGTCGAACTGGCATCGCGCGCCCGCGACCTCGACCCGGCGACCTGCACCGACCCCAACCGTTGCCAGGTGATCGCGTCGTGACTGCGCTGGACTCCGACACGGGGTCGGCGACTGTTCGCTCCGACATCGCCATCGAAGGCATGACGTGTGCGGCGTGTGCGAACCGGATTCAGCGTGGTCTCACCAAGCTCGAAGGCATCGACGAAGTCCGCATCAACTTCGCCAACGGCCGAGCAACGGTGCTGCACCACGGGACCCCCGAGTCCGACATGCGTGCCGTCGTCGAACGCCTCGGCTACGTCGCACCGGTCACCGCCGACCACGACGCCGCCGAACAACGTCGCGAGGCCGACCTCCGCCGTCGATGGATCGTCGCCGTGGTCCTCGGCATTCCGGTGGTGCTGTTGTCGATGGTGCCCGCGCTGCAGTTCGATGGCTGGGAGTGGGTGGTGGCGGTCCTTGCCACGCCGATCGTGTTCTGGTGCGGTTGGGGATTCCATCACGCAGCATGGATGAACCTGCGTCACGGTTCGACCACGATGGACACGCTGGTGTCGATGGGCACGTTGTCCGCCTGGACGTGGTCGACGGTGGTGCTCGTCGGTGGCATCGGCGACGAGTCCTCCGGTATGGACGAGATGAGCTCGATGTCGATGACCTCTGGCGGTGGCATGCACGTCTATTACGAGACCGGCGCCGTGATCGTGGCGTTGATCCTGATCGGCAAGTGGCTGGAGATTCGTGCAAAGCGCCGTTCGGGTGACGCGATCCGCGCGCTTGCCGATCTCGGTGTGCGCTCGGCTCGCCTGGAAGACGGCACCGAGGTACCGCTCGACGAGTTGACCGTCGGCACCCGGTTCCTGGTCCGGCCGGGAGAGAAGATTGCATCCGACGGCGTCGTGGTCGACGGCCACTCCAGCGTCGATGCGTCGATGGTGACCGGTGAGCCGGCTCCCGTCGAAGTCGGCCCTGGCGACGAGGTGATCGGCGCCACCGTCAACGCCAACGGATCGATCGTCGTCGAGGCGACCCGAGTCGGCGCCGATACAGCGCTCGCCCAGATCATCCGGCTCGTCGACGAGGCGCAGGGGAGCCGCGCCGAGGTGCAACGCCTCGCCGACCGGGTGGCCGCGGTCTTCGTCCCGACCGCCATCGGTATCGCCGTGCTGACGCTGCTCGCCTGGCTCGCGATCACCGGTGATGCGAACGATGCGTTCACCGCTGCGGTGGCGGTGTTGATCATCGCCTGCCCGTGCGCGCTGGGGTTGGCCACCCCGCTCGGGATCATGGTCGGCACCGGTCGAGCGGCTCAGCTCGGGGTGATCATCAAGGGCGGCGAAGTCCTCGAGGACACCCGCCGGATCGACACGATCGTGCTCGACAAGACCGGGACGGTCACCGAGGGCCGCATGGGCCTTGTCCACGTCGTCGCCCCCGAGGCATCGCCCGACCTGTTGCTCGGGCTGGCCGGTGCCGTCGAGGCGAGGTCCGAGCATCCGATCGCACGGTCGATCGCGGACGCCGCCTCCGAACGAGCAGCGCTTCCAGCTCCGGTCGAGGCATTCGTCAATCGCCCGGGGTTCGGTGTCGTGGCGATGGTCGACGGTGTCGAGGTCCGCGTCGGTCGCCGACAGTTGTTCGACACCATTCCGGCCGCAGTCGAGCGAGCAGCTGCCACCGCCGAGCGTGCGGGCAACACGGCGGTGTTCGCCGGTCGGGCAGGGCTGGCCGAAGCGGTGCTCGTCGTCGCCGACACCGTCAGGCCGACCTCCCGCGAGGCGGTTGCTGCATTCCACGACCTGGGACTCAGCGTGACGCTCCTCACCGGCGACAACGATCGCACGGCGCGCTCCGTGGGCGCCGAAGTCGGCGTCGACACTGTGATCTCCGAGGTGCTCCCCGAGGCCAAGGCGGCCGAGATCGTGCGTCTCCAGGCCGAGGGCCGGCGCGTCGCCATGGTCGGTGACGGCATCAACGACGCCCCCGCCCTCGCACAGGCCGACCTCGGCATCGCCATCGGCACGGGCACCGACGTTGCTATCGAGGCATCGGATCTCACGATCGTGTCCGGCGATCTACGCGCCGCCGCCGATGCGGTGGCGCTCTCGCGGCGCACGCTGGCAACGATCAAGGGCAATCTTTTCTGGGCGTTCGCGTACAACAGCGCTGCCATACCGCTCGCCGCGTTCGGATTCCTCAACCCGATGATCGCTGCCGCGGCAATGGGCGTGTCCTCGCTGTTCGTCGTGTCGAACAGCCTGCGACTCCGCCGGTTCCACGGATACCGCCGGAGCAAGGATCAGCCCGTCTCCAACCTCCCAACCAGACACGAGGAGCTCGTCGCATGAGCGTCACCCACACCTATTCGGTACCCGGCATCAGTTGCGGTCACTGCAAGAGCGCCATCGAAGGCGAGGTGTCGTCCGTCGCCCAGGTCGAGTCCGTTGAGGTGGACATCCACGCCAAGTCGGTCACTGTGGTCGGCGGTGACGATGCGGCCATCCGCACGGCGATCGACGTCGCCGGCTACGACGTCGCCTGACTTGCCGCCACACGGTGCCGGGCCTGATGTGGCGCTGGTGATGGACGGGCGTCGCCACCGTGCATGATGTGTGCATGCAGACGCAGTTGTTGATCGGTGGCGAATGGCGCGATGGCTCGGGCGCAGAGCGCTTCGACGTCGAGAACCCGGCGAACGAGCAGGTGGTCGCCTCAGTCGCGGCGGGCACCACGGCGGACGCAAGCGCCGCGTGTGACGCTGCTGCCGGGGCCCAGATGGCCTGGGCGGCCACTCCGCCTCGCGAGCGAGGAGAGATCCTTCGGCGTACGTGGGAGTTGATGGTCGAGCACACCGACGAGCTCGCTCGGTTGATCACGCTCGAACACGGCAAACCGCTCGCCGACGCACGTGGCGAGGTTGCCTACGCCGCCGAGTTCTTCCGATGGAACTCCGAGGAGGCCGTGCGCATCCACGGCTCGCTCGGCGTCGCTCCAGCGGGCGCCAACCGGATCGTCGTGCACCACCCGCCCGTCGGTGTCGTCGTGATCGTCACGCCGTGGAACTTCCCTGCAGCGATGATCACCCGCAAGCTCGCGCCCGCACTCGCCGCCGGCAACACCGCAGTGATCAAGCCGCCCCGCGAGACGCCGTTGACGGCACTGCGGATCGGCGAGCTGCTCCACGAGGCCGGCCTTCCCGCCGGCGTCGTCAACATTGTGCCGACGCTGTCGTCGGGGGCCTGGTTCGACGCCGCCGTCGATCACCCGGCCACACGCATGGTGTCGTTCACCGGTTCGACCGAAGTTGGAATCGTGCTGTTGAAGCGAGCCGCCGACCGGGTCCTCAAGACGGTGATGGAGCTCGGCGGCAACGCGCCGTTCATCATGTTCGACGATGCCGATCTCGACGCCGCAGTCCAGGGGGCGATGACGGCCAAGATGCGCCATTCGGCCGAGACGTGCACAGCAGCGAACCGGTTCCTCGTGCACGAGAAGGTGGCCGACGAGTTCACCCGCATGTTCGCCGCAGCCATGGCCGACGTGCGCATCGGCAGCGGGTTCGACGATGGCGTCACGTGCGGGCCGATGATCAACGCGAAGGCGGTCGAGTCGATCAACGAACTCGTCACGGCCGCTGCCGACCACGGCGCACGGATCGCAACAGGTGGTGGGGCCGTGGATGGTCCGGGACACTTCTATCCGCCGACCGTGCTCGGCAACGTCCGCGCCGGCGACGAGATCACCCGCCACGAGATCTTCGGGCCGGTTGCGCCGATCATCTCGTTCGATGACACCGACGCGATGATCGACGTCGCCAACGACACCGAGATGGGCCTGACCGCCTACGTCTACACCCAGGACCTGCGTCGCGGGCTCTCGGTCAGCGAGCGCATCCAGGCGGGCATGATCGGTCTCAACCGGGGCGCCGTGTCCGATCCCGCCGCCCCGTTCGGTGGCATGAAGCAGTCTGGCCTGGGTCGCGAAGGTGCGAGCGAGGGCATCTACGAGTTCTGCGAGACCCAGTACATCGCCGCCGACTGGTGACCACCGGGCTCAACCACGTTTGCGTCGACCTTTTCGTGGTCCGCCCCACCTGAAGTCCGACGCAAACGTGAATGATGTCTGGCCGGTTGCCGTTCTCGACCGCCGGTCAGTAGTCGCCGGCCAGGTCGCGTTTGCCCTGCTCGCTGGCGAGTGCGGCGTGACCGAGCAGGTTGCGCGCCATCGACGAGGTGTGCTGCGCCGAGTGAGCGGCGTACACCGCGGCGCGAACGCTCCAGACGTCGGCGCTCTCGGGAGCTGCGAGGGCGGCGAACTCGACGAGGTGGCAAGCAAGCCGGGCGTCGCCGCCCGCAAGCACCTCCTGCGCCCGCACGAGGACCCGGTCGACGCCGCCGGCGAGTTCGACCCACTCGGCTGCCTGCTGGGCGCGCGGTGATGGCAGCAGGTTGTCGGGCTCACCGTCCCACCAGCCCCCGTATCGGCGCCACACATTGCGGATCAGGAACTGCGGATGGTCGTACACCGCCTGCAGATAGGGCTTGTCGGCGAGATGAGCCGGCACGGTCACCTCGTGCAGGCATGTGTCGAGGCTCTTGCCCTGGTTCATGATCGCCAATGTCTGACTCTCGATCGACTCGAGCAGCTCGGCGGTGTCGGTGAGCGCCATCACGATGCGGTCGGATCCGAAGATCGGCAG
>DATLBC010000038.1:0-11510 GCA_035527095.1 Ilumatobacteraceae bacterium | reverse complement strand
TGTTCCCCGAGGAGTTCGAGGCGTTGGTGACCAAGCGGGCCGAGCGTCGCCACATCCCGGTGATGTCAGGAGTGGCCGAATGAGCGACGAAACGACCGACACGCCCACGCCGGACGCCGACGTGATCACCGACGAGGTGGTCGCCGACGTCGAGGTGGCACACGAGGAACTCGCCGAATCCGCCGAGGACGTCGAGGTCGAACCGGAACCAGATCCGAACCTCGTCACGCTCAACCTCAACGGTCGTGACGTGGCGGCGCGCAAGGGTGACATGGTGATCGCCGCGGCGCTGGAGGCCGACGAGTACGTGCCGCACTTCTGTTATCACCCGCGCATGTCGCCGGTCGGCATGTGCCGTCAGTGCATGGTCGAGGTCGAGGGCCCTCGCGGCCCGATGATGGTGGTGTCGTGCATGACGCCGGTGGTCGACGGCCAGGTCGTGCGCACCGACACCCCGCAGGTCAAGCGGGCCCAGGAGGGCATGCTCGAGCTGTTGCTCGCCAACCATCCGCTCGACTGTCCCGTGTGCGACAAGGGCGGAGAGTGCCCGTTGCAGGACCAGGCGTTCAGCCACGGCCCGGGCGAGTCGCGCTACGTCGAGGAGAAGCGCCACTACGAGAAGCCGATCCCGATCAGCGACCTGGTCTATCTCGACCGTGAGCGCTGCATCCTCTGCGATCGATGCACCCGCTTCGCCGACGAGGTCGCCGGCGACAAGCTGATCCACTTCATCAGCCGCGGCAACGACACCCAGGTGATGACGTTCCCGGACGAGCCGTTCGTGTCGTACTTCTCGGGCAACACCGTGCAGATCTGCCCGGTCGGCGCCCTCACCGCGAAGCCTTACCGCTTCAAGGCGCGCCCGTGGGACCTCGGCCAGCGAGAGTCGACCTGCACGACGTGCTCGGTCGGCTGCCGCACCGTCATCCAGTCGAGCCGCGACGAACTGCTGCGGTATCAGGGTGTCGACTCCGATCCGGTCAACTGGGGTTGGCTGTGCGACCGAGGTCGCTTCAACTTCGAGGCGGTCAACTCCGATCATCGCCTGGCCGCACCGATGATCAACACCGACACCGGTCTCGTGTCCGCCACCTGGAACACGGCGCTGCGTGCGGCGGCATCGCTCGTCACCGAGGCGCTCGACGACGGCGGCCCGACCAGTATCGGTCTGCTCGGCGGCGCACGAGGCTCGAACGAGGATGCGTTCGCCTGGGCGCAGCTCGCCGATTCGATCGGGATCTCGCATCGAGATGCGCAGCTCGGCGACGGCTTGCCGGCCGAGATCCTCGGCCTCGATCGTGCGACGATCGACGACGCGGCGAATGCCTCCACGGTGATCCTGCTCGGGCCGGACCTGAAAGAAGAGCTCCCGGTGCTCTACCTGCGCCTGCGTGATGCGGCGGAGAAGAAGCGCACGCGCATCATCGAGTTCTCCACGTTCGAAACCGGGATGTCGCCGTATGCGTGGGCGTCGTTGCGTTACGAGCCGGGGGCACAACAGGCTGCGGTCGCAACGGCACTTGCCGATCCGGACATCGCCGATCAGATCGCCAGCGGCGACGTCGTCGTGGTGGCCGGCCGCCCGAACCTCGCCGAGTCGGCCGAGGCCACGGTCGCCGCGTTGCGCACGGTCCTCGAGGGCTGTCCTGGAGCCACCGTGCTGCCGGCGCTTCGCCGCGGCAACGTCGTCGGCGCCCTGTCCGTCGGACTGGCTCCCGCCGACGCCGACCACGACGGGCTGGCCACGTTGCGGGCGGCTGCCGAAGGCCGGCTCGAACTGCTGGTGCTGCTCGGTGCCGACCCACTCAACGACTGCCCCGACGCCGACCTCGCGCGGCGCGCCATCGCCGGAGCGCGACGCATCCTCGCCATCGACACGTTCCCGTCGGAATCGACGCAGCACGCCGACGTCGTGCTCGCTGCATCGGCGTACGGCGAGAAGGCCGGCACCACCACCAATCTCGAAGGCCGAGTCACCACCCTCGGCCAGCAGGTCACCGCCACCGGTACGAGCCGGCCCGACTGGATGATCGCCGTCGAACTCGGGCTGATGATCGGTGATGCGTCGCTCGGTGCCGACCATCCACTGCGTGGTGTGTCGACCGTCGACGACGTCACGTCGTTGATCGCCGCCACGGTGCCCGGCTTCTCCGCTGCCACGCTCGAGGCGCTTCGCCACGAGCCCAATGGGGTGCTCAGCACACCGGAACTGTCAGCGCTGCCCGACGTGTCTTTCTCCACACCGGGTCGGAACAGCTATGACTATCGGTTGGTGGTGAGTCGCAAGTTGTACGACCGGGCAGTCGGAACCCAGATGTCGCGTTCGCTCGTGAACCTGGCACCCGGCTCGGCAGTGCACGTGCACCCGCTCGACCTCGACAGTCTCGGCGTGTCCGAGGGCGACGACGTCAAGGTCGTCAGCGCCAAAGCCGCCAGCATCTTGCCGGTCGCCTCGAACAACCGCGTGCCGCGCGGCGTGGTGTGGTCACCGTTCAACCAGGGCGGCGGCACGATCGAGGACATCGTCGACGGCGCCGCTGCCACCACCGACGTCAGGATCGAGCGCGTCTGATGTTGGCGATCGATCCGTTGCTCGACGGCGGCCTGCTGTGGACGCCACTGCTGATCATCATCGCGAAGGTGCTGCTCGTCTTCGTCCTCGGTCTCGTGTCGACGATGTTGATGATCTGGTACGAGCGCAAGGTCGTCTCGGGGATGCACAACCGCATCGGCCCGAACAAGGCCGGCCCGTGGGGCATCTTGCAGAGCCTCGCCGACGGCATCAAGGCGTTCTTCAAAGAAGACCTGCTGCCCACACGCGCCGATCGCATCGTGTTCCGACTCGCTCCGTTCCTGTCGTTCGTTCCGGGGTTCCTCATCTGGTCGGTCATCCCGCTCGGCGGCGATTTCTCCGATGGCCAGGACGGCACGGTCGAGATCTTCGGTGAGACGACCCTGGTCCAACTCGCCGACCCGCCGATCGGGATCCTGCTCGTTCTGGCGCTGTCGTCGATTGCCGTCTACGGCATCATGCTCGCTGGCTGGGCGAGCGGCTCGAAGTACCCGCTGCTCGGGTCGGTGCGGGCCTCGGCGCAGATGATCTCGTACGAGGCGGCCCTCGGGCTCAGCCTCGCCGCCGTCCTGCTCTCGTCGGGCACGCTCTCGACGAACGGCATCGTGGTGGGCCAGAACAGCTTCGTCGACTGGAACGTGATCTCGACCGGGATCGTCCCCTTCGTGATCTTCCTGATCGCTGCGACCGCCGAACTCAACCGGCCGCCGTTCGACCTGGTCGAGGCCGAACAGGAACTCGTCGGCGGGTTCAACACCGAGTACTCCGGCATCCGCTTCGCACTGTTCTTCCTCGCCGAGTTCATGGGTGTGGTGACGATGAGCGCGGTGATGGTCACGTTGTTCTTCGGCGGCCCGCAGGCGCTGTTCGACATCCCGCTGATCCCGGGCGCCATCGAGGGCACGCTGTGGTTCTTCGTCAAGCTGATGGGGTTCTTGTACCTCTACGTGTGGCTCCGCGCCACGCTGCCACGATTGCGCTACGACCAGCTGATGGACTTCGGCTGGAAGATTCTGATCCCGATCGCGCTCGGCTGGTTCCTGTTGCTCGCCGCGCTGCGTGAGTTCTCACCCGATGGTGAGTTCGGCGACAGCCTCCGCGTGGTGCTGATCTCGTTCGCCGTCGCTGTCGTCGCCGTCGGAATGTTCGGCGCCGCACTGCGCGTGAGTGCTCGCAATCGCAGCGACGCGTTCGATGCCGAGAACCCGACCGACGACACACCCGCTCACAGCACCCAGAAGGGAGCGAACGTCTGATGGGATACCTCGAAGGTTTCGGCGTCACGATCCGCCAGCACCGCATCTTCGGCGGCAAGCGCGTCACCACCGAGTACTCGGGCGGTCGCCGCGCGAAGAAGCGCCACGACGATGCCCGCACCGTCGAGCACGACGAGAAGCTGCCCCGCCCCGAACGCCTCCACGGCCGCCACGTGCTCAACAGGTACGAGGACGGCATGGAGAAGTGCATCGGCTGCGAGCTGTGCGCCGGGGTGTGCCCCGCCGATTGCATCCACGTACGCGGCGCCGACAACGATCCCGTGAACCCGACATCACCGGGTGAGCGATTCGGCTGGATCTACGAGATCAACTACCTGCGCTGCATCCACTGCGACATGTGTGTCGAGGCGTGCCCCACCGAGGCGATCACCGAATCGAAGCTGTTCGAGTTCTCGTTCACCAGCCGCCAGGACGCCATCTACACCAAGGCCGAACTCCTCGTCGACGACGAGGGCATGCCGAAGAAGCTGCCGTGGGAGGACTGGCGCGAGGGCGACGATCTCCTCACGAGCGGTTGGATGCGAGCCACGTCGCCGTCGGGAGACGCCACGTTCGAGGGGCAGGTCGGCTGGAGCGGCGAACTCGGCTACGGCGTGCGCGAACCCGAGCCGACCCAGGACGTCCGCGACGCCTCCAAGACCGTTCGGGTGGTCGAGCGGTGAACGACGCCACCTTCCTCGAGTACGTCGTCTTCTTCTCGGCGGCAGTCATGATCCTCGGTGGCGCCATCGGCGTCATCACCCTGAAGAACCCCGTGCACGCCGCCCTCGGGCTGGTGCTCACCCTGTTCGGTGTCGCCGTCCAATTCGTTGCGATGGAGGCGAACTTTCTCGCTGCGGTACAGGTCATCGTGTACGCCGGCGCAATCGTGGTGCTCTTCTTGTTCGTGATCATGTTGCTCGGCGTCGACGAGTCGATCGATCTGTCGATCGAGCCGATCCCGATCCAACGGCCACTGGCCGCGGTGATGGGCGTCGGGCTCGTCGGACTGCTCGGCGCGGCGATCGTGCGGGCGCAAGACGCGCTGGTGATCAACCCGGGCAGCGGCATCGACACCGCCCAGACGACCGCCAACAACGACGCCAACATCCAACAGCTCGCCGCGAACCTCTACGGCGATCACGTGTTCGCGTTCCAGCTCACGTCGGTGCTGCTGATCGTTGCCGTCGTCGGCACCGTGCTGCTGACGCGCAAGTGGCCACGCAACACCCCCTCCACCGAGAGCAGCGACGCATGATCGCGGCGATCGGTACCACCTCGTACCTGCTGCTCGCAGCGGCGCTGTTCGCCATCGGCGCGTTCGGGCTGCTCGTGCGCCGCAACCCGCTGATCATGTTCATGTGCATCGAGCTGATGCTGAACGCCGCAAACCTGACCTTCGTGGCGCTCGCCGCCCAACTGGGCGACATCAACGGCCAGACCGCCGTGTTCTTCGTGATGGTGGTCGCCGCCGCCGAAGTCGTCGTGGGCCTCGGCATTCTCGTATCGATTCTGCGCCGCCGCCCCGGCGCGACCGCCGACGACCTCGCGGAATTGAAGGGCTGACACCATGGCTGACCTCGTGTGGTTGATCCCTGCCTTCCCGCTGGCCGGATTCCTCCTGATCCTGCTGTTCGGGCGTCGCCTCGGCGACCCGAAATCCGGCTACCTCGCCACGGCGATGGTGTTCGCATCGTTCGCCGTCGCCGCTGCCATCTACTTCGATCTGCTCAGCCAACCCGAAGAGGAGCGCCAGACGGTCGTCACGCTGTTCTCCTGGGTACCGGTCGGCACGCTCCAGGTCGACCTCGCGTTCCTCGTCGACCCGTTGTCGATCGCGATGTGCCTGTTCGTCACGTTCATCGCCGGCTGGATCCACATGTTCGCCGTCGGCTACATGCACGGCGACCCGAAGTTCTCCAAGTTCTTCCTCTACCTCAACCTGTTCGTCTTCTCGATGACGCTGCTCGTCCTCGGCGAGAACCTCCTGGTGACGTTCCTCGGCTGGGAGGGTGTCGGCACCTGTTCGTATCTGTTGATCGCCTTCTGGCACACCCGTGAATCGGCAGCAACCGCCGGCAAGAAGGCCTTCGTCACCAACCGTGTCGGTGACTGGGGTGTCATGTTGGCGATGTTCCTGTCGTTCTCGGCGGTCGGCTCGTTGTCGTACACCGTGCTCAACGAGAGCGCGGAGACCGGCGAGCTCGCCGCCTCGACCGCCTCGGCGATCGCGCTCCTGCTGCTGATCGGTGCGGCCGGCAAGAGCGCGCAGCTGCCGCTCTACATCTGGCTGCCCGACGCGATGGAGGGCCCGACGCCCGTGTCGGCGCTGATCCACGCGGCCACGATGGTGACCGGCGGCGTGTTCCTGCTGACACGCATCAACCCCGTGATCGCCGCGTCGTACGACTGGGTGCCGACCACGATTGCGTGGGTCGGTGCGATCACGGCGCTGTTCGCCGCAACGATCGCACTCGCACAGAACGACATCAAGAAGGTGCTCGCATACTCGACGGTGTCGCAGATCGGCTACATGATGCTCGCTGTCGGCACGGGCGGCTACGTGGCGGCGATCTTCCACATGGTGACCCACGCGGGCTTCAAGGCGCTGTTGTTCCTCGGTGCCGGATCGGTGATCCACGGCATGCACGAAGAGCAGGACATGCGCTTCATGGGTGCTCTGCGCAAGTTCATGCCGATCACCGCGGCAACGTTCATCGTCGGATGGCTGGCGATCGCCGGAGTGCCGCCGTTCTCGGGCTTCTGGTCGAAGGACGAGATCCTGCTGTTCTCGCTCGCCGAGAGCCCGGCGCTGTATGCGGTCGGGATCATCACGGCGATTCTCACGGCGTTCTACATGACCCGTCAGGTCATCATGGTGTTCTTCGGCGAGGCGCGTTGGACGAGCCTCGCCAACGCCGACGAGGCCCCCGAGGTCGCCGAGGGCGAACCGCCGGTCGAGACCCACAACGCACACGGCGAGTTCAAGCCACACGAGTCGCCGCCGATCATGTGGATCCCGCTCGTCGCGCTCGCTGGTGTTGCTGCCCTCGGCGGTTTGATCAACGTTCCCAAGTTGTTCGGCATCCCCAGTGGCGCCGCGTACAAGCTCGAGGAGTGGTTGCACCCGGTCATCGAGTTCGGCGAAGCCGACATCAGCGGCACCTGGGCCTACGACAACAAATACGTCCTCGTCGCCATCGCGGTGGCCGCAGCCCTCATCGGTGTCGCGCTCGCCTGGCTCGTGTACGAGCGCAAGCGGATCAAGCCGTGGGAGCCGTCGCTGTTCGCGAACGCGTGGTACTACGACGCGGCGGTGTCCTGGTTCATGGGCAAGCCGGGCCGTGAAGGCTTCCAGGCGGTGACCGACTTCGACGCGAAGATCGTCGACGGCGCCGTGAACGGTGTCGGTGTCGCCGTCAAGGCGACGGCGACGGAGGCCCGCAAGGGTCAGACCGGTTACGTGCGCCAATACGCGGGCATCATCGGCATCGGCGTGGTGCTGCTGCTCGGGTGGTTCGTGGTGATTCGAGGGATCCTGTGATGTTGGCCGCCGAAACGGGACCGATCGGGTTCCCGATCCTCACCGCACTGATCCTCGTACCTGTGCTCGGTTCGCTGCTCGTGGCAGTCCTGCCGAAGTCGCGCCCAGAGCTCCCCAAGGTGGTCGCGCTCATGGCGAGCGTCGGCACCTTCGCGATGTCGATCTGGCTGATGGCGTCGTTCGAGACCGGCGACGCCGGATTCCAGTTCGTGTCGAAGCACACGTGGATCGAAGCGTGGGGCATCTCGTGGCATCTCGGCGTCGACGGCATCTCGCTGTTCCTCGTCGTGCTCACCGGGTTGTTGTTCCCGCTGGCCATCGTCGGCATCGATCCGCACCACGACGAGAAGCCGTACCTCGCCTGGCTGCTCCTGCTCCAAGCCGGTGTGATGGGCAGCTTCCTCAGCCTCGACCTGTTCGTCTTCTTCATCTTCTTCGAGATCGTCCTCGTGCCGATGTACTTCCTCATCGCCGGATGGGGCTACGAGAAGCGGGTCTACGCGGCAACCAAGTTCTTCCTGTTCACGATGCTCGGCTCGGCGTTCATGCTGGTCGGGCTGATCGCAACGGTGGCCATCGCCAGCAAGGACCTCGGCTACACCACCTTCGATCTCGTCGAGATCGCCGAAGGTGCGAGCTTCGCTGCGTCCACGGGACGTTGGCTGTTCTTCGCGTTCGCGATCGCCTTCGCCGTGAAGGTTCCGCTGGTGCCGCTGCACACGTGGCTGCCCGATGCCCACACCCAGGCGCCGACGGCCGGCTCGGTCGTGCTCGCCGGCGTGATGCTCAAGTTGGGCACCTACGGCATGCTGCGCTTCGGTGTGTACCTGTTTCCCGAGGCGTCGTTCTGGAGCCGCCCGCTCTGGCTCACCCTCGCGGTGGTCGGCATCATCTACGGCGCGATCGCCGCCACCATGCAGACCGACCTGAAGCGCCTCGTGGCCTACTCGTCGGTGGCGCACATGGGATTCATCGTGCTCGGCACGTTCGCATTCACGACGCAGTCGATGTCGGGCGGCGTGATCCAGATGATCAACCACGGTGTGTCGACCGGTGCACTGTTCCTGCTCGTCGGCATGATCTACGAGCGTCGCCACACCCGCTCGATCGCCGAACTCAACGGCATTCAGAAGGTCGCCCCGATCTTTGCCGCCGGGTTCATGGTCGTGATGTTGTCGTCGATCGGCGTGCCGGGCCTGAACGGGTTCGTCGGCGAGTTCCTGATCCTGACGGGTTCGTTCCTCACCGCTCGCTGGTGGACGGTGGTCGCCGCCTTCGGCGTGATCCTCGCCGCGCTGTACCTGCTGTGGGCCTACCAACGGGTGTTCCACGGCGAACCCGACGAGGAGAACCAGAAGTTCTCGGAACTGAAGGTGAAGGAAGGCCTCGTCCTGCTGCCGTTCCTCGGATTGATCGTGTTCATGGGTGTCTACCCGAAGCCAGTGCTCGATCGGATCGAGCCGAGCATCGACGCGTTGATCACGCGGGTCGAGGCCAACACCGACTACGTCGAGCCCGAACCGACCATTCAGATCGGCGAGCACGACTCGGATGAACCCGCCGACGGCGACGAACCCGCCGACGAGGAAGGGGACGAGTGATGCTGCAGCAACTCGACACCTTCGTCGGCCCCGAGGTCAACTGGTTTGCCCTGTCGCCGATGCTCACGTTGCTCGGCGGTGCGCTGGTGCTGATGCTGGCCGGCGCGTTGACGCCGACTTGGCCCAAGGGCCTGTACGCGTTCGCCACGGCCACGATCGCCGGAGCGGCAGGCGTGCTGGCGATGGTCCAATGGGACGACATCACCGACAACGGCACGACGACACTCGTCGGCGGAGCGATCGCCTACGACACGCTGTCGATGTTCCTCACGATCACGATCTGCATCGGCGTGATCCTCGTGTCGATGATCAGCGACGAGTACCTGCGCGGCACCCCCAACGACGGCCCCGAGGTCTACGCCCTGTACCTGGTGGCGGCGATCGGTGGCATCGTGATGGCATCGGCGAACGACCTGATCGTGCTGTTCCTCGGTCTCGAAACGCTGTCGCTCGCCTTGTACGTGCTGGCGGCGAGCAACCGTCGCAGCAGCGAGAGCGCCGAGTCGGGCATCAAGTACTTCGTCCTCGGCGGCTTTGCCTCGGCGTTCTTCCTGTACGGAATCGCGCTCGTCTACGGCGCCACGGGCAGTACCAACATCAGCGAGATGGTCGCCGCGCTCCAGAACGGCGTCGACCCGTTCGGCAACGAATCGCTGGCGCTCGCCGGCATCGCACTGCTGATCGTCGGGCTCGGGTTCAAGGTGGCCGCCGTTCCGTTCCACGTGTGGGCACCCGACGTCTATCAGGGTGCACCGACCCCCGTCACCGCGCTGATGGCATCGGTTGGCAAGGCCGCAGCGTTCGCAGCGATGCTGCGTGTGCTGGTGATCGCACTGCCGTTCTATCGCGACGACTGGCGCCCGATCATCTGGACGCTTGCACTGGTCACGCTGCTCGTCGGCTCGATCCTCGCCGTGGTCCAGAACAACGTCAAGCGGATGCTCGCCTACTCGTCGATCAGCCACGCCGGATTCATTCTGGTGGGCGTCGAAGCGGCCGCGCACGGCGCGGGCGATGCCGACCCGGGCCCTGGCATGCCGGCCGTGGTGCTCTACCTGATCCTGTACTCGGTCCTGGTGATCGGATCGTTCGCCGTCGTCACCGTCGTGTCCCGCAACTCGGGCGGCGACACCGGCCTCGACTCGTTCAAGGGGCTCGCTCGTCGTCGCCCGATGCTTGCGCTGGCGTTCACCGTGTTCCTGCTGGCCCAGGCCGGCGTGCCGTTCACCAGCGGGTTCATCGCCAAGTTCGGCGTGATCCAGGCGGCCGTCGAGGTCGACAGCTATGCGATCGCAATCATCGCGATGGTCGCTGCCGTCGTCGCGGCGTTCCTGTATCTGCGGATCATGATCACGATGTGGACCGCCGACCCGGCCGACGGTGCCGAGCCGCTCGTCATTCCGTTCTCGGTCGGTCTCGCGATCGTGGCAGCGGTGGCGTTCACGCTGATCGTGGGCATCATCCCCGGCTGGCTGATCGACGCCGCCGACACCGTCACCGCCTACGCCCGCTGACCCTCGGTCCGGCCCCGCCAGCCACAGCGTCCGCGATGAGCGAAACCGCCGTATGTGGTGGGTTGGCTCATCGGTGAGGTGCGGCCTGGGTTCGCGATGAGCGAAACCGCCGTATGTGGTGGGTTGGCTCATCGGTGAGGTGAGCGCGCTGAGTGTGGTGCGATCAGTCGGCGAGGGCGAGGAGCGCGGTGTTGACGATCGAGCCGGCGTCGATGCCGGTGAGTTCGTGCAGGTCGGCAATCGTGCCGGACTCGCCGAAGCGGTCGACCCCGAGCGTGTACTGGCGGGCGCCGACCGCCGATCCGACCCATGCCAGGCTGTGACTGGCCGCGTCGTGCACGCTCACGATCGGTCGGTCGCGTTCGGTGGGCGGGATGAGACGGTCGAGGTCGATCGTGCCGGACAGCGCGCGAGCCGCTGATGCCGCAGTGGCGAAGCGGGTCCGCCAGTTGCGGTAGATCCGGTCTGGGCTCGTCAGGTGCACGACGGTCACGGCGACGCCCTCGTTGTCCAACACCGCTGCGGCGGCGAGCGCCTCCGGCGCCATCACCCCGGTGGTGACGATCGTGACGCCGGGACGGTCGTCACCCGGGGCTCCGTCGAGCAGGCGGTAGCCGCCGGCGAGCACCTGGCGCCGCAGTTCGTCGTTGCCGAGGCGCTCGAGAGCCGCCGCGAACGGCGCTTGGTCGACCGGTCGGGTCGACAGCCGCAGGTAGCTGCTCGTGCCATCCGGCCGCGACAGCCGGTCGAGTGCGTCGCAGAGCAGCCAGTCGACCTCGGTGGCGTACGCCGGCTCGCTGTAGGTCAGGTTGGGTAGCTCCGCGCCGACCGACGCCGTGATCGTCGACTGGTGCGCACCGCCCTCGGGAGCGAGGGTGACACCGGCCGGCGTACCGGCGACGACGAACTTGGCGTCGTTGTAGATGCCGTAGATGAACGCATCGAGACCGCGCAACACGAACGGGTCGTACACGGCCCCCACCGGGAGGAGGTGGTGGCCGTGGTGGTCATGGCTCAAGCCGA
>DATLBC010000037.1:0-43286 GCA_035527095.1 Ilumatobacteraceae bacterium | reverse complement strand
GGCCCCCCCCCCCCACCCCTCGACGCAAACGTGGTGGTGGACGGCGCGGCGGGTGACGACGGTAGAACCACCCAATGCGCTTCGCTGCGACTGCGGTCTGTGCGTGTGTCCTCGGCCTCGCTGCGTGCGCCGGTGGCCAGACTCGCGCTGCTGATGGTGTCGCCACCGTCATCGGGGTCATCGACGGCGACACGATCGACGTCGAGATCGGCGGACGCACCGAACGGGTCCGCCTGATCGGCATCGACACGCCCGAGACGAAGAAGCCGGATGCTCCCATCGAGTGCTACGGGCCCGAGGCGAGCGCATTCACCGCCGTCATGCTGTCCGTCGGCACCCGCGTCCGGGTCGAGCGAGACATCGTCGGCCGCGATGACTACGGACGCCTGCTCGGCTACGTCCACCTCATCGACGCCGACGGGAACCCCACGACGTTCGTCAACATGGAGATCGTCGAACGGGGATTCGCCCAGCCGCTCACGATCGAACCGAACAGCACATTCGCCCGAGACTTCGCCGCCGCCGCTCGCCGGGCCGAGCGCAGCGATCTCGGGCTGTGGGCCGCGTGTTCGTCGTGAGCCAGCACCGCTCCGGTAGCGTCGCTGCGGTGGAGACCACGCTCGCCGAACGTCTCGGCCACTCCCCCGACGACCGCTTGGTGATCCTGTCGTGCGACGATCTCGGGTCGTGCCACGCCGCCAACGTCGGCGTGTTCCAGGCAATTCGCGAGGGCGCCGCCACGTGTGCGTCGCTGATGGTGCCGGCGCCGTGGGCCGGCGACGCGGCGAGGCTGTCGCTGCCGACCGACGACCTGGGCGTGCACCTCACGCTCAACGCCGAACACGAGTGGTACCGCTGGGGCCCGATCACGCATGCGCCATCGCTGCAGTCGGGTGAGGGCGGGTTCCCGCGCACGCTCGAAGATCTCTGGGAACACGCCGACCACGCCGAAGTCCTGCGTGAACTGCGCGCTCAGATCGAACGGGCGCTCGCCTGGGGCCTCGACGTGTCGCACCTTGCGCCGCACCTCACGGCGATCACCCTGCGACCCGAGTTCTTCGACGTCTATCTCGAGCTGGCAGTCGAGTTCGCGCTTCCGGTCCGCCTGCCGTCCACCGTGACCGCCGAGCAAGCCGGATTCCCGTTCCGGCGCCTCGCCGCAGACGAGGGCGTCGTGTTCCCCGACCATTTCGACCACGACTGGCGCGCCGGGAGCGCCGATCGCGTGTACGCAGCCATCGACTCGCTGGCGCCCGGCGTCACCGAAATCCACGTGCAACCGGCGGTCGATACGCCGGAAGTACGAGCGCTCGGCGCACACACCCAGGGATGGATCGGTGACCTCGCACTCGTCACCAGTGACGAGCTTCGCGAGCGGCTCGAGGCCAGCGGCGCCACGCTCATCGGCTACCGCGCCCTGCGCGACGCCATGCGATCAGCCTGAGCTCGCGTCCAATCCGGCCCGGCACCGTTCGGCCTGGCGGCGTGTTGCGCTCAGGGTTGCGCGACGAGTGCGGCGATCGCCGTGGCTGCGGCGCCGGACTTCAACGCATCGAGCACGACGCCGGTGTGGCCAGAAGCCTTGAGCACGCCACGCATGTACGCGATCGTCGGGTCGAAGTCGTCGGCGGCGGCGTCGACGAGTGGCACGGTGACGACAACGTCCGCGTCGTCGGGTCCCTCGATGCGTTCGTCGTTCTTGGCGACGACCACCCGGTACTGCACGCTCACGGCGACACCCGCTCGCTGACACCGGCGAACAGGTCGCGTTCGCCGTCGTCGGCAGGGATCGACCCGACCAGCGATCGGGCGAGGATCCAGTCCTCCCACGGATACGCCGCAGTGAACTCCTCCTCGTCGACGTCGAAGCCCCAGAACGCCGCCGCCGGGTCGATCTGGGTGGCGTGCGCCCGGAGTGCGCCGCGCCGCACGTGGCCGTAGCCGGTGATGTCGATGCGGGTGGTGATGCGATGGTCCTGCGACGGCCGGTCGAGCCAGTCCTGTTCGAACGGCGACTCGCCCTTGACACGCAGGAGCAGTTCGTGGATCGCGAGAATCCGGGCCTTTGACCACACCGAGTAGTAGAGCTTCGACGGAGCGTACGGTTCGCCGGCCTCGGGGTACCAGTCGGGATCTCCCGCACGCTCGAAGGCCAGCACCGAGATGTCGTGCACCCGGAGATGATCCGGATGCGGGTAACCCGACTGATCGTCGCCGTAGGTGATGATCACCTGTGGGCGCTCGCGACGGACGAGGGCGACGAGACGGCCGGCGGCCTCGTCGATGTCGGCCTGGTGGAAGCACTCGGGATGGTTGTTCGGCTCGGTGTCGGCCATGCCCGAGTCGCGATACCCGAGCATCTCGACGACGTCGAAACCGATGATCGCCGCCGAGGCCGCCAACTCGGGCGCCCGCATCGACGCAACCACGACCTTCTCCTCCTCGGGGGTCAACCCGTGGAACGGTTGGCCGGGTTCGCGCAGTGACGGGTTCTGAAGGTCGCCCTCCTCGCCCCCGGTGCAGCACACCAGCACCGTGTGGACGCCCTCGTCGTGGTAGCGCGCCAGCGTGGGCGCCCCTTTCGAAGCTTCGTCGTCGGGGTGGGCGTGCACGGTGAGCAACGAGAGGCGTTCGGTCACCTGGCGCAGGCTATCGGTGGCGGATCCCCCTGGTGAGTTCGTCGACGGCGCACCACCACGTAGCCTTCGGCGGGTGACTCGACGGACCGCCACGATCTGCATCGCTGCGCTCGGCGCGCTCGCACTCGCGGGCTGTGACACCGGCGACGGCAAGCAACTCAAGCCGTACGACCCCGCCGACTATCCGAGCCAGACCGTCGACACCACCATCGCGGACGAGTTGAGCGGGGAATTGCTGGTCGATCCGACCGGCGGCTTCGAACCTGATCCCGGCGCTGCCGCCGAACCGTTCAGCCTTGCTGCACCGTGGCTCGAAGGCGACGCCATCGACCCCCGTTACACCTGCGACGATGCCGACGTGGCGCCCGCCGTCAGTTGGGGGGCGGTACCCGCCGGCACGGTCGAGATCGCCATCGCTCTCGTCGACGACTCCGCCGTCAGCGATGGCCAACCATTCGTGCACTGGGTGATCGGTGGCCTCGATCCCGCCGAAGTGGCCGTCGTCGAGGGTGACGTGCCACCGGGGGCAGTGCAGGCGCTCAATTTCTTCGGTGAGGTGGGCTACGGCGGGCCGTGCCCTCCGCCGGGCGACGAACCTCACCTGTACCGTCTCACTGCGTATGCACTCAACCAGCAGCTCGAACTTGCCGATGGAGACGGTGCAAGCGAGTTCCTGGACGTCATTGCCACGATCGCGGTCGCGTCCACGGACGTGACCGGGTTCTACCAGCGGTGAGTGGCGTTCGCGGGGCGACGTCGCCTGGGTGACGAAATCGAGCGGAGAGGAGCAGGTCGTGATGCACGGCGACGAACGACCCGAGAGCTCCGATGACTCCGCGTTCGACCCACCGCCGCCGGGCGCGTGGCGCGATGCGATCGCCGCCTTGCTCGATGCCGACGAGACCTCGGTCGTCGTGTTGGGATTCGACGGCTTCGTGCGCTCCGCCAACGAGTCGGCACTGCGCCTGCTGGGAGCCGACTCGACCGCCGCGCTCCAACCCGGCGCATCCGGACACGGGATGCTGCGTTCGATACTGGATCAGGCGCCACGCCACCTCGTCGCGGGGAGCTACGACGGCACGTGGCAGGGCGATGTCGACCACACCGATGCCGCTGGAGCCTCGAGAGTGTTTCGGGCCACGGTGGCAGCTCGCCGCGACGAGTCACTCGACGGTGGCGGGTTCGTCGGGCTGATCACTCACGATGTCACCCGCTCCCGCGACGAGGCCGGTCGCCTTCGTCATGAGGCGACCCACGACCCGCTCACCGGCTTGGCAAATCGCCGTCGGATCATGGCGATCCTCGCTGCGGCGGTCGCTGCACAGCGTTCGCGCCCTGGCCACGTGGCTGCGATCTTCATCGACGTCGATCGGCTCAAGTACGTCAACGACGCACTTGGACACTCCGTCGGCGATCAGCTCCTGCTCTCGACCGCACGACGGCTCGCCGACAGCGTCCGGCCCGACGATCGTGTCGCACGTATCGGCGGCGACGAGTTCTTGGTCGTGTGTTCCGACGTGCCCGACGTCGCGGCCGCGCTGGAGCTTGCCGACCGCATGCAGAGCGCCCTCACCGGACGCTTGCGGATCCGCGAGCTCGACCTGCATTTCTCGGTCAGCATCGGCGTTGCGGTCAGCGACCACGAGGTCCTCGCCATGCCCGATGCGACCGCCGCAGCCGCCATGATCACCAACGCCGACACTGCGATGTACGAGGCGAAGGCCACCGGCCGGCGGCGCTGCGTGCTGTTCACCCCAGAGATGCGCTCGGCGGCACGAGAGCGAACCGCGTTGGGAGCAGAACTCTCGCGGGCCATCGCTGACAAGCAGCTGACCGTCGAGTACCAGCCACTGTTCTCGGCGGTCACCCGCCGAGCGGTCGGCGCCGAAGCGCTCGTACGGTGGCACCACCCCGAGCACGGGCCGATCGCGCCGACGACATTCGTGCCGATCGCCGAAGAGTCCGGGGCCATCGGGCGGCTGGGTGAGTTCGTCCTCGAGCAAGCCCTGATCGAGACTCGACGCTGGATCGACGAGGGTCTGGTCGGTGAGGACTTCGCCGTACACGTCAACGTGTCGCAGGTCCAGTTGGCGAGCCCGTCGTTCGTCAACCTCGTGCAGTCGACGCTGCGCTTGCACGACCTCGTCCCGCATCGCCTCGTGCTCGAGGCCCGCGAGACCTCGCTGCTCGGCCACAACCCCGACGTCGATCGCTCCGTCAGGGCGCTTCGCCGGTCGGGCATTCAGATCGCCATCGACAACTTCGGTACCGGGGCGAATGCGCTGTCGGTGCTCACCGACGTCGGCGCCGACTTGTTGAAGCTCGACGGATCGCTCGCCCTACCGTCGGGGTCGACGGACGCCGACACCCGAATCGTGCGAGCGATCGTCCTGCTGGCCCACGCGCTGGGCATGCGGGTTGTCGCCGAGCGCGTCAGCGGAACCGACCAGCTTCATCGCCTTCGCTCCGCCGGCTGCGACCTGGTGCAGGGCAACCTCCTCGGGACTCCCGGGCCGCCCGCCGAACTACCGACGATGGCTCGGTACTGACTCGCCGTCACCTCCGCAGGGCGACTCGGTACCCTGTTCGCGTGCCGCTGCCGCCCCCACCGCCGCCCGAGAGCACCAGCACGACCACCACCTGCTACCGCCATCCCGACCGTCCGGCCGGTCGGCGGTGCACCCGTTGTGGCAAGCCGGCGTGCGATTCGTGTCTCGTTCAGGCCACGGTCGGCAGCCACTGCCCCGACTGTGTGAAGGCCGCTCGACCAGATGCCCGCACGCGAGCACGGTTCTGGTCGGCACGCCAGCCGGTCTTGGTGACGATGACGCTGATCGCGATCAACGTGGCCATCTTCGTCTACGTGTTCGTCGTCACCCGCGAACCCGCGGCACTCAGCGGCGGCGTCACGGACGTGCACCTCCGGTTCGGCTTGAGCAAGGACGTGCTCGTTCAACCGATTGCCTGGCAGAGCGACGACGGCGGCATCTACATCACCGAGCCCGACGGCTGGTACCGACTGGTGACGTCCGGCTTCTTGCACTTCGGCGTCTTCCACCTCGGATTCAACATGTACTTCCTGTACATCCTCGGCCCGATGCTCGAGCCGGGACTCGGGCGCGCCAAGTTCCTGCTGCTGTACATGGCATCGCTGCTCGGTGGGTCGCTCGGGGTGGTGTTGTTCGACAGCGGCGGCATCACCGCTGGAGCGTCTGGTGCGGTGTTCGGACTGCTGGCCGCCGCCACGGTCGGCCTCTGGCGACGCGGGGTCAATCCCTTCAGCACCGGGATCGGCGCCGCCTTGATCCTCAACCTGTTCATCACGTTCGCCATCCCGGGAATCTCGATCGGCGGCCACCTCGGCGGGGCGATCGCCGGCGCAATCTGCGGCGCGGTCATGCTGGCGCCCGACTATCGCCGTGGGCCGACGTGGGCCGTCTGGGCGACGCCGGTGGCCGTCGGGCTCGGCAGCGTTGTCGCCGTGATCGCGATCGTGAACGCCGCATGACGCTGCGCGACCATCACCTCCAACGCCTGCGGACCGAGACCTTCGACACCTTGGTGGTGGGTGGTGGCATCAATGGTGCCGTCGCCGCCGCCTCGCTCGCCGGGCGCGGCGCCCAGGTGGCCATCATCGACCGAGGAGATTTCGCCCACTTCACGAGCCAGGCCTCCTCCAACCTCGTCTGGGGTGGTTTCAAGTACCTCGAGAACTACGAACTGCTCCTGGTCGGGAAGCTCTGCCGATCGCGAAACCGACTGATGAAGGCCTACCGCGACAACATCAAGCAGATCGGGTTCTACGCAACACTCGACGAGACGTCGCCGTACAAGCCGTGGTTTGCCGGGCTCGGATCGCTCGGCTACTGGATCATCGGGATGTTCGCGACGCGACGTCCGCGCGTGTTGTCGACCGAGCACATCGAGCGTGAGGAACCGGCGATCAACACGTCGAAGGCGCTCGGCGGCATCGAGTACTACGACGGAATCCTCGTCGACAACGACGCCCGTTTTGTGTTCTCGTTCGTGCGTGCCGCAATCGACGCCGGCGCGGCTGCCGCCAACTACGTCGAGATGGTGTCGGCCGAGCGTTCGGGCGGACACTGGACGGTGCAGCTACGAGATGTCGACACCGGCGAGGAGTTCTCGGCCACTGCGCGCACGATCGTCAACGCTGCCGGGCCGTTCGTCGACGAGGTCAACCAGCAGTGGGGCCTCACGACCGATCACCGCATCGTGTACTCCAAGGGCATCCATCTCGTGGTGCCCCGCCTGACGACCACCGAACACCACAAGGTGCTGGCGTTCTTCGACGACTCCCAGCGGTTGTTCTACGTGATCCCGATGGGACGCCGTTCGGTGATCGGCACGACCGACACCCGCGTCGACACGCCGTTCACCGAGGTCACCGACGACGACGTCGACTTCCTGCTCGATCAGATCAACGCCCGGATGGATCTGGCGGCGCCGCTCACCCCTGACGACATCATCGCCGAGCGCTGCGGAGTTCGGCCGCTCGTGGTGAAGCGCCGCAGCGGCGACCACAGCGACGCCGACTGGACCAAGCTGAGCCGGAAACACGCCATCGAAGCCGACCGCACTCGTGGTGTGGTCACGGTGTTCGGCGGCAAACTCACCGACTGCATCAACGTCGGCGAAGAGATTGCCGACGAGATCGAGGCACTCGGCGTGCCCCTCGAACCCGACCTGCACAACTGGTACGGCGAGCCTGCGGCAGCGACACGCGACGAGTTCTACCGCCAGGCGCGGTTGATGCAGCTCGACCGGTACCGCACCAGGGCCGATACCGAACCCCTGACCGACCGGCTGTGGCGCCGTTACGGGCGTAGAGCATTCGCCATGCTCGAGGCGATCCGCGAGGAGCCGCGGATGGCCGAGGACATCATGGGGTCCGCGGACTACCTGCGTATCGAGCTGCACGCAGCGGCGAGCACCGAGATGGTGACTCGACTCGAGGACTTCATGCGACGCCGCTCGAAGATAGAACTGGTCGTCCACGACGATGACATCGCCAGCTCTGCCGGACTCGCCGAGGTGGCCGAGATCCTGTTCGGATCCGACGCCGAACGGCGACTCGCCGAGTACTTCGGCGGCGCGAACCAGATCCCGCCGGCGGTTCGAGCCGGACTCGGACGCCTCGGCGTGGGCTGAGCCCCTGTGATCGGTCGTCTTCGACGTTGGTTCAGCACCGACGAGCCCGCCTTCGATCCGAGCTGGCATGCACTGCTCGAGCGCGAGTTCGAGCACTGGCGGATGCTCGACACCGGCGAGCTCGCTCGAATGGAGTCGCTGGTCGCCGCCTTCCTGAATGACACGCGCTGGGAGGCAGCCAACGGTTTCGAACTCACCGACGACCATCGGTTGTTGATCGCTGCACAGGCGTCGGTGCTGTTGCTCGGCCTCGACATCGACGCGTATCCGCATCTCACATCGGTGATCGTGCATCCGTCGACCGTTCGGCTGCGCGGCGACCATGCCGCAGGCGCGGGCCTTCGAGTTTCGGGAACCCAGACGCTGGCCGGTCAGGCGCACTACAGAGGTCCGGTCGTGCTGTCGTGGGCGGCCGTCCGACGCGGGGCACGGTTCCCGGCGGGCGGCCAGAATGTCGTCTACCACGAGTTCGCGCATCAGCTCGACATGCTCGACGGCATCACCGACGGGACACCGCCGCTGGGCGACGACGAAGCGGCCCGCATCCGCTGGGTCGAAGTGTGCACCGCCGCCTACGAAACGGTACGTGCCGAGGGATCGCCGGTGCTCCGATCGTATGCAGGCACCAATCCGGCCGAGTTCTTCGCCGTTGCGACCGAGGTGTTCTTCAATCGCCCACTCGACGTCCGTGCCCATGAGCCGGCGTTGTACGCGGAGTTGCAGGCGTTCTACCGCCAGGACCCGGCAGCGCGAGCGGAGCGGTACGGCGCCTCCCTCGTCGAGTCAACCGGAGACGAAACGACCGCGTGAGGTTCGATCGTGGCGATCGTGCTCGGCGGCGCGGATACGGCCGGGATCACCGCCGGGCCGAGTCGTCCCGGAGCGATGAGCGAACTGACCGGATACGGCGGTCAGCCTCATCGCCGGGCCGAGTCGTCCCCGAGCGATGAGCGAACTGACCGGATACGGCGGTCAGCCTCAGCGCTGGGTGGTTGCCGACGCGGCCCGGGGAACTCTGTGACACCCCCTCGTCATGATGGATCTCATGAAGTCAGCGACCCGCACCCAACTCCTCTCGACCGAACAACTCACGCTGCTCCCCTCGGCCGTCGCGCCCGCCACACCCGCCCGATTCCGCCTCAGCAAAGACACCCGCGAGCGCGGTATGCGCCACGTCGCCGAGATCCGCCAGATGCTCGCCGCCCGCGCCGACGGCGCCGTACTGGCCGTCCCCCAACACGACCAAGCTGCCTGAACATCTGAGCCCGAGGGTCGGCACTCAGCCGGCAGACGGAGACAGGTCGGTGACGGCCTGCCAGTAGTCGAGATCCGGGTCGAGCGGCAAGATCGCCAGCGAGCTGGTCGTCACGCCGTTGTCGAAGTACGCCTGGATCTTCGCTCGGCACTCGGCCGGCGAGCCGTGCACCACGAGGTCGTCGACCACTTGATCCGGGATCGCCGACAGTGCCGCCTTGCGGTCGCCGGCCTTCCACGCATCCCACATCCCCTGGAGCTGGTCGCCACGGCCGAGCCACTCGTGGAACGCGGCGTACACCGGCACGTTCAGATAGGCAGCGATCGCGAACTTCGCGGCTGCTCGGACGGCCTCGCTGTTCTCGCTCGGGCAGCAGAAGATCCGGGCCACGATCTCGCGTTCTTCGCCCCCCGCGGCATCGAGCACCACGGGCGCCACCTTCGCCACGTCGTCCGGCGAGAGCCAGTTGATGATCGCGCCGTCGGCTTCGCGTCCCGCCAGACGCAACATTCCCTCACGCAGCGCCGCGACCAGGATGGGCGGGGCTTGCTCGGGGCGCACGCCCAGCTTGAAGCCATTGACCTCGAACGTGTCGTAGGCATGCTTGATCTTCTCGCCGGCGAGCGCATCCTTGAGGAACCGCACGACGTCGCGCACCTTCTTGTAGGGCTCCTCGAACGGCACGCCGTTCCATCGTTCCACGATCACGTTGCTCGATGAGCCGATCCCGATCGCAAACCGTCCAGGCGCTGCGTCGGCCATCGACGCGACGCTCTGGGCCATGCAGGCCGGCGCCCTGGTGTACGCGGGCACGATCGCGGTACCGAGCCGGAGCCGGGGCTCCCACGCGGCGGCCAAGGCCAGCGGCGTGAACGCGTCGGCGCCGTCGGATTCGGCCGACCAGATGTCCGTGTATCCCATGTCGGCGAGCTCCGAGAGCTTCTCTCGGTGGCTGTGCAGCGGGCCGGGGAGCGGAACGGTCATGCCAGGTCGATTCGGGAGCGCCATGGGGCCGACACTACGCAGAACCACTGGCACGACCAGGATTGCAGCGGGGGTCCGACCCCTGCGGTGAGCGCGTTCCGGCGACCTCAGCCCTTCCAGTAGCGCACGATCACCGACTGGCTCGCGGTCGCCAGGAGCGTGCCGTCCTGAGCGAACATGTGCACGAGGCCGTGGCCGAAGCCGCGTTCGACGGCGTGGACGCGGATGTCCATCAGCACCCATTCGGTCGGCACCATCCGGCACACGCGCAAGGTGTTGTCAAGGCTGTTGCCACCGGCGCGTGCGCCGAGCGACTGACCGATCCCCATCGGCACGAAGTCGCCGAGGATCGCCAGCGTCGTCGCATCGACACCGGTGATGACGTCGGGCAGCCGCGCCCACAGCAGCGTCTGTCCGTCACCCGGTTCGCTGCCGTCGAGGACCTCGAACGGGCGCGCCTTCACGACGCGTTCGTCGAGCCGGTCGTTGATCGAGCCCGACATCTCGGCATGGCGCGGCCGCTGCTGACACTCCTCCGGTGGGGGGACGTCGGCGGGCATCTGCTCCCACTGGCCCGAGGCTTCGAGATCGCGCTCGCCGAGCGCGGCGTTGACGGTGAGGATCTCGCGGTCGGCGACATGGCACACCGCCCGCGCCTGGGTGATCTGGTGCCCGTTGACAGCGATCGTCACATCGATGTCGACCACCTCGCCAGGCTTCGCATACGACAGGTACTGCGCCGTCGCCCAGACGCACTGGCGACCCGACGTGCCTTCCATCGCCGAGATCGCTGCGCCGAGACCCGACCCGCCGAACAGGAAGTTCCCGGTGGTCGAGATGCCCTCGGTGACGGGCAGCCTCCATCGGAACGGGTTGTGAGTGGGTTCGAGTCCGAGAAAGGTGCGTGAGTCCATGGCGACGACGATCGTAGGCGGGCCATACAGTGCCGCCCATGAGTTCGGACACCTGGTCCCCGGAAACCTGGAGCGGCGATGCGGTCGGTCTGGTCGAAGCGTTTCGGGCAGGTGAGCGCTCACCGACCGAGGAGCTGGAGGCGGCATTCGCCGCCGTCGACGCCAGCGGCCTCAACGCGGTCTGCTTCGAAGACCGCGCCACCGCCAGGATGGCGGCCGCCGCCGCCGACGTGATGCTCCCGTTCGGCGGGGTGCCCGTCGGCGTCAAGGAGCTGACCCCGGTCGAGGGATGGCCGGACACCGAGGCATCGGTCCCACTGCGCGACGGGATTGCGTCGCACACTGCCACGATGGTCCAGCGGCTCGTCGAGCGAGGCGGTGCCGTACTCGCGGGGCAGACCACTGCGAGCGAGTTCGGCGGCGTCAACCTCACCCGCACCAAACTCCACGGCGCCACCCACAACCCGTGGCAGCACGGCAGGACGCCTGGCGGCTCGTCCGGTGGTTCGGCCTCGGCGGTGGCCGGCGGGATCTATCCGATCGCCACAGGCGGCGACGGCGGTGGGTCGATTCGTATACCGGCCGGATTCACCGGGCTGGTCGGCTTGAAGGGCACGTTCGGTCGCATCCCGCTCGGTCCGCATGCCGAGTACGGCAACCTCACCGTGTCGACGGGTTGCATGGCACGATCGGTGCGCGACACCGCGCGCTGGTTCGACGTCACCAACGGCCACGACTCACGAGATCCGTTGAGCCTGTCCAGAGTCGAGGGGTGGGAGGCAGAGCTCGGATCGCACCTCCCCGAACTCCGCGGCGCACGCGTCGCCGTCGTCGACGACTGGGGTGGCGCCGTGGTCTCCCCGGTCATGTGGGAGCTGCTCGAGGAAGCAGCGAACGCATTGATCGACGACGGCGCGCTGCGGCGCGTCGACGGCGTCGAGACGCGCGTGCCCCGCATGGGTGGCGCATGGTCGATCTCGGGGATGATCTCGATCGCCGCGCAACTCGCCGACAAGTGGCCCGAATGCGCCGACGACCTCACCCCGGAGATGCGCTACGGCCTCGAGGCCACCGCCGGAAAGTACGACGCGACTGCTCGCGCCCGCATCGAGCGCCGCCGGAGCGAGGTCAACGAGGCGATGGCACGCATCTTCGATCCGTCGGACGGGGTCGACTTCGTGATCACCGCCACGAACCCGGACGTCGCATTCGATGCCAACGGTCCCATCGCTTCGGTGTTCGGCGGCATCGAGGCCGGCGCCGCCAACAACGGCCGGTTGACGTTCCCGGCCAACCTTCACGGAAATCCGGCGATCTCGGTGCCCGCCGGATTTCTCGACGGCCTCCCGATCGGACTCCAGATCGTCGGCCGTCACTTCTCCGAGCCGCTGCTGCTCGACCTCGCGCTCACGATGGAACGCAATCGCCCCTGGCCGCTCACGTCTCGGACTCGACCGGCCTAGCGGCGTAGGTTGCCATCCATGAAGGTGGCACTGACCGTCAACGACTTCCTGCGGCGAGCCGAACTCGTCTACCCCGATCGGGTGGCGATCGTCGACGAACCCGACCAACCCGCCGACTCGTGGGGAGCGATCACGTACACCGACATGGCCGAGCGGGCGGGCGCCCTTGCAGCCGGGCTCGACGCGCTCGGCATCGGCGTCGGCGAGCGGGTGGCGATGGTCAGCCACAACTCGGCGCGACTGCTCACGGCGCTGTTCGGCGTGTCGGGGTCGGGCCGGGTGCTCGTGCCGATCAACTTCCGCCTGGTCGCCGAGGAGGTCAAGTACATCGTCGCCCACTCCGGCGCACGGGTACTGCTGATCGATCCCGAACTCGCGGACGCGATGGCCGACGTCGAGTGTGAGCACAAGCTGATCATCGGCGCCGAGGCCGACGCGGCAACGATGGTGTTCGGCGTGGAACCGCAACCGTGGGAGCCCGACGAGGACGCAACCGCCACGATCAACTACACGTCCGGCACAACTGCACGACCCAAGGGCGTGCAACTCACTCACCGCAATCTCTGGCTGAATGCATCGGTGTTCGGCTGGCACATGGGTGTCGGCGACCGCGACGTGTACCTGCACACGCTCCCCCAGTTCCACTGCAATGGCTGGGGCATGCTGTATGCGGTCACCGGGATGGGAGCACAGCACGTGATCATCCGCAAGATCGACGGTGCCGAGATCCTGCGCCGCGTCGAAGAGCACGGGGTCACCCTGATGTGCGGTGCACCGGCGGTGCTGAACATGGTGCTCGATGCCGCCGCCACATGGGAGGCCGATACCGGGCGCCCGATACCGGGGCGAGGCCAGGTACGCATCGTCGTGGCGGGCGCTCCCCCGCCAACGCGGACGATCGAACGAACCGAGACCGAACTCGGCTGGGAGTTCGTCCAGATCTACGGCCTGACCGAGACCACACCCGTGATCACGATGAACCGGTCCCGGGCAGAGTTCGACGATCTGACACCGGCCGACCGAGCGGTCAAACTGAGCCGCGCGGGAGCCCCAGTGGTGGGATGCACGATGGCGGTCAGCACCGACGGCGAGATCATGACCCGCGGCAACATGGTGATGGCCGGCTACTGGGAGCAGCCCGACCAGACCGACGCAGCGATCCACGACGGGTTCTTCCACACCGGCGACGGCGGGTTCATCGACGATGACCAGTACGTCACGATCTCCGATCGAAAGAAGGACGTGATCATCACCGGGGGCGAGAACGTGTCGTCGATCGAAGTCGAAGACGCGATCTTCCAGCACCCCGCCGTGACCGAGGTGGCAGTGATCGGGATCCCCGACGAGAAGTGGGGCGAGCTGGTGACGGCACTCGTCGTCACCACGCCAGGCAGTGCGTTGACCGAGGCCGAGCTGATCGCGTTCACCAAGACCAAGCTCGCCGGCTACAAGTGCCCCAAGCGCATCGAGTTCCGCGACGAGCTCGCCCGCACCGCCACGGGCAAGCTGCAGAAGTTCAAGCTGCGCGAGCCCTTCTGGGCCAACGCCACCCGCCAGGTCAACTGAGGAAGGGCCGATCGGCCCACCGCGATGAGCGAAACCGCCGTATGCGGTCGGTTGGCTCATCGCACGGGAGCCGATCGGTTACTCCAGGGTGGCGTAGTTGGTGCTGCGGTCGTCGGTGTGGGTTCCGACGACGGCGGCCACGCACGCCGCGAGGTCGACGAGGTACTCGTCGATCGCGCCGGTATTCGAGTTGCTGATCGTCGAGTGCAGGCTGTCGGGCGGGCCCTGGCGATCGTGGAACCAGCCCTTGGCGAGCAGCGCATCGCCGAGGGCGAAGATGTCGATCGCTGGCTCGAAGGTCGGGTCAGCGGCGATCGCCACGAGATGGAACTGTCCGTCACCGAGCACCTGGATGCCATCGATCTCGGCCACCCCGGCGCGGAAGGAGTCGGCGTTGTCGAGCACCTGCCGGGTGAGATCGAGATACCCATCGATACCGAGGTGCGACATCACCGCCCAGGCACACGCCATCGGCAGACCCGATCGCGTTCCCTGCATGTTCGGCGACGCGTAGAACCCGCCGAGCCACCCATCGAACACGAATGTCTGATAGGCACGCGACTGCTTGGTGCGGTGCAGGATCACCGACACACCCTTGGGTGCGTACCCGAGCTTGTGGATGTCGGCCGAAATCGTGGTGACACCGTCCACGCGGAAGTCCCAGGGCGTGACCTCTCGCCCGAGCATCTCGACGAACGGCAGCACGAAACCACCCATGCATGCGTCGACATGGCAGTTGGCGCCGACCGATGCCGCCAGCGCAGCGATCGCCGGGATGTCGTCCTGCACGCCCTGCGGGTACTGCGGTGCCGAGCCGACCACGAGCACGGTGTTGTCGTTGCACAGCGCCGCCATCGCCTCGACGTCGGCGGTCCAGTCGTCCTTGACCGGCGCCTTGTGGAGTGTCACGCCGAAGTTGTGCGCCGCCTTGTGGAACGCCGCGTGGGCTGACTCGGCGACCACCATCTCGGGCTCCGTGATTCCACGCTCGGCGAGTCCACGTTCGCGAGCGGCGAGCACTCCGCACAGGATCGACTCCGTGCCACCGCTGGTGAGGAACCCAGCCACGGCGGCGTCACCATGCAGCAGCTCGGCAGTCCAACCGACCACTTCGGACTGGATCTGGCCGAGCGACGGGAACGCCTTGGTGTTGAGGGCATTCTCGTGCAGATAGAGCCGCGCCGCCTGCTCGGCGACCTCGTGCACGGACGGGCCACCGTCGTAGATCATCCCGAAGGCGCGTCCCTCGGCCCACTTGACGTCGTTGACGCGCTTGGCGGTGAGTTCACCGATGACGTCGTCGACGGGGCGGCGTTGTTGCTGCAAGGAAGCCATGCGGCACAGTGTCGCGCACTAGACCTCGGGGGCCTGAGACGGGAGAACCAGCCATGCCTCGATGGCATCGTCGAGTCCCAGCAGCCCCTCTCGACGCTCGAAGATCCACCGATCCGCGACCGCGTCGTGCACTCCGGCGTCGACGAGGAACTCGCCCGGTGCAGCCAATGACGCCAGGGTGAACGCCGTACTGACGGGTTCGCCCCACATGCTGAAGGTGAGTTGCTGCTCGCCGATGACTCCGCTGGCGACGTCGCCGGACGCCAGTCCGGCCCGAACCGACAGGTGCTGGCCATACTCGGCGCCCACGCCCGCGACCAGTTGCAGCACTGCTGCGGTGAACTGCACCGCTGCGTCGACGCATGCATCCGCTTCGCCGAGCCCGGCAGCGAACAGGGCGTTGGTCGACGACCGACGCACGCCCTCGACCCCGAACTCCTCCTGCAGCTGCTCGACGCCCTCGACGAGCTGCTCGGTGATCTCGAAGACCGTGTCCTGGTTCGATCCGCTCGCCTCCGGTATCCCGTCGATGAGGAACGAGACGACCGTTGCGGTATCGAGGAGATCGCTGATGCTTTGCTCGCCGCTGCGAACCCGGTCGATCAACCGCGGGGGCACCACTGCTCCGAGCACCGCATTGATCTGCTCCTCCTCGGCGACGAGCGCCTCCTCCTCGGCGGCGAGTCTCGCTGCGACGTTTTCGAGCTGACGCCCCACGTCGCCCAACTCGTTGTTGCCGAGCCCCGCGACGCCCGTCGCGGGCTCACCCTGAGCGATACGAGCCGCGGAATCGACGAGTTGGCCGAACGGGCGCGTCAACGTCCGAGCCATCCACCAACCGAGCAACGCCGTCACCGGAAGCAAGATTGCCATGACGACCAGCGTGCTCCGCAACAGCGACGAGAGGCCAGAGGTTGCCTCGGAACGATCCTGCTGGACGACCACCACCCAGTCCTGACCGCCAACGAGGACCGGGCCAGAGGCTGCGAAGACCCTGTCACCGTTGTAGCTGGTCACCGTGCCGACGAACGTGTCACCGTTGAGCGCGGTTTCGACGGCCTGATTGTCGACGGCCTGCGTGAGCGCCGCTGATCCCACCAACCGCATCTGGTCGATCAGCGACTGGTCGGAGTTGCGGTCGAAGTGCTCGGCGAGGAACTGCTCGGGGTCCTCGATCCACGCCCTGGTGTCGGTACGAAGTGTTCCGTCAGGGCCCACCAGGTACACGTCGCCCGTCCGGTCGAGGCCGAGCAGTTCCCAATCCTGTCCCGACGTGGCGAGGTCCGTGAGCGCCTGCACCGGCAGCTCGGCGACGAGCGCGCCCGGCGCATCGGATCCCGACCGGATCGCCGTGGCGAGGAAGATGACCGCCTGCCCGCGCGCCGGCACGTAGAACGCCGAGTCGGAGATCACCGTGTCGCCGACGGCGACGGTCGCCAGCGCGTCGACCACCGCGCCCAGTCCGTTGTCGACCCACGGTCCCGTCACCGCGTTCGTACCGACGTCGATGCGCTTCATCACCGAGTAGACCACCTCGCCGGTGTCGCCGTCGATCAGCATCAGGTCGCTCAGATTCGAATTGCGCATCAACGACCTGAGCAACGGGTGATACTCGCGATGTGCGGAGCTGTAGCTCGAACCGTCGCCGGCGTCGTCGAGCTGATCACGTTCGTCGAAACCATCGGGGTTCTCCGCGATGTAGTGGTACTGGACGAACTGTCCGCTTCCGGACGCGGGCAACACCGAACTGGTCGGAACATCCTGCCCGGCCTCGCGAAGGGGCTCGAACGCCTCGTCGTAGGCCAGTTCGAGTTCTGCACGCTGCGCTGCCGTCAGTGCGTCGTCTGCCTCGGCGTACCCGGCGGACAACGCCTCGAGCGCCGTGATCACACTTGGCGTCACGGCCAACGTCGAAACGGCGGTCTGCACACGAACCGCGCCGCGTTCGATCGCTTGCACCCGAGTGTCACGCAGCGCACTCAGCTGGTCCTCGACGCTGTCGGTGATGAGCACGCGAGCGAACACGTAGTTGAGTCCCGACAGCAGCAGCACCGACACCAGGGCGACACCGACGAGCGTGAATTCGAGCCGGCGGCGCAAGCCGCCGCGAGGTCGCGAACTCATGAGCCGTCCTCGGTACTCGACGCCTGGGCTGCGTCGGATCCGGTCGCGTCGGCAGCAGCGCCGATGGCACGGTCGGCCCGACGCAGTACGCGCTCGCAACGCCGACGGCGAGAAACGCCGAGCTGCTCGAGCGCGGCTGCCAACCCAGTCGAGGTGGCCAACGCTGACGCTGCGGCGTCGCCAGGAATCCGCACGACGCGGCAGTCGCTCGCGGCGACCACGACGGCAGTGCGGACGGCGTCGTCGACGGCGCCCAGCACCCCGATCAGTTCGCCCGGCCCGTGGTCGAGTACGTCGAGGTCGACATCACCCTCGCTGCGCAGGACGAGGCGAGCCCGCCCGTCGGCGAGCACGAAGACGTCGCGCCCATTGCCGGGAGCGATGATCACCTCGCCCTCCTGGTAGGTGTCGATCGACGAAGCGGCCGCCAACCGGTCGAGGATCTCGTCCGAGGTCTCGGTCAGCAGCGGCGCGTCGAGCAGTGCTCGACGCACGTCGGTCGGCGAAACCTGGGATTCGATCGCAGACTGGACCCCGTCGAACAGGTAGAGGTCCTGGGCGGGGTTCGGGAGTGGCACGCCATGGCGGTACGACAGGTACCAGACCAACGACGCGAAGTCGGCCCGGACTCGCGGCGTGATCGAGTAGTCGTCGATCCACATGTAGGCCTGATAGTCGACCACCGGATCGGCGATGTTGGTGACGAAGACGACCGGCTGGGGGTCGGCGACGACGCCAGGAGTGGACCTCGCGGCATCGATCAACATGGCCTTGGCCGCCGTCGGCGGCGCGGTGCGTTCGATCTGGACCGGCACCATCACTCGGTGCAGACGGCTCGGCTGGTCGTAGTTCACGATCGTGGCCTTGGAGAGTTGTCCGTTCGGGATCACGACGAGGTCGCCATTTCGATCCTCGATGCGCGTGCTGCGCCAGTTGACGTCGATCACTCGGCCTTCGACCTCGCCGGAGTTGATCCAGTCCCCCGCGCTGAACGGCTGGTCGGCAAGCAGCGTGAACCCGGAGGCAATGCCCGACAACGTGTCCTGCAGCGCAAACGAGACGACCAACGAGGTGACACCGAGGGCGGTCAGCAGCGAGGAGAGATCGACCCCCCAGACGCCGGCGATCAGCCACCAGCTCGCGAACAGCAGGATCAGCAGCCGAGGAACGGCGAGCAGGAGCCGCGGAACGGATCGGTGGCCACTGCGGCGGGGACGATCGGCGATCCGGTCGACGATGACACGGAACGCAGAGAGCAGCGCCGCAGTGATCGCCAGCACGAGGCCGCTCGCGAGCAGGCGCACGAGTGGCCGGTCGGTGTCGATCTCGAACAACGTCCAGATGACGACGCACACGGCCGCCAGCGGCACCACCCACACGCGCACGATGGCGACCGACGGTCCGAAGCTGGAGTCTCGCTGTCGGAGGCGCTCCTCGAGCTCGCCCACGCCGATGATCAGTGCCGGCAGCACCACGATCACGATCGCCGCCACCAGGACGTTCGACGCCTCGAACGAGGCGGTCACGTCGACGCCCCGCTCGGCTCGGCAACGTCGCTCAGCACCATCGCATCGTCACGATCGGTCGGTCCGAACCGATACTCGGACGATGGCAACAGGGCGACGCACTCGTCCGAGACGAGTACCTGTCCGGGACGCGCCCCGCGCGCCAGGTCGGTCGCCCGCTGCACCGTGACGCCCCATGTGTCGTGGATCAATCGCCGTCCACCCGTCAGACCGACGGTGATCGGACCGACGTCGACTCCGGCCTGGAGGAACAGCTCGTCACTGTGGCCGAGATCTCGAAGCGCTTCGCGCACGTCGAGCACGAATGCAGCAGCGCGCGACGCATGGTCGAGGTGGGGCCGGCTGACCCCGCACGCAGCGACATAGGCGTCACCGGTGAGTTGAATTCGATCGAGTCCACGCTCTGCGGCCAGATCGTCGGCCTCCTCGACGAACCGGTCGAGCAGAATTCGCGCTCGATCCGTCGATCCGGCGGTGACCAGTGCGCCAAGGCCACCGATCACCACCACCGCGACCGTCGCCGAAGCAACCTGCTCGACGACATCGCGGTCACCGGCCTCGGCGCGTTCGGCGACCGACGCAGGCAGGAGCCGCCGAAGCAACCGACGACGCTCGTCGGCGCGCTGTCGCCCCGTGGCAGCGCGGCCGCGCAAGGTGATCAACATCGTGTCGATGTCGTCGGCCAGCTCGACGAACTCTGCCGCGCTCGAGGCGGGGAGTTCGGTTCGTTCGGCATCTTCCCCGCGATCGCGAATCGCCCGCAAGCGGACCGAGATCAGGCGCAGTGGCTCGAGAAGCCGATCCGCCCATCGCACGGCGACGAAGGTCACGGCCACGATGAACACGGCGATGGCAACCAACAGGTTGCGCGTGAACTGGTCGATTGGCGCATAGGCGAGTGCGATCTCAGCCTCGACGAACACCACCCAGTCGAGGCCCTCGATGTCGAGCACCAACGCATCCGAGAGCACGTCTCGACCCAGGTAGTTCGTCACCTCCTGCACGCCTGACTCGCCCCCGAACGCAGTATCCACCTGGCGATAGTCGACCTCCTGGAACAGCACCGTCATGTCGAAGAACTGCATCGACCGGACCTCGTCGGCCGTCGCAGCTCCCACCGCTTCGACCCGCTCGAAATAGGCAGATCGATCCTCGAGGAACAGCCGGGCATCGGACCGCATCCGGGCATCGGCACCCACGACGTACGTCTCGCCGCTGTCGCTGAGCTCACCCCACTGCTGATCATTGGTCATGATCGCGGTGAGGTCGTCGGGAGAGAAGCGACCGGCGACGAAGCCGGCGAGATCGCCATTGGCGAACACGGGTGCGCCGACGAACCCGCTCGGACGATCCCCCGCCGGCGCGTACTGGGCGAAGTCGCGGATGGCGACGTCGCCAGGTGACGGATCGTCAGCGAGTTCGGTGACGAGCGCTGCCAGTTGCGAGCCGCTGTGCGGACCAGTTCGCAGACTGGTTGCGAAGTCGATGTTCTTCCCAGTCGAGTACACCACCACCTCGGCGGTCGGGTCGATCAGATAGAAGTCGTCGAATCCGGCCTGGAGTGCGAACTCTCGCAGTGCGTCGTCGAGCGGATCGTGGAGTTCCGACCAATCGGCGTCCTGGTATCGGGCGGCACCGGCGTCATCAGCGGGAACGACATATTGCGCCTGAAGGCGGACACCCGCATCGGAGGTCGGTTCCAGGCTGGACGGGCTGACCGGTCGGTCTCGAGCGTCGGAGAGCTCCGGGGCCACCACATCGCGGTAGTACTCCTCCACCGCTGCCTCGTCGCGCGAGCTGACTCCATCGGCCTCGAGTTCCAGATACCGCGTCGAGAGCTCCTTGATCGCAGTCGCCGGCCGCGGCGTGAGCGCCTGCCCCGCCACCGCACGCTTCAGACCCGCGATGTACCGCTCGACCTGGTCGGCGCGTGCGGCGCCGACCGCCGACAGCTGGTCTTCGATCTCCTCATTCGCCAGGCTTCTGCCGCTGTCGAGACCCACCAGCGAGGTGACGATCACCGACACCAGGGCGACGAGAACGACCACCAATGCCAGCCGACTCGCGACCGAGACGTTCCGCGCGAACCTCCCTGGCGCGCCAGTGATTCGGTCAACCCGCTGCGGCACGGTCACCGAACCTAGCGCGCGGGTACGGTCGAACAAGTGAGCGAGATCACCGTGTTCCCGGCCCGAACGATCGTCACGATGGATCCATCACAGCCGGAGGTCGAGGCGGTCGCCGTGCGCGACGGCCGGATCCTGGCTGCCGGGTCGTTCGACGAATGCACGAGCTGGGGTCCGCACGAGGTCGATCGGCGTTTCACCGACCACGTGCTGGTGCCGGGGATGATCGAGGCGCACGGCCACCGGCTCGAGGGAGCGTTTTCGCTGCTGCCCTACGTTGGTTGGTTCGACCGCCATCTGGTCGACGGGGGGATCGCTCCGGGGATCCGAACCTACGACGCGTTCCTCGATCGACTCCGCGAGCTCGATGACGAGACGTCGGGCTCCTCTGACCCGATCGTGGTCGGCGGGTTCGACCCGATCTACTTCACCGGGGAAGAACGTCTCACGCGCGAGCACCTCGATCGGGTGTCCACCGAGCGGCCGATCTTCGTGTTCCACGCCAGCGCCCATCTGGCCACGGTCAACACCCCCATGCTCGAACGCCACGAGATCACTCGGGCCGCCACGACACCAGGGGTTGCCCGCGACGCCAACGGCGACCCGAACGGCGAGCTGCAGGAGATGCCGGCGATCTCATTGGCTCGTTCGGGCCTCGCGGTGATCGGCCGGGCGATGACCGACCCCCGCTCGTTGGAGGCGCTCGGGCAGCTGTGCGCCAACACCGGGACCACGATGCTGTGCGACCTCGGCAGCTTCGGGCTGCTGCGACCCGCCGAGGTCGCCGACTGGCACACCGTGGTCGATCGCGATGACTACCCGGCCCGCATCCTGCAGCGCCACCTCCACGGGCTCCCGCCGGGGAGTTCCGACTGGGGGGACGCGGCCGAGCTCATGCTCGAACTGGCGGCGAGCGACACCGACAAGCTCCGCACCGCCGGCCTCAAGATCGTCCTCGACGGGTCGATCCAGGGCTTCACCGCCAAGATGGGGTGGCCCGGCTACTACACGGGGCCCGACCACGGCCAGTGGATGGTTCCCCCGGAGCAGCTCGTCGACATCGCCCGGCCGTTCCACGAGCGGGGCATCAACATCCACGCCCACTGCAACGGCGACCTCACGATCGACGCGTGGATCGACACCGTCGAGCAGCTCGTGATCGAACACCCGTGGCTCGACCATCGCCACACGGTGCAGCACTGCCAGCTCACGTCGGCGGCGCAGTACCGGCGGATGGCCAAGCTCGGGATGTGCGCCAACATCTTCGCCAATCACCTCTGGTACTGGGGTGACCAGCACCACGACATCACCGTCGGGCCGGAACGGGCCCGGCGCATGGAGGCTGCTGCCACCGCCGAGCGGTACGGAGTGTCGTTCTCACTGCACTCCGACGCGAACATCACACCCCTCGGCCAGCTGCACACGATGTGGTGTGCGGTCAACCGGGTGACGCCGTCCGGACGGGTGCTCGGCGAGCACGAGCGGATCTCGGCGGAGTCGGCACTTCGCGCCGTCACGCTGGGTTCGGCGTACCAGATGCACCTGGATGCCGAGTTCGGAACGATCGAGTGCAGCAAGGCAGCCGACTTCACAGTGCTGGAGGACAACCCGCTCACCGTCGACCCGATGGCGATCAGGGGCATCGGCGTGTGGGGCACCGTCGTCGGCGGGATCCCCTTCGAAGCCGCCCACCCCTGAGCGCACCCATTCACGTTTGCGTCGAGGTTTGGGCGGAACGGGTCACCCCAAGTCCGACGCAAACGGGTTGGGGGCTGGGGTGTGGGGGTCCCGGACGGCGATCGCCACCAACTCCGAACGATCGGCGGGGCTGGTCGGCGTCACCTCCCGGCGGCGACCGACGACCTGCACGAGCACCCAGGTGCCATCGTCGACGAGCACTCGCCCCTTCACGCGCAACACCTCGGTCGGGAGGGCCTCGACGAAGCGGTCGATCGCCTGCCGAGCCAACGGTTCGGCCGACGTCCATCCCCACGAGACGTATCGATCGTGATGCGATGCCGATTCGCCGACCCCGGACGAAGTGATGCGCAGCGATCGAGCGCCGAGGATGACCTCGGCCGGCACACGGCCGTCGACGACGCTGATCGTGGGTACTCCCCCACTCGTCGCCTCGACCCACGTCTCGACGACCGAGCGTCGAGGTTCGTCGCATGCATCCGACTTCGTGATCACGACGAGATCAGCACCGACGATCTGGCGCCGGACCTCGTCACCGACGTAACGGTCGCGCGACCGTTCGATGATCGACATCGCGTCGGCGAGCACGATCACGCCGGCCGGCTGGAACGGCGGCACCGTCCCCCACGCTGCCGCCACCGCCGGATCGGCGACCCCGCTGACTTCGATCACGATGTGATCCGGCGGCGATGCGCTTGTTGCCAGCGCGTCGAGCGCGTCGTGGAGCCCGGCACCGACGGTGCAACAGACACAACCGTTCGGCAGGCTGATCACGCCCGTGTCGGCAGCGTCGGCGACGAGCGCGGCATCGATTGCTAACGATCCGAAATCGTTGACGATCACCCCGAGACGCCGACCGCCGGGATGCTGCAACAGATGGTTCAGCATCGTCGTCTTGCCCGCTCCCAGGTAACCGCCGATGACCGTCAACGGGATCGGGATCGGCTCGGACAGCACGTCTGCATGATGGCACCCGTCCAGGTGCAAGCATGCCGCCATGGGGAACGCAGGGCCGCTCGAGGGCATCAAGGTGGTCGATCTCTCGGCGATGATCTCGGGGCCGCTTGCGGCGATGATGCTCGCCGACCAGGGCGCCGACGTCGTCTAGGTCGAATCGCCGGGCCTCGGCGACATCATGCGGTTCCTCGGCACCAGCAAGGGCGGGATGACCGGCATCTTCGCAAACAACAACCGCGGCAAGCGCTCGATCGTCGTCGATCTCAAGCAGCTGGCAGGCAAGGACCTGGTGCTGCGGTTGATCGACGACGCCGACGTCCTGATCCAGAACTTCCGCCCCGGCGCAATGGACCGCCTCGGGCTCGGCTTCGACGACGTGAGCGCTCGCAACCCGGACCTGATCTACACCTCGATCTCCGGGTACGGCCAGGACGGGCCGTACAGCACGCGGCGCGTGTACGACAACGTGATCCAGGCAGCGTCGGGCCTGGCGAGCGTGCAAGGGGATCCGATCAGCGGCGAACCGGCGCTGTACCGCACGCTGATCTGCGACAAGACCGCGGCGTACACAACCCGACCCCGCGATGAGCGAAGCGACCGGATACGGCGGTTTGGCTCATCGCAACCCGGAGCACGTGGCGCACTTCGCCGGTCAACCGGCAACGAATCCGCCCGCGGCGAGCGCACGATCGACGATGCCGGCGAGGCGAACGGTCTCGCTCGGGTTCTCGCCGCTCACGGTCACGGCCCAGGTGACGTTGTCGACCCGATCGAGCACCATTGCATGCGTGCTCTCGATCGTGCCGGTGTGACCGGCCGCGCCTCCGCCGTACAGGATGACGCCCATGCCGTAGCCCCGATCCGGCGAGAGCGGATCGTTGACGGCCGTCTTCATCTCGTCGACGGTCGCAGGATCCAACGGTTTCCAGCCGGGCGTGTTCGGATCGAGCGAGTCGAAGATCGTCACCAGATCGGTGGGCGACGCCACCCACGCCCCCGCAGCGCCGAGCACCTCCATGTAGTTGCGGCCCGGCACGCTGCGATGCACGACCTCCCCGGGGCCGGGATCCTGCGTCGGTGCGAGGCGCATTCCCGAGATTCCGAGCGGCGTGAGGAGGCGTTCGTACACGACCTGCTCGTAGTCCTGGCCCGTGAGCTGTTCGATCAGCAGGCCCAGCACGCAGTAGTTCATGTTGCTGTAGCGGAAGCCGGCACCTTGAATCGACCGGGACATCCCGACCGCCGCGGCTTCATCACACGAGTCCACCTGGTTGCGGAAGAACAGGTTCTCGTACTGGGGGAAACCCGAGGTGTGTGTCAACAGCCGCCGCACGGTCAGCTCCACCGCGCCCGCGCTCGGTGCGCCGACGCCGACGGCCTGAGCCACCCTCGATCCGACCGGGTCATCGAGCCCGACCACTCCGTCTTCGACCAACTGCAACATGGTGATGGCCGTGATCGGCTTGGAGATGCTGGCGATGCGGAACTTGTCGGTCGGCTCAACGGCCTCGGTGGTGTCGGGAACGCGAGCGCCCATCGCCGCTTCGTGCACGATCTCGCCGTCGATCGACACGGCGACCGACAGCGCGTCTGATCCTCCGCCGAGCACCGCCTGGTCGAGCGTTGCGTCGAACGCAGCCCAGCCGGTGAGGGTCGGCGCGTCCGTCGCATCCGGACGCGGCGGGAGCGGAGCGATCGTGACCCGGTCGACGGCGTAGCCGGGAAACGGCAGCGGGTCGCTGTCGGCGATGTCGAACAGTTCGGTCGACGACGGCGCGGACGCCGGCCCCTCCGACTCAGCGGTCGGTGACGAACAGGCTGCAAGCACGAGGACGACGACGACCGCACCGAGGCACGCGGGTCGACGGACGAACATCGCTCCATGATGACCGCCGCAGGTCGCCGGGCGGTGGCACCCGACCCACCCCCAGACACGCCGGGTTCGAGGGCCTCACTGGTAGCTGACGTAGATCGGCGTCGGCAGAACCGAAAGCGTCGCTGCCGGCGTCGGCGTCGGGCGATCCTCGTCGTAGAAGTTCTTCCACCCGGTGAGTGCTCCGACCGGCAGGTCGGACACCATCCGGTTCCACGACCCGATCTTCAGATCCAGCGTCCCGAACCCATCCATCTGGAACACCACCTGCACATTCGGTGTACCCCGAATGATCGCCTTGTTGGTCACCATCGACGGCGTGAACTGGTGCACGACGAGCATCTTGGGAGGCAGCGAGAAGCGTCGGACCACGCCGTCGAGGTAGTCGATGGTCTCGTTGATCTCAACGCCGTCGACGGTACCGATGCGCCCGCCGCCAGGTCGTTGGGTCGGCCCGACTCGCCATTCCGGGTCGAGCGCCAGACTGACGTTGCGCTGCGCGAGCAGGGCTCCGATCTCGCGCGCCTGCGAGGGAAACGTCGCTCGACCGGGCTGCAAGTCGAGAATCACGTGGAGGCCGTGCGCCCGAGCGGCATCGATCCAGGGCTGGAACCTCGAACTCGCGAATTCGTTCGAGTAGTCGCCGTCGGAGCCTGCAGACGACGACGCCACGGTTGCGATGATCTCGAAGGTCGGTACCACCGGGCGGCCGAACGACGCGTAGGCACCGGCAACCCGCCGCGCTCGTGCCACCGCCTGCTCGACACCCTGCTCTCCGAGGACTCCGAGCGTCGACGAACCGGGGTGGCCATAGAGCGCCACGTAGAGCGTGCCCGCCAACCAGCCGCCGACGGGATCGGGTGGAGTGAGGCGAACCGCCCGCTTCGTCGCTGTCGCGTGTTCGTGGATGCTGGCGTCACCCGCAAGTGCCAGCAATGAGCCGGCCGTGCCAGCCGCCGCTACCGCGCCGAGCGCACCGGCGAGCATGCGACGACGGCTGACGGCTGTCGCCGGACCTGGGTGGTTCGGCCCCGGATTGGCTTCGCTCGTCACGACATCTTCACCGCTCTCACATCTTGGCACTGTGAGCTGCATGTCCTTGCCATTCGGTCAGGACGACGTCGGGAGGTCTTGTTCGAGGGTGAGTACGGGAGCGAACAGGTCGCCGTACTCGTCCACTCGGTCGAGCACCTCGGCGGCCTCGAAGCGCAGCGCGACACCACTCGACGCGCACTCCTCGACCTCGTGCCACGTGAGCGGCGTCGACACGGTCGGGTCGTGTCGGGCGCGCAGCGAGTACGGGGCGATCGTGGTCTTGTGGTGGGCGTTCTGGCTCCAGTCGATGAACACCTTGCCAGGCCGCTCGACCTTGGCCATCACCGTCGTCACCCGGCCAGGCAGCTGACGCTCCATCACCTGACCGACGGCCAGCGCGAAGTCGGCGGTCGCCTCATGGGTGACGCCTGCCGTGTTCAGCGGGACGTAGAGCTGGAGCCCCTTCGATCCCGACGTCTTGCACCATCCCTTCAGACCGACAACGTCGAGCACCGTGCGCACCCCGAGGGCCACCTCACAGCAGTCGACGATCGACGTCTTCGGGCCGGGATCGAAGTCGAACACCAGTGTGCGTGGGTTGTCGAGGTCGACCGCCAGCGCCATCGGAGCGTGCAGCTCGATCGCCGCCAGATTCGCCGCCCACACCATCGCCGCTGGATCTTCGATCAGGCAGTACTCGATGCCGCCGCGACGATCGCCTGGGCCGAGCGCGACCGACACCCACTCTGGGCGATGTTTCGGGCACCGCTTCTCGAAGAATCCGTCGTGGTCGGTACCGTCCGGGTAACGGCGAAATGTGATGCAACGCCCGGCGAGGTGCGGAACGATCGTCGGCGCGATGCGGGCGTGATAGTCGACGACCTCGGCCTTGGTGAATCCCGACGGGTAGAGGACCTTGTCGAGGTTGGTCAGACGGACCGTGCGCCCGTCGATGTCGACCTCGATCGGCGATGCCACGACGTGGTGGGTCGGCCGGTCAGGCCGACTTCTTCTTCGTGGCGGCCTTCGTGGTCGTGTTCTCGGCGGGATGGCGGGTCCGCGCCTCCTTGGCCGCCGCAACCGACGCCTCGAGCGCGGCCATGATGTCGACGACCTTCGGCTTGTCGGCGGCGATCTCCGGCACCTCGAACTCCTCGCCATCGGCCTTCATCTGGATCAGCGCCATGACCTCCTCGCGGTACTCGTCCCGGTACTTCTCGGGCGCGAAGTCGGCTGCCAGCGAGGCGACGAGGCTCTCGGCCATCGCCACCTCCTTGTCGTTCACCTCAACCGCGTCGAGCCCGTTCAACTCATCGATGTCGGCGGGGTCGAGCACCTCGTCGGCGTAGGCGAGCGTCGACATCACGAGCCGGCCATCCTCGGCGCGGATCGCTGCGGTGTACTGCTTGTTGCGCATCACGAACCGGCCGATCGCGACTTTACCGCTGGCCTCCATCGCCCTTGCGAGCAGCACATAGGGCTTGGGCGGACCGTCGGGGGCGAGGTGGTACGCAGTGTCGAAGTAGACCGGGTCGATGTCGGCAAGGTCGACGAACTCCTCCAGATCGACCGACTTGGTGGCCACCGGCATGAACGGCTCGAGCTCGTCGGGATCGACCAGGACGTAGCGCCCCTTGGAGATCTCGTAGCCCTTGACGATGTGGTCGTCGCCGACCTCTTCACCCGTCTCGGCATTGACCTTGCGGTAGCGGATGCGCGCCATGTTGCGCTCGTCGAGCTGGTTGAACGACACGCTCTGGCGGCGAACCGCGTGGAACAGCTTGACGGGGATCGCCACCAATCCGAACGAGATGGTCCCACTCCACACCGGCCGTGCCATCGCAAGAGTCAACCACATCCGGACCCCGGGTGGACTCACACCTCGCCGCTCAGGGCGCGAGAATGGCGCGGGGCACGATGTCCATCCCGAAGCCCGTGAGGATCGCCAGGTACAGCAGGCCGGTCGCCGCCATCACCGCCGAGTAGGCACGCTCCTTCAGGGCCGCCTGCGTGACGAAGATCAGGATGATCGTGGTGATCGAACACATCAGCCACATCCAGCCCAACATGCCGCCCCAGCCGTCGTCGACCGTTCCATTGAGGACTGCGATCATGCCGGTCGGCAGCAGCATCACGAACACCTCGGCGGGCCACAACCACTTGAGAGCTGCCACCATCTCGTTCAACAGCACGCGAGGCAGGCCGGGCTGGGTGAGGTACCAGTGCCCGAGCAGCATCGCGTCGGAGATCGCGCCGATGAATGCAGCACCCACCAGCGTGCGCGCCAGAGCAACCGACGGATTGCCGCCGGCGTCGAGTGCGGCGGCAATCAGTCCGATCGTGCCGATGACGACCGGGACCAGGTCGAGCACCGGTGGGAATTCGGGGCCCCCCGACTCGACGGTTCCCCCGTCGGTCGGGGTGTCGACGGTGCGGTCGATGCCGGTCATGGCTGCGACCCGCTCGCTCCGACGGTCGTAGTCGGCCCGGGCGCCGCTCACCCCGGCCGCCTTGCGTCGTATCGACACCGCCAGCGCCAGGGCGCACGAGATCATGACTCCGACCGAGGCGACCTCGCGGACGGGGACGGTTCCGAAGGCCAGCCCGGCGGCCAACGCTCCGGCGGCGAAGCAGAAGTAGACGATGCGCAACAGCCAGCCGTAGCCGAGGCTGGCGACGCGGCGTCGAGTGGTGAACCAGCAGAACAGCATGCCGCCGGTGGCCCACTGCAAGAGCACGGTGGCGGCGTCGAGGCTGATCACGTTCGCCCACGGTAACGCCGTAGCCTGGCGGCGCCATGGCCTCCCCCCGCCACCACCGTTCGGTCGGCGCACGAACATCTCGCATGGTCGCCGCCGCCGCGATCGCCGCGCTCGCGCTCGCCGCTTGTGCGACCGGACCGCGGCCGAGTTTCGACACTGCGGAACCGACGCAGCAGGCCACGGGCGACCCAGCGATCGATGCCGTGCTCGAGCGACTCGACCGGGTCGGCATCGAGCAGTTCACCGCCGACTACACGATCCTGACCCGCCTCGGCGGCAAGGAATCGACCGCCACCGTCGTGCAGGCATCCGACAGCCGCCGTTCGATCACGATCAACACCGTCCGGTTCCTCGACGGCATCGGCACGGCGTCCACCTGCAACCTGACGACCGCCGAGTGCGAAGCGGTGATCAACGACGCCCGGGTCAGCGACGTACAGATCACCCACGACTTCTATGGCTCGAGCTTCGCCCGTCGACTCCGCGTCGATGCCAGCCGCGGCCTGGCGCCCGCCCGCGGCTACACCGAGACCATCGGCGGACAGCCGGCGACGTGCGCTGACGTTCCGGTGTCGGGAGGCACCAAGGTGTACTGCGCTCTCGACACAGGACCGCTCGCTCGCTACGACGGCAACGACGTTGTCATCGAGTTGGTGTCGTCGAACCCGACGCCCGACGAGACCAAGTTCGCGACAAGCTGACCGTTCATCGGGGCGGGCCCGTGACATCCGGGTCCGCGCACCATCCCCCCGGCGTCGCGGGGCCACCGATGCCAGGAGGGCACGGTCGTCGCTCGAGGAAGGCCAGTTTCCGCGACACGTACATCGCCGCCTGTGGCGCTCCCGTTGCGGTGAGATGGACGCCGTCGGCCGTCAGCCACGAAGGGCGCCATCTGGAGTAGCCGTTCCAGTCGGCCAGGATCAACTCGGGGAACTTCCCAGCCGCCGACACGGAACGCAGATACCTGTTGTTGGCAGCGAACGACGCCTGATTCGACGCACCGCCGGGCGAGACGTAGCCGACCTGCTCTCGATACGTCAACCAGATGACGCGGTTGATGCCCTTCGCCCGGGCTTGCGCCATCATTGCGTCGACGCCCCATGGGAACGATCCCGACCAGTCGTTGTACCCCGTGGCGACGATCAACGTGCGGTAGGCCCCAGCGGGAACCCTCGACAGCTCCGACACCGCCGTGCGCGGCGCATAGCCCTCCCGCCCGCGGCACGACACGCCGATGAGGCGGCGACACGACTCGAGGCGGGCGTCCCATGCAGCGCCTTGCAGGTATGCCAGCGCACCGCTCCAGCGAATCCCCGCGAAGGCCGAGTCCGAGATCATGATGACCGGAGAGTTCGGGGGCGGGAACGAATTCGGCGCAATCCCGGCATCGGCGGCGACTGGCGCGCCGGTGAACACTCCGGCCACGTCGACGATCACGTGCACACCCGAAGATCCATAGAACCCCACCCCTCGACTGGAGACCCCGGTGAGCGTGAGCGCCCCCACGGGATTGGTCCATCGGTGGTTGAGCGATGAGACGAACGGTCGCGTCGTGCCGGCGGGGAAGACCGACACGAATCCTGGTCCCACCGGTTCGGCAATCGTGACGTTGGACAGCACCGCCGCGGCACCGGCCGGCGCCAGCGCCTTCTCGATCGTGCCACCGGCGTGGAGCGGGTCGTACGTCGATCGGGAGTCCCACACCCGCACCGGGGACTGCGGCACGAACATGCCGGCGCTCGACAACTCCGCAGATGCCCCGGTGAACCACCCCCAGAAGTCGACGACGACATCGGTCGTCATGCGCCGGTACAGCATGAATCCGTCACTGGTGACGGGGACGAGCGCCAGGCTCGCACGGGTGCGATTGTTCGTGTCGGCGTTCACGACGGACACGAACGGCCGTTGCGTCCCGGCCGGGTACGCAGTCAGGAATCCCCCGCTCGCAGCGTCGACCGCAGTGATCGACACGGCGACGGCGGTCGCATCGGACGGAACTCCCGGCGGAAGTGGGACGAGAAGCTCCGACGCTCCGCGTTGCCCGGTGATCCTCGTGTCGAGCAGTCGCGACGGGGTCACCGGGACCAGTCGTCCGGCTGACGCCGGTCCGGCCGCATCGACGAACACGGCCGTGATGTCGACCACGACCTGGGCCGGACCGTGCGTGTACACGTCGACCGCCCCGCCACCACCCAGTTGCACGACCACGGAGTTGGCGACGACGCTGCCGGCGACGTAGTTGAGGTTCGACACCGTGGGTCGCGCCGAGCCGGATGGCCACGCCGTGACGTACCCGGCTCCCTGCGTGTCCGTCGCCACGACGTTGAGGGCGGCAGCGCGTGCTCCGACGGGAACGTTGCAGCGCTGCGTCACCGGGATCCGCCAGCTCGAGGCATCGAGCCGCCCGGCGTTGGGGGTCTCCCGGCTGTCGAACAGACGACACGGCGCCACGGGGAGCAGGACGGTCGAGCCGGCGGCGACCGCCTGCTCGGGAGCGAGCTGCGCGGCGGCCCTCGTCGGCGGCACGATCGCCACCATCGCCACCGTTGCCGCAATGAACGCCACCAGGACGACGAGCCACCGCGTCGCGCGGTCCATCATCGGCGGGACCATGGTCCGCGGGCTCATACGCTGACGAGGCCGTGGTCGGAGTTGTTCAGTCGGAGCGGCCCGTCGTCGGTCGCGACGACGATGTCTTCGAGACGCATGCCCCACTTGCCCGGCACGTAGATGCCGGGCTCGACGCTGTAGGCATGCCCGGCTTCGAGCGGCAAGGAGTTCCCCTCCACGATGTAGGGATCCTCGTGTTCCTCCATCCCGATGCCGTGCCCGGTGCGGTGGATGAAGAAGTCTCCGAAGCCGGCGTCGGCGATGACCTGGCGGGTCACGCGATCGACGTCCTGGCAGGGTGTGCCGACGACGCCGGCCTCGGCGCCGACCCGCTGCGCCTCCAGGAGCACCGCATAGGCCTCGGCGACGTCGGTCGTCGGTTCGCCGGTGAACACGCAGCGGGTGGTGTCCGAGCAGTAGCCCGCCATCGTGCCACCGAAGTCGCACAACACGATCTCGTTGCTCCCGATCACGCGCGACCCCGGATGATGGTGGGGGCTCGCAGCGTTCTCGCCGGCCGCGACGATTGCGAAGTTGACCTTGTCGTGGCCCTCCTCGATGATGCGCCGCCCGAGGTGCGCCGACACCTCTGCCTCCGTGCGACCCACCAACGGGATCTCGCCGCGCTGCAGTTCGCCGGCGATCCGGTCGACGGCAGCGCCGGCGGCTGCGAGCGCGTCGATCTCGGCTTGGTCCTTCGCCATTCGCAACGGGCCGACCACGTCGACGGCCCGTGCGTACTCGGTGCCTGGCAGCTGCGGCAGCAACTCGACGAGGAACCGCGCCCACATCTGATCGCCGATGGCGATTCGCTGCGCTCCCGCCGCCAGCCGAGCGACGATCGCGGTGGGGTCCTGTGTCTCACCCCAGGGCAACGTGTCGAACGCACCTGGGACTTCGCGTACTCGCGGTGCTTCGAGTGCCGGAATCACCATCGTGGCGCCGGCATCGCGCGGCACCACCAGCATCGTGAGTCGTTCGAGCGGCATGGCGGTGTAGCCGGTGAGATATGGCAGGTCGTGGCCGACCGACAAGAGCAGCGCGTCGATCTCCTGCTCGGCCATGGCGTCGCGTACCCGAGCGAGCCGCTCGAGGTACACGGACGAATCGACGGTCGGCGAACTCATCGCCCCAGTCTGCACGCGGCGACCCGACCCAACCACGTTTGCGTCGAGATTCGGGTGGGGCACCCCACCCGAATCTCGACGCAAACGTGGTGTCTGACGGTGTTTCGATGGTCATCGTGTTCCCTCTCGAGTGGCGTCCGGCCGAGGCCACGTCGGCTGCGCCATGTTGGACCATCGCCGACTCGGATCCGTTCCCAATTCTCCAACGGGAATAGAAGTCCGGCGAGACCGTTGCAACGGACATGGCCGACGACCCGAATGCAACCGGTGACGACCTCGACCCTCGCATCGACGTCTACTGGCGGCCCGGGTGCGGGTTCTGTTCGATGCTGCAGCGCAAGCTCGACAAGCTCGGCATCGAACGAGCCGAACACAACATCTGGGAGAACGAGGCAGACGCCGCAGTCGTGCGTCAGCACGCCAACGGCAACGAAACGGTGCCGACCGTCGTCATCGGCGGCCAGGGGTTCGTCAACCCCTCAGCCGGTGAGCTCATCGCCTACCTGAGCATCGAGCACCCCGAACTCCTCCCCAACGGCTTCGAAGCGCCCGAACCGAACGCCGTCAGCCGCCTCGCCACTCGCGTGTTCGGGTGACACACGTCCCCGGCCGTTTCGCCGTTCCCCCATCCCGGGTACTGTCGGCGTCATGAGCGACCCTCGACTTGCGGGTACCGAGATCGTCGATTCGGTGATCGACACCATCGGCGAGACGCCACTGATCCGCCTCAAGCGCCTCAGCGAACTCGAAGACATCGAGTGTGTCTTCGCCATGAAGCACGAAGCGACGAATCCTGGAGGATCGGCCAAGGACCGGCCGGCCCTCGAAATGATCCTTGCCGCGGAACGCGAGGGGCTGCTGGCGCCCGGAGGCACGATCGTCGAGCCGACGAGCGGCAACACCGGTGTCGGCCTCGCCATCGTCGCCGCCCAACGCGGCTATCGATGCGTGTTCGTGATGACCGACAAGGTCGCACCCGAGAAGGTCTCACTGCTGCGTGCCTATGGCGCCGAAGTGGTCGTGTGCCCGGTGGCGGTCGAACCCGACGACCCGGCGAGCTACTACAGCGTCGCCGCCCGCCTCACCGACGAACTCGGCGCATTCCGGCCGAATCAGTACCACAACCCCCACAATCCCGAAGCGCATGTCAAGACCACCGGTCCTGAGCTCTGGCGTCAGACCGCGGGGCGCATCACGCACTTCATCGCCGGCGCCGGCACGTGCGGATCGATCACCGGCGTCGCCCGCTACCTGAAGTCGATGAATCCCGACATACGGATCATCGCCGCGGACCCCGAGGGTTCCGTGTTCTCCGGAGGGTCCGGGCGGCCGTACCTGGTCGAAGGCGTCGGCGAAGACTTCTTCCCCGCTGCATGGGCACCCGAACTCCTCGACGAGATCATTCCGATCAGCGACGAGGAGAGCTTTCTCACCGCCCGCTACGTGAGCCAGCGCGAGGGCATCCTGATCGGCGGGTCGGGCGGGATGGCTGTCGCAGCGGCGATCAAGGTCGCGAAGGCTGCGGGGCCTGATGCGGTCGTGGTGGTCTTCAACCCCGACTCCGGTCGTGGCTACCTGTCGCGGCTCTTCGACGACGACTGGATGGCCAACTTCGGATTCCTGCGCGAGTGCGACCAGTGCGTGGGCGCCGTACTCGACGCCCGCAACGCGTCGATCGAGAACCTGCTCTACGTCAACCCTCACCAAGTGGTGTCCGAGGCGATCGAGCTGATGCGATCGACCGGTGTCAGCCAGCTGCCCGTCTGCAAGAACACGCCGCCGTTCGCCGCCGCCGAAGTCTCCGGCTCGATCGACGAACTCGAACTGATGGAGGCCATCCACCGCGATCCCGGCGTGATGGCGACGCCAGTCGAGAAGGTGATGGGCCCGAAGCTCCCCACGATCGGCGTCGGCCAGAAGGTCGAACTGGCCGTCGAGATGCTCGAGAACGCGCCGGCACTGCTCGTGCTGTCGGGCGGGCGTCCTCTCAGTGTCCTGACCCGCACCGACGTCCTGTCGTACTTCACCGCCATCGCCGAGGACGCCCTGGAACGCGGTTCCGGTACGGTGTCCATCGATGGGTGATCTCGACGAATCAACCGCACGCCACGGATTCGCCACCCGCGCGATCCACGCCGGCCAGGATCCCGAACCGACCACCGGTGCCGTCGTCACGCCGATCTCGCTGTCGACGACATTCGCCCAGGACGGAGTCGGCGGGCACAAGGGATACGAGTACTCGCGTTCCGGCAATCCCACGCGTTCCGCGCTCGAAGCGCAGGTGGCGTCGCTCGAAGATGCTCGCCATGGCCTCGCGTTCGCCAGTGGCCTCGCCGCTGAGGACAACATCCTGCGACTCCTGCGGCCCGGCCAGCGGATCCTGCTCGGCAACGATGCGTACGGCGGTACGTTCCGATTGATCTCCAAGGTCTGGAGCCCGCTCGGGTTCCCGTGGACCGCCGTCGATCTCACCGACCTCGATTCGCTGCGCGCCAACTGGCCCGACGACGTCGGCATGGTGTGGCTCGAGACGCCGACCAACCCGCTGCTCACCTGCTTCGACATCGAGGCCATCGCCGACATCGGTCGCGCACGCGACGCGATCGTCGTCGTCGACAACACCTTCGCCACGCCGTACCTGCAGCAGCCACTCACGCTCGGTGCCGATGTCGTCGTGCACTCCGCCACCAAGTACCTCGGCGGCCACAGCGACGTGCTCGGCGGCTTCGTGGCCACCAACGACGACGACCTCGCGGACCGGTTGCGCTTCACCCAGAATGCTGCCGGAGCGGTACCGGCTCCGTTCGACTGCTACCTCGTGTTGCGCGGCGTCAAGACGCTCGCCGTGCGGATGGACCGGCATTGCGAGAACGCCCGCGCTGTCGTCGACCTCCTGGTCGGACATCCGGCAGTCGATCGCGTGCTGTATCCGCAGTTGCCCGACCATCCTGGTCACGCTGCGGCTGCAAAGCAGATGCGCGATTTCGGAGGCATGGTGTCGTTCACGGTCAAGGCGGGCATGGCCGCAGCGATGACCATCGCCGATTCGACGGACGTGTTCACCCTCGCCGAGTCGCTCGGCGCGGTCGAGAGCCTGATCGAGCATCCTGGCGCGATGACCCATGCGTCAGCGGCCGGCTCACCGCTCGAAGTACCCGACAATCTGGTGCGGCTGTCGGTCGGCATCGAGGACGCTGCCGACCTGGTCGCCGACCTCGAGCAGGCCCTCGACCGCATCTGATGAGCTTGCCGCCCGACTTCCCCCTGGCCCACGAGGCACCGCAACCCGATCGCCCGATCGTCGTCGCGGCCAACCGGCTGCCGGTGATGCGCACCGACGACGGCTGGACTGCCAGCCCCGGAGGTCTCGTTCGGGCCCTGTTGCCGATGTTGCGCGACACCGGCGGCACCTGGGTCGGTTGGACGGGCAACTCCGACGACGACACCGACCCATTCGAGGTCGAAGGCGTCGATCTGTATCCGGTGCCGATCAGTGCCGAAGAGATCGAGCTCTACTATGAGGGCTTCTCCAACGACGCGCTCTGGCCGCTCTACCACGACGCCCTGCGCGAATCGACCTACTCGAGCGCACAGTGGGACGCCTACGTGGCGGTCAACGAGCGCTTCGCCGTCACGATCGCCGACATTGCCCCGCCGAACGCGATCGTGTGGATCCACGACTACCAGCTGCAACTGGTGCCGAAGATGCTGCGCGAGCAGCGCGGCGACATCACCATCGGCTTCTTCCTGCACATTCCCTTCCCGCCGTACGAGCTGTTCTCGCGGCTGCCGTGGCGCGCCGATGTGGCCCAGGGGCTGCTCGGCTGCGACCTCGTGGGTTTCCAGCGGCCGAAGGACGCATCGAACTTCGTTGCTGCTGCGCAGGAACTCGTCGGCGTCGACGTCCCCGACGTCGGCACGCTCGAGCATCTCGACCGCCGCATCCACGTCGGCACGTTTCCGATCTCGATCGATGTCGGCGACGTCGAGGAGATGGCCGCCGGCCGGGCCACACGTCAACGGATGAGCCAGATCCGCGCTCGGCTCGGCGACCCAGAGGTGATCCTGCTGGGCGTCGACCGGCTCGACTACACGAAGGGCATCGGGCTGCGCCTCAAGGCGTTCGCAGCGCTGCTCGAATCCGGTGAGCTCGACCCCGAACGTCACGTGATGGTCCAGGTCGCCACGCCCACCCGCGAGGCCGTCGAGCACTACCAGGACGAACGCCACGAGGTGGAACGACTGGTCGGCGCGATCAACGGCCGCTACAGCCGCATCGGACTCCCGGTGGTGCACTACCTGTATCAGACGCTGCCGTTCGACGAATTGATCGCGCTGTACCGAGCCGGTGACGTGATGCTGGTGACGCCGTTTCGTGACGGGATGAACCTCGTGGCCAAGGAGTACGCGACATCGCACATCGACGGCGATGGCGTTCTGGTGCTGTCCGAGTTCGCCGGAGCCGCCGACGAGCTGACCGACGCAGTGCTCGTCAACCCGCACGATGACCGGGCGCTACAGCAAGCGATCGTCACCGCGGTCGAGATGCACCGCCACGAACGACGGGGCCGAATGGCCGGCCTGCGCGATCAGATCCGAAAGAGCGATGTGCAGGGCTGGGCCGACCGGTTCTTGGCGCAACTCGCCGCAGCGGGTTCGCCGCCGACCTCTCCCGAGTGAGCAGACTGGCGACGTGGCCGACTATGACGACCCAGCTGCGATCGCCAGCGAGGTCGCGAACGCACCGAAGCCCCTGCTCATCGGCCTGGACGTCGACGGCGTGCTCGCACCGCTCGTCGACCACGCGGCAGATTCGGTCCTGCTCGACGGCATGAGTCGCGCTGTCAGCGCAGTAGCTGGACTCGACTGGGTGCACGTCGCGGTCATCTCCGGGCGGTCGCTCGACGGCCTCGTTCAGTTCGGGTTCGGGACGGACGTCGACATGATCGGCAGCCACGGGATGGAGCGCCGCGACCAGGCCATGGCGCCGCTCGATGCCGTCGAGAGCGACCGCCTCACCGCGCTCGACTCACTGGCTGTCGAAGCCGCCGAACACGCCGGCGGCGGCGCCTGGGTCGAACGAAAGCCGGCCAGTGTCGTGCTGCACATCCGGGAGGCGAACGCCGAACGTGGCCGGGAGGCGATCGATCGCCTTCGCTCCGAGTCGGAGCAGATCGAAGGCGCCACGCTCAAGGCTGGCAGCAACGTCCTCGAACTCTTCGCTCGTCACGGCGACAAGGGCACCGCCCTGGTGCACCTGGCTCATGAGCTCGGCGTGGCGACCACCGTGTTCGTCGGCGACGACGTGACCGACGAGGACGCGTTCGCCCGCCTGTCGCCCAACGACATCGCCATCAAGGTCGGCGACGCCGACACGATCGCTCCCCACCGCCTCCGCAACCCCCACCACGTCCTCGCGTTCCTCCGGTCGCTCGCGACGCCGTGACCATGGTTCAGAACAGGCTGGATTGTCCGGCGGGCGGGGCGCGGCGGATCGCGGTCCATGGGACGTAGTTGTCCATGAACACCCAGGTGCGGCGGTGGATGGCGGAGGGCCCGTAGCCGAGCAACGCCGTCTTGTGCGCCGGACAGGGGTAGCCCTTGTTGGTGTCGAACGACCACTGCGGATAGCTCTCCGCGTGCGCACGCATCTCACGATCACGCACCACCTTGGCCAGAATGCTCGCGGTGGCCACGCTCAGGCAACGCAGGTCGGCCTTCACCGCCAACTCGACGTGCGGCACCGTTGGCGACACGAAGTCCCATGTGCCGTCGGTGACGGCGACATCGGGAGCAACGTCGAGCCCCTCGATCGCCCGGCGGGCCGCCAACTTCTGGGCCGCGGACATTCCGAGTTGGTCACATTCCTGCTGGCTCACCGACCCCACCGACCACGCCAGGCACCAGTCGGTGAGCTTGTCGAACAGCGCCTCGCGCTCTCGTTCGGTCAGCAACTTCGAGTCGCGCACACCGTTCACGCGGGTGTCGCGCGGCAGGACCGCCGCGCCGACCGACAGCGGGCCGGCCCAGGCACCACGGCCCACCTCGTCGATGCCGACGACGACGTCGTGGCCACGCTCCCACATTGCCTTCTCGATGGCGCGAGTCGGCGCTCGCTTCTTCGACTGCTTCGGTCGCGGCGAAACCCGGGGCACCGGCGCCCCCTCAGCGATCGCCGAGATCGATGCTGACACCGATGCGCTTGGGCTGTGGCGGCGCCGACCACAGCGCCTCGCCGGACGCGGCGTCGCTTGACCAATCGGCGTCGACGGCGGGCGCGGTGAGCGACTGGATGTCGCCGTGCTGCTCCCACAACACGGCCGGACGTTCGCCGTGCCAACGCACCGCGAATCCCACGGTGGAGCGAGCACCGGTCGGCACACCGTGCACCTCGAAGTTCGAACCCAGCCACCGGTGTGGGATTCCGAGGGGCAGCAGACGGCCCTCGTCGGCGACACGGCGTTCGACATCGGCGACGAAGCGTCCGACGGACTCACCACGCCGCAGATCGGAGAACGACGACTGTGCGGTTCCGCTCACGGTTACCGATCGGCCGTCTCGGAGGCGCCGTCGGCGAACTGCAGCAATGTCGCCGGCGGCACGATCGTCTCCTGCCGACACTGCGAGACGCTCACACGCCCGCAGCGCCACGTCGACCTCGGAGCTGTCGGAGCGAGCGATCGAGGCGATCGGCTCGACGATCTCGGGCATCCAGGCGTCGGGGTCGTCGCCGAGACGCGCCAGTTCGGCCACATCGAGCAGGAAACCGATCGCGTCATCGCCACCGTCGATCGGTCCTGCAAGGAGGAGATCGCTGCGAGCAGTGGTGACTGCGTCGCCGAGGTCGGCGTCGGGCAGCACGAGGCGGCTCGCTCGATGCACGATGGTCTCCCAGCCACGAACGATGGCCATCGCCGGCGCCAGCGTCGGCAACGCCCACGTGGCGAAGCGAGACGAGTCGTGCGGGATGGCCACCCGGACCGAGGCACTGTGCGCGACCGGCAGCACGATCGCTCCGTCGGGCAGATCGATGCCCCGGATCGGAACATCGGCCGGAGGTCGTTCGGTGAGCACACGGGTGCCGGCAAAGGCGACCGCGAACGGCAGCGACGACGCGTTCTCGACTTCGATCACCGTGAGGCCGCCCGCATCAGGAACCGACCAGACCCGCTGAATCGCGTCACCCTCGGGCACACGTACACGCGTCTCGATGACGGGCGTGCCGTCGATCCGGCGCTGGCGGACAGCGGGCTCGGACGATGGCACGTGCCAGCGATCCTCGGCAGCGATGAACCACTGGAGCGTCGACGAATCCTCAGGCCCTCGATCCGGAACGACGTCTCCCCATCGTGACACCCAGGCTCGACATGAGGTCCCGACGGCGCCGATCAACGTGAGATCGGTCGCATCCACGTCGGTGGCGGTCACGCGTCGAATTCGCTCTTGCGGCTGCGCTGCATCAGCGCGGCGAGCGCCTCCGGAGCGGGGCGGTGCTCGTGGCAGACGGCGACGACCTGTTCGGTGATCGGCATCTCGACACCGTACCGGCGGGCGAGGTCGAGCACGCTCGGCGATGACTTCACGCCCTCGGCGACCATGTTGGTGGCGGCCAGGATCTCCTCGATGGTCTTGCCCTGCCCGAGCTGGAGGCCGACCTGATTGTTGCGGCTCTGCTTCGACGAGCAGGTGGCGATCAGATCACCCATCCCGGCCAGACCGGCAAAGGTGACCGGCTGGCCACCCATCGCCACACCGAGCCGGGTCATCTCGGCGAGACCGCGCGTGATCAGGGTGGCCCGCGTGTTGTCGCCGAAGCCCATGCCCTCAGCCATTCCGGCAGCGATCGCGATGACGTTCTTGACCACGCCGGCAACTTCGCATCCGACCACGTCGGCGTTGGTGTACACGCGCAGACTCGGGCGGCTGAAGATGCGCTGCAGCTCGTTGGCAATGGTGGCGTCGTCGATGGCGACCACACTGGCCGCCGGCTGACCACTGAGGATTTCCTTCGCCAGGTTCGGTCCGGTCAGCACGGCGACGGGATGTCCGGGCATGGCATCGGCGGTGACCTCGCTCATCCGCTTCAGCGTCGTGCGCTCGAGCCCCTTCGACAACGAAACCACCGGCACCCACGGCCGAATCGAAGCCGCAGCTTCGAAGGCCACGTCGCGGTAGCCGTGCGACGGCACCGCCATCACGACGACGTCGGCGTGGGACACTGCGTCGGCGAGCGAATCGGTCGCGCGCAACGCCTCGGGCAGCGTGAAGTTGGGGAGGTACTCCGGGTTGACGCCGGCGTCGTTGATGTCGTCGGCCAACTCGCGGCGCCGGGCCCACAGTACCGTCGGTGTGTTGACGGCAGCGAGCGCGGCAACCGTGGTCCCCCACGACCCTGCGCCGATGACCGCCACGTTGATCGTCGATGCACTCATGTGGATCCCCTCGAAGTCGCTTCCCGCATCCTGCGGCGTCGGCACCACCGTACTGCGACATCGCCGCCGGGACCGTGGCGCTCCTACAGTGGCGCCGGTGCGTCTCGCTGTCCTCGTCCCGGTGAAGCGATTCACCGCGGCCAAGGGTCGCCTTGCTCGTGTGCTCGCCAACAGCGAGCGGGCCCGTCTCGCCGAGTGGATGGCCAGCGGTGTACTCGACGTCGTCGCCGAGATCCCGACGTTCGTCGCTTGCGACGACGACGACGTCGCCACGTGGGCGCGTGGGATGGGGGCACACGTGATCTGGGGCGCGGACCTCGGGTTGAACGGCGCCGTCGACGACGGCGTTGCCCACATCGCGTCGGAGGGCTACGACCACGTACTCGTCAGCCACGCCGATCTGGCCCTCCCGTCGGGCCTGCTCGATGTCGCTCGTGAAGGGTGCATCACGCTCGTCCCCGATCGCCGCCACGACGGCACGAACGTGATGTCCTTCCCGACAGCTCATCCCCTGCAGGCGGCCTATGGCGGTGGCTCGTTCGAACGACATCTGCATCAAGCACTCGCCATTTCGGCTGTCGAGGTCGAGGTTCGCCGAGACCCCCAGCTCTCGCTCGACCTCGACACGGCGCGAGACCTCTCCCACCCACTGATCCAGAAGGTGCTCCCCTCATGGCTGCCAACGAACCCGGTCAACCCAGTCCACTGAACTCGGCCGCTCTGGCCATGTCGGTAACGACCGACCTCGCCACACCGGCCTCGGCCCTTGCCATCGGGGCGCACCCCGACGACGTCGAGTTCGGTGCTGGCGGCCTCCTTGCGAAGTGGGCTGCCAACGGCTGCATCGTTCACCACCTGGTGTGCACCGACGGCTCGAAGGGCACCTGGGATCCAGACGCCGACATCACGGTGCTTGCGGCACGGCGCCAGGACGAGCAACGCGAGGCCGCACGGCGTCTTGCCGGCGCCCACGCCGGTGAGGTGCGGTTCCTGGGACGCACCGACGGCGAGCTCGACAGCGACCTGGCAACACGGGGTGAAGTGGCCCGCATCATTCGCGAGCTGCAGCCCCAGGTCGTGCTCGGTCACGATCCGTGGAAGCGCTACCGCCTGCACCCCGATCACCGTCATGCCGGGCTGCTCGCGTGCGACGGCATCGTCGCAGCGCGTGATCCGCATTTCTTTCGCGACCAGCGCCTCGCCCACCACCGGCCCGAGGCCCTGTTGCTCTGGGAGGCCGATGCCCCCGATCATGCGGAGGATGTCACCGGCTTCGTCGAGGTCAAGCTCGACGCATTGGCCGCCCACGAGAGCCAGTTCGAGTCGACGATGAAGGCCCGCGACGATGAACAACTCGCCGCGTTCGGTCAGCGGATCCGCAATCGACTCGGCGACCTCGGACGACCCTTCGACATGGACGCCGCCGAGGTGTTCAAGCTCATCGCCGACCTCTGAGCGCCGCCGGAACGCGAAACGAGGGGCCCGTGGGCCCCTCGTTTCGAGTTCGTGCTGACGTGATGCAGCGTTACTTCTTGGCTGGAGCCTTCTTGGCTGGAGCCTTCTTGGCTGGAGCCTTCTTGGCCGGAGCCTTCTTGGCCGGAGCCTTCTTGGCCGGAGCCTTCTTGGCCGGAGCCTTCTTGGCCGGAGCCTTCTTGGCCGGAGCCTTCTTGGCCGGAGCCTTCTTGGCC
>DATLBC010000036.1:0-2093 GCA_035527095.1 Ilumatobacteraceae bacterium | reverse complement strand
GGTGCTCGTGATCTCGTTCCCGCACAACCCGACGGGCGCCACCGTCGATCTGGCGTTCATGCAGCGCGTCGTCGACTTCTGCCGCGAGCACGAGATGATCGTCGTGCACGACTTCGCGTACGCCGACGTCGGCTTCGACGGCCACCAGCCGCCGAGCATCTTGCAGGCCGAGGGCGCCAAGGAGTGCGCCGTCGAGCTGTACTCGATGACCAAGAGCTTCTCGATGGCGGGATGGCGCAGCGCGTTCCTGCTCGGCAACGCCGAGGTCGTGCAGGCGCTCGTCAAGCTCAAGAGCTATCTCGACTACGGCATGTTCCAGCCGGTGCAGATCGCTGCCACGGTCACGATCAACGAGGCGGCCGACTACCCGAACGAGATTCGTTCGATCTACGAGTCGCGCTGCGACACCCTCATCGACGGCCTCGGACGCATCGGCTGGGACATCCCGAAGCCGGGTGGTTCGATGTTCGTCTGGGCACCGATCCCCGAGCCGTACGCCGAGATGGACTCGGTCGAGTTCTGCTCGCTGATCGTGCGTGACGCCGACGTGGCCTTGTCCCCCGGCGTCGGCTTCGGCCCCGGCGGCGAGGGCTTCGTGCGCTTCGCGCTGATCGAGAACGAGAAGCGCATCCAGCAGGCGATCCGCAACCTCAAGCGCGGCTTGCCCAAGCTCGGCTGAGCGCACCGTCAGGTCTCACCCGGTGGGGTGTGGCAGATCGCCGACAGCGCCGTGTTCGGGTCAGGCGATGTTTGCTGAATGGTCGGGGCCGGGTCTGCGGCCGAGGGGCTCGGACCTTCGCCGGTCCCTGCCGACATTGACCTCAGGGGGCAGGACCTCCCGATGGTTGTCGGCGAGGGCGACCGCTGCGAGCTGTGATCTCACGCCGAGCTTCTGGAGGACCGACCGGATCTGTGATCGGACGGTGGTCACCGCCACGAAGTGGGACCTGGCGATCTCGTCCGCGCTGAGACCCTCCATCATGGCCGCGAGCACGAGCGCTTCGCGCTGTGTCAGCTGCTCGAACGTTGCTTGTGCCCGAAGAGCCTCAGCCCGTTCGGTGCGCAGTCGTTCCAGCAGCTCAGCGCGTGCGGTGCGTCCGATGATCTGGTGCCCTTCGATGACCAGTCCGATGGTCGAGTCGACCTCGTCCAGCCCGGCGCCGATGCCGATCCAGCCGGCGGCACCAGCTTCGAGACACTGCGCCAGGACCGAACGGCGTCGCTCCGCTGTGAGCATCACCACCTGCGAACCGGTGGACACCAGCGGCCGGATCAGCTCGATCCCGCTGCCGATGCCGTTGCGCATCTGGGTGTCCAGGAGTACGCACTGCGGCCTAAACTCGCGCGCGTGATCGATCACGTCATCGGCGCTGGGTCCGTCGCTCGTCTCGACGTGCCAGGACCGCTCGGACAATGCCAGTTTCAGGCCCGCCGCCACCACAGCATGCTCGTCGACCACGAGCACTCGTCTGGACGCCGATCGGCCGTCGCTCACGTGAACGGCAACGTCAAGTCCGTCGTGTTCCGTCACCATCGCCTCTCCAGCTCGCATTGCACACGTCCCTCGTTGCTCGTCTCCTGGAGTGATCGGCCAGCCGGAGCCGCGAGCAGAGGGCGGCCAGGCGATCTTGCGGGAATCTTGAGTCAGCGAACTTGCCAGGAATCCGACGACGTAACACGATGGTCACGGGGTGGTCACCGCTCCGTGACGTCGGCGCTTGTACGGTCCCCGCCGTGATCACCATCGTCGTGCGGGTCTGGATGCCCGATCGTCCGGGTGCGCTCGGCCAGGTGGCGAGCCGCATCGGTGCCGTGCGCGGCGACGTGCTGTCGATCGAGATCCTCGAGCAGGGTGGCGGTCGTGCGATCGACGAACTCACCGTCGCGCTGCCCGACGACGACCTGATGCCGCTGTTGACCGCGGAGATCGACGCGGTCGACGGGGTGTCGGTCGAGAGCATCCGGGTGGTCGATCCGGATCGGACCGACGCGAGCCTGTCAGCACTGGCACTCGGCGCGGCGATCGCGGAGAGCGAGCCTGCCGAGCGCCTCGAGGTGATGGTGGGCGGCATCCGGCGCTTCGCCGAGACCGA
>DATLBC010000035.1:0-34981 GCA_035527095.1 Ilumatobacteraceae bacterium | reverse complement strand
TCGGGGTGATGTTCGGTTCGCCCGAGACCACCCCAGGCGGCCGGGCGCTGAAGTTCTACTCGTCGGTCCGTCTCGACATCCGTCGGATCGAGTCGTTGAAGGACGGCGCCGAAGTGGTCGGCAACCGCACTCGCGTCAAGGTCGTCAAGAACAAGGTGTCGCCCCCGTTCCGTCAGGCCGAGTTCGACATCATGTACGGCCAGGGCATCAGCCGTGAGGGCTCACTGATCGACATGTCGGTCGACCTCGGCATCGTGAAGAAGTCGGGTGCCTGGTTCACCTACGAGGGCGAACAGTTGGGTCAGGGGCGTGAGAAGGCCAAGGACTATCTCAAGCAGAACCCCGAGATCATGATGGAGATCAGCGACAAGGTGCTGACGGTGTCGGGCCTCAAGCAGTCCGACGAGCCAGAGGTTGCCGACGTCGCCGACGAGTTCTCCGAGGCCGACGAGGCCCCGATCGATCTGGGCTGACACCTCGAGCGTGAGAACGGTCATGATGGTGTCTCGTCGAAGGAGACCCACATGACCGTTCCAAATCGCATTTCGATCGTCACGTTCGGTGTCGCCGACCTCGCGAGGTCGACCGCGTTCTACGAGTCGCTCGGCTGGACGAAGTCGGGTTCTTCCATGCCGACGATCACCTTCTTCGACACGGTCGGGCCGGTATTCGGGCTCTACGAATGGTCTGCGCTGGCCGACGACGCCCAGGTTCCCTCCGAGGGCTCAGGGTTTCGTGGCGTCACGTTGGCGATGAACCTGGCATCGACCGACGACGTCGATGCGGTGTTCGCCGAGTGGATCGCTGCTGGGGCGTCCTCGGTCGTCGAGCCACACACAGCCTTCTGGGGCGGGTACTCGTCATACGTTGCCGATCCCGACGGGCACCTGTGGGAGATCGCTCACAATCCCTACGCCGGGCTCGACGACGACGGCCGTCTCGTCATGGGCGCCAGCTGACGCCGGCGAGCAGAGGCGGCGTTCAGTTGAACTCGTAGCCACCCGGCTTGAAGATCATCAGGTACAGCGACACCACCAGGATCAGGTGCGTGATGCCGATGCCGGCGGCCATGATCTTGCGGGCGTCGTCGGCGGTGTCCGTGAGCGCTGGACGGATCATGAACCAGCTCACTGCCAGAGCGATCAGCCACAGCACGATGGTGGCGGTGACGAACGGCGTGCCGACGAGGCTGATCTTGCCGACCCCGGCCATTCCCATGCCGGCCACCCACAGCAACACGAGAGCCGGGAACACCAGACGCATGTGCAGACGTGCAACCTCCGCGGTCGCTCCGGCCCGCTGGAGACGCGGGTACAGGAACAGCGGACCGAATGCGGCGATCGCAGACAGCAGGTGCACGAAGTAGAGGACCCGGTACAGGTCGTAGTTCTCGGGAACGAGGATGGCAAGCACGAGCGGCACGATAGCGACCAGCGGTCATGAATCGCCGATGCCGGGTCGTGCGTCACCTGGCGCCAGTAGCCTCGGAGGCCATGTCCCGCAGCTACATCGTGCGCACCTATGGGTGCCAGATGAACGAGCACGACTCCGAACGCATCTCGGGCCTGCTCGAAGCCGATGGACTCGTGCGTGCCGAGAACGAAGCCGATGCCGACGTCGTCGTGCTCAACACGTGCTGTATCCGCGAGAACGCCGACAACAAGCTCTATGGCAATCTCGGACATCTCAAGACCTGGAAGGGTGAGCGCGAGGGTCGTCAGATCGTCGTGTCGGGCTGCTTGGCGCAGAAGGACCAGGAGCTCGTGGCCAAGCGTGCCGGCCATGTCGACGTCGTCATGGGCACGCACAACGTGCACCGTGCCGCCGAGCTGCTCGCCGAGGCCCGCACTGCTGCGCGCCCGATCACCGAGATCCTCACCGAAGCCGTCATCGACGACCAGGCGTTGTTCCCCTCGGCGCTTCCCGCTCGTCGCGAGACGTCGTACAACGCGTGGGTCACCATCCAGATCGGATGCGACAACAACTGTGCCTTCTGCATCGTGCCCGCCGTGCGAGGCACAGAGATCAGCCGGCCCTACGACGAGATCCTCGCCGAAGTCGGCGACCTGAGTGCCGACGGCGTCACCGAGGTGACGCTGCTCGGCCAGAACGTCAACAGTTACGGTCGCGATCTCCAGGTGGCCGCCCGTCAGGCGGGCGACGAATCCGCACGGCTCCGCCCGCTGTTCGCCGACCTGCTGCGCGACGTCGGCGCAGTCGACGGAATCCGCAGGGTGCGCTATACGAGCCCACACCCCAAGGACATGCGCCCGGAGACGTTTGCCGCAATGGCGGAGATCCCAGCGGTCTGCGAGCACCTGCATTACCCGCTGCAATCGGGCAGCGATCGCGTCCTGGGCCTGATGCACCGGGGCTACACCGCCGAGCGTTACCTCGCCCGCCTCGCCGAAGCCCGAGCGACGATCGACGACCTGGCTGTCTCGACCGACATCATCGTCGGCTTTCCGGGTGAGACCGAGGCCGACTTCGAACAGACACTGGCCGTGGCCGCCGAAGCAGAGTACGACTACGCCTACACGTTCATCTTCTCGCCTCGGGAGGGAACCGAAGCGGCAGCGATGGACGCTGACTTCGTCGACTCAGCGGTCGTCACCGAGCGATTCGAACGGCTGCGCCTCGTCGTCGAGCGGTCGGCACTGCGCCGTCACCAGGCACGAGTCGGCCGGATCGAGGAGGTGCTCGTCGAAGGGCCGAGCAAGCGTGACCCGGCGGTCACCAGTGGTCGCACACGCCAGAACAAGCTGGTCCATTTCGTGCCGCCGCGCCCGCTGCGCACCGGAAGCTACGCAACCGTCGAGATCACCCGCGCCGCGCCGCACTTCCTCGAAGGGCAGTTCGTCGAGTTCATCTGCGAACCCACGCACAAGCTCCGCATCCCTGTCGCATCCCTCTGACGTCGTTCAGGTCCGAAACGTGCGCGTGTCGTTGCGCTGACGACGACGACGCACACATTTTTCTGGGGCGTGGAGCAGTAGCGTCGTGGCGATGAGTGAGGCGAGCGTCGATCCGCAGCTGGCCGAGTACCGCGCCAGTATCGACAACATCGACGCGGCGTTGGTGCATCTCCTTGCCGAGCGCTTCAAGATCACCAAGGCGGTGGGTCGCTACAAGGCCAAGGTCGATCTTCCCGCCGCAGACGAAGACCGTGAGCGTGTGCAGATCGAACGGCTTCGCGCGCTTGCCGAGCAGTCCGGGCTCGACCCGGTGTTCACCGAGAAGTTCCTGCGGTTCATCGTGGCCGAAGTGATCCACCATCATCAGCGCATCGCCGAGGGCGAGCAGCTCTGAGCGGGCCAGCGCCCGCCCGAGTGGCGATCGTCGGCTCGACAGCTTCGGGAAAGTCGGCCGTCGCCATGACGGTCGCACGCAGCCTTCGAAACGTCGAGCTCGTCTCGATCGACAGCATGCAGGTGTACCGGGGCATGGACATCGGCACGGCGAAGCCGACGATGGCCGAACGAGCTGAGATCCCTCACCATCTGCTCGACCTGGTCGAACCGAACGACGAGTTCACGGTCGCCGACTTTCGTGATGCATACACCGCAGCGTTGGCAGACATCGCCGGTCGCGGCAATCGGGCACTGCTCGTCGGTGGCACCGGCCTGTACCACCGGGTGGTGATCGATGACTTCGATCTGCCTGGACAGTGGCCGGAGGTGCGAATCGAACTGGAATCCGATCCGGACACCGCAGCGTTGTACGAACGACTGGGCACGCTCGATCCGGCGGCGACGTCCAAGATGGAACCGTCAAATCGTCGTCGGATCATCCGAGCACTCGAAGTCACGCTCGGCAGTGGACGTGCGTTCAGTTCGTTCGGGCCCGGCGTCGACGACTACCGGCCGTCGCAGGTCGCCCAGATCGGGCTGCGCTGGCCGCGTGAGGCGATCGCCGAGCGGATCACTCGACGGGTGAGCCAGATGGTTGACGATGGTCTGGTCGATGAAGTCAGGTCGCTGGTCGGCGTCGGATTCTCGAGAACGGCTGCACAGGCGCTCGGTTACAAGGAAATCGTCGAGATGATCGATGGTCGGATCGACCAGGATGAGGCGGTTGCCATGATCGTCACCCGCACTCGTCAGTTCGCCGTACGCCAAGAGCGATGGTTCCGTCGCGATCCACGCGTACGCTGGATTGACGTCGAACACGATGCTGTGGCCGAGGCGGCGCCCATCGTGATCGAGGCTCTCACCGCATGACCACGCTCACGCTCACCAAACACCACGGTCTGGGCAACGACTTCCTTGTCGCGTTCGATCCCGGGGTCGACGATCTTGCCGAACTCGCCCGGCGGTTGTGCGATCGACGTCGTGGCATTGGCGCCGACGGTCTCCTCGTGGCCGATGCGGCTGATGGCTACGCGGCCCGCATGAACCTTTACAACGCCGACGGTTCGCGTGCCGAGATGAGTGGCAACGGCATCCGGTGCTTCGCGCAAGCGCTGGCCGAGCGGCGTGGCGACCTGTCGGAGCAGTTGATCCTCACTGATGCCGGCGACCGGCTGGTGGTGCTCGACGCCACCGATGACCCGGCAACGATCACCGCCCGTGTCGAGATGGGCGATGTGTCGGATCTCGACGAACCGGCCGGGTGGGCTGCGCTCGGGTGCCACCCTGATCGCCCTGTTGCCCACCTCAGTCTGGGCAATCCACACAGTGTGGTGGGCGTCGACGACGTGGCCGCTGTCGATCTCGCGCACCTCGGCACCCAGGTCCCACACGTCAATCTGGAGATCGTCGAGCCGGGTCCGGAACCGAACGCAATCACGATGCGAGTCCATGAACGCGGCGCCGGCATCACCGAAGCCTGCGGAACCGGCGCGTGCGCTGCGGCCTACGCCGCCCGGTCGTGGGGGCTGGTCGCCCGCAACGCCGGTGACGTCATCGTGCACATGGATGGCGGAACTGCCACAGTCAGTTTCTCCAACGACGCGCCCGGGCGGGCGATCCTCACCGGCCCTGCCACGTTCATCGGCGCCATCGAAGTCGAGGTCGCGTGAGCAACACCCCGTACAACGAGGCCCTCGGGGGCACCCTGATCGATCGGACGATCAGAGAGAAGATCGTCCTGGTCGCCGTCGCCGACCCCCGCGAAGCCGACGAGGCAGTCGATGCGAGCCTCGACGAGTTGGAGCTGTTGGTCGACACCGCCGGCGCCGACGTCGTGGCGCGAATGGTGCAACGTCGCGACAGCCCGGATCACACGTGGTACATCGGCAAAGGCAAGGCCGAGGAGCTCAAGCAGCTGTGTCTTGCCGTCGACGCTGACACGGTCGTTTTCGACAACGAGCTCTCACCAGGCCAGCAGTACAACCTCGAAAAGCTGCTTGGTCGTACTGCCCTCGATCGCACGGCGGTCATCCTCGACATCTTCGGCCAGAACGCTCACACGCTCGAAGGCAAGGCGCAGGTCGAACTTGCGCTGCTGCGGTACCGGCTCCCGCGGCTGCGGCGCGGCGCAGACGCGAAACTGTCACAGCAGCGCGGCGGCGTCGGCGCCCGCTTCGGCGGTGGCGAGACCAAGATCGAGGTCGATCGCCGTCGCATCATGCGGCGCATCAACAAGCTCGAACGCGACCTCGACTCGCTCGCCGACACCCGTGAACTCCAGCGCAAAGGCCGAGGCCGAAGCGGCCTCGAATCGGTCGCCATCGTCGGCTACACCAACGCCGGGAAGTCCTCGCTGCTCAATCGGCTCACCGACTCTGGCGTGCTGGCCGAGGATCGACTCTTCGCCACGCTCGATCCCACGACACGGCGCCTCGCGTTGCCCGGCGGTGAACCGGTGCTGCTGTCCGACACGGTGGGCTTCATCAATCGCCTGCCCCACGGTCTGGTCGAGTCGTTCAAGGGAACGCTCGAGGTGGCTGCCTTGGCCGATTATCTGGTCCACGTCGTCGATTCGAGCGCACCCGATCCCGAGGGCCAGATCGATGCCGTGCGCGAGGTGCTCGGCGAGATCGACGCCACCGCGGTTCCCGAACTCCTGGTGTTCAACAAGGCCGACCTCGCTCCCGGCGTCGCCAAGCAATTGGTCGACGACAACCCGGGATCGGTGGCCATCTCAGCAGTCACCGGCGAGGGCATCGATGTGTTCCTGAGGACTCTCGCCGACCGCCTGCGGGCGCTGACTGTCGTGCACGAACTGGTTGTGCCGTACGACCGCGGCGACATCCTTGCCGCTGTGCATCGCGAGGGCGAGGTGGTCTCGGTGGCGGATGGGCCGGAGTCATGGACCATCAGGGCACGACTGTCTGATGCATCGGCGGGTCGCCTCTCCGAGTTCGCATCGGGACCACCGACGTGACTGGCTTCGTCCCGCCGCCATACCCGTACGACCGCCTGAATCGACTGCTGCCGATCACCGATGCCCATGACGGTGGCACGGTCGATCTCTCGATTGGAACGCCGTTCGACCCTCCGCCGGCCGCCGTGATCGAGGCGCTGTCGTCGAGCGGAACCGAGCGCTCGTATCCACCCAGCATCGGCACGCTGGCGTTCCGGCAAGCGGCCAACCGATGGGTGCAGCGTCGATTCGGCGTCGAGGTGCCCGTCGGCCAGATCGGCGCCACGATCGGGTCGAAGGAGTTCGTCGCAACACTTCCGCAGTGGATGCGACTGCGCACACCATCGCGTGACACGGTGCTGTATCCCGCCATTGCCTACCCGAGCTACGAGATGGGTGCGATCCTCGCGGGGTGTCGGCCCGTGCCAGTGCGGGCGCTGCCCGACGGCCGGATGGATCTCGACTCGATCGACCCCGCCGACACCGAGCGCGCCCTGCTGCTCTGGGTGAACAGCCCCGGCAACCCCACGGGGGCACTCGACGATCTCGATGCAGCGGCGCAGTGGGGCAGAACTCGGGGTGTTCCGGTGTTTTCCGACGAGTGCTATGTCGAATTCACCTGGAACGGTCCCGGTCGGACGATTCTCGAGTCGGGTCTCGACGGTGTCATTGCGGTCCATTCGTTGTCGAAGCGATCGAACCTTGCGGGTGTCCGGGTCGGCTTCTATGGGGGTGATGCCGAACTCGTCGCGTATCTCCACGAGGTCCGCAAGCACGTCGGCATGATGGTTCCCGGTCCCGCACAGGCGGCGGCAATCGCAGCGCTCGACGACGACGAGCACGTCGAACTCCAGCGCTCCCGGTATCGCTCGCGGCTGGAACTCCTCGCCTCGGTGTTGTCCGACTGGTCGGGCGAGGCCGTGCCGATCCCGGCAGGTGCCTTCTACCTGTGGATCCCAGTCGACGACGGGTGGACGTACACCGAGCGCTTGGCGCGCGATGGTGGAGCACTCGTGAGCCCCGGGGAGTTCTACGGGCCTGACGGTGCTCGCTTCGTGCGCGTCGCCGTGGTGCAACCGGACGATCGCGTCCAACTGGTGGCAGACCGGCTCGAAGCCTCGCGAGGTTGACGCAGCGTGAACCACGAGCCCATCTCTGAACGCGAGGGCGATCGATGACCGCTCGCGCACGTCGTCGGGGGTGGATGCTCGCCGTCGGGGTGCTCCTGATCGTCGGACTTCTCGGCGCGGCAGTTGCGCTGTGGATGGCCGCCGGGAACCGCGAGGCCGACAACGTGGCGGGGTTCGCCAGGGCGCCGGTCGGCTGCGACACGACCCTCGACTTCGAATCGACCGGCACCTTTGTGCTGTACGCGGAGACGAGTGGGCGGTTCGACGAACTGGCAGGGGCGTGCGAGGCCTCGCTGGAGTACGACCGTGATCCCGAGGATCGTCCGACGGCCGATCTGGCCCTGCTCGACCCGGAAGGGGACGACGTCGACGTCGAGCCCACGCCGGATGTGAGCTATGACGTCGACGGCTTCGTCGGCTCGGCGATCGGCGAAGTGCAGATCGACACAGCTGGTGATCATGTCCTGACCGTTGCTCCCACGGATGGTGACGCGTTCGCGGTTGCGATCGGTCGGCATCCCGACGAAGGCGTGTCACTGCTTCGGTGGGGGGCGGTCGCCGCCGCCATCTTCGGCCTGGTGGTTGGCGGGATCTTTCTCGTCGTCGGCAGCCGTAGGTCGCCGACGCCACCGACGCCGGCAGTGCCATGGACGCCGGACGGTCGGGGTTGGCCTGCCAGCCCGCCCGGATTTCCGGTGCCCTCGCCGACCACCGGGGCCACTGGTCCGGCCGGTCCGCCCGTCGCGACGACGCCTCCGCCCGAGCGGCCGGCGCGTCCTACGTCGCCGCCGGCCGTGCCCGAAGACGGGCCGTCACCGTGGGCGCCACCGCCGCTGCCTCAGTAGCGGCGCATCACCGTGACCACTTTGCCGTAGATCTCGACTTCGTCCGCGGTGAACTGCATTGGCTCCATCGAGGAGTTCGCCGGCGTGAGGGTGACCTCGGCGCCCGAGCGGCTGTAGGTCTTGATCGTGGCTTCGCCGCCGGGAATGCCTGCAACGACGATGTCGCCGTTGTTGGGATTGGCGATCTGCGTGGCCACGACGAAGTCGCCGTCGAGAATGCCGAGTTCGATCATCGAGTCGCCCCGAACGCGCAGCATGAAGAGCTCGCCGTCACCCGTGAAGTCGACCGGGACCGGCAGGAGCTCCTCGACGTTCTCCTCGGCCAGCACATCGGTTCCCGCTGCGACGTCGCCCACGAGCGGGACATGGCGGACCGGGCGTCGCTCCATCATCGCCCCGCTGTTGACGTCGTAGCGCACCTCGATGGCGCGTGGCTTGGTCGGGTCGCGGCGGAGGTAGCCGAGGCGTTGCAGGGTGTTGAGATGGCTGTGGACCGTTGACGGCGACGTGAGCCCGACGGCGTCGCCGATCTCGCGCACCGATGGTGGATAGCCCCGTTCGCGGATCTGTTGTTCGATGAACTCGAGAATGTCTCGTTGACGCGTGCTGATCGTTGGAGCCATGCGAACAGCGTACTGATGCACGGCCTGCGGGTCAAACATCTGTACCCGGAACAATTGTTCGACAAATTCGTCCAAAGGGGTTGACGTTGCGGTCATCGCCATGCTTCACTGTCGAACAGTCGTTCGAACGAACAAGTGTTTTGACATCGATCCCAGATCGAACGGCCCGCAGAACAGTCGCCACCACGAAGCCGACGGAGCATCCGATGACCGCCACCATGTATCCCACGAGAACCCACGCACCCCGCCCGATCGTTCGGGCAGGTGCGGGCGTCGAGCGTCACGCCAACTATGCGGCGCGGCGGGTCGTGGTCGGCCTGCTCGTCGTCGCGGCCGTGGCACTGATGGTGGTCGTTGCTGCCACCTCGGTTGGCGCGTTGCTCGACGTTGGGGGCTCACCTGCCGTGGCCTCCAACGTCGCAACGGCACCGGTGACGCGTCTGCACGTTGCGCAACCGGGCGACACCATGTGGTCGATCGCTGATCAGTTCCGCGGCGACGTCAGCCACGGCCGATACGTCGATGCGCTCATCGACGTCAACGGTGGCACGGTCATCCAGGTCGGTCAGGCGATCCGCCTGCCCTGAACTCGCGTGCCGCCGTCGAGCCGTCCTGCCGGGGCTCGACGGTGGCCGCGCAGTATCCTGCTGGCGTGTTCTGTCCTGCCTGTCGCGCCGATGACACCAAGGTCGTCGACTCCCGAGTCGCCGAGGAAGGTACGGCGATCCGCCGCCGTCGCGAGTGTCTTGCGTGCGCGCAGCGTTTCACCACGTTCGAGCGCGTCGACCACGCACCGCTGTCGGTCACGAAGTCACATGGGGGCTGCGAGCCATTCGACCGCAAGAAGCTGATCGGTGGCTTGAGCGCAGCAACCAAGGGTCGTAGCGTGAGCGATGAGCGGCTCGAGGCCATCGCCACCACGGTCGAGGACTCGATGCGGCTGCTGGGATCCAACGTCACGAGCGCGAACGTGGGGCTCGCCGTGCTCGACCAACTCCGCATCGTCGATGAGGTCGCATACCTACGCTTCGCCAGCGTGTACAAGGACTTCGACGCAGCGGCGGACTTCCATCGTGAGCTGGCGCTGCTCGAGAAGTCAATCTCGACGCCGTAGCCAACGCGTGTACACGAACGACTCGCTGTCGATGGCGAGTTGCGCGACCTCGAACCGGTGAGCGTGTGGCGGCGCGTCGCTGGCGAGGCGCGGTCCGGTTCCAGCGAAGGTGGCGGGCGAGGTCGTGAGATTGATCTCGTCGATCAGGTCCGCGTCGAAGAGGGCGCCATTGAGTGATGCGCCACCCTCCACTTGGACGTAGTCGGCGTCGCCGACGAACGCGGGGAGTTGTCGGAATGCGGCGTCGAAATCGATGGTGTCACGACCGACGCGCAGGACGTCGATCCCCTCGGGGACGTCGGGAGCGCCGACCTGACATGTGATCAGGAAGGCAGCGCCGGACCTGAACAGGTCGGTCGTGAAGTCGAGTCGGCCGCGCTGGGTGACGACGCCGATGCGCTGGTCCGGCTTGGTCGGGACGCCGTAGCCCTCGTCGCGAATCGTTCCCGCACCGACGACGATCACGTCGGCAAGCCGGCGCAGCCGAGCAAGGACCGCAGTGTCGGTCGGGCTCGACAGCTTCGCTGACGTGCCATCGACCGCAATCGAACCGTCGATCGACGCCACCATGCACATCCCGACCCATGGTCCGTCTCGCCGTGATCCGAGGGCGGCGGCGTACGCATCGTCGACGGTGACGTCATCGGCGGGCTCGGGGAGGAGGCGGCGCATCGGCCCATCATGCCCGAACCACCGGTCCAGCGAACGCCGTGAACGCTGTGTGGTGGGGTCGTTCGGCAGGGTCCGCCGGCTGATTTGACCGCTTCACGATGTCTGTGACGCTGTGGACAACTCCGAGTTGTCCATCTCCTGTCCACACCCAGTTCACCGAAATTCACAGCGTTGTCCCTCTTCCTTCCCACAGGCTCTTCTTCCTAGAGTGCCCCTCACTGCCGACTGTGGTGTGATGCACGGAAAAGAAGGTGGGCGCCGACTTCCGCGGATGTCGTGGACGGCGTCTGCTTGGGGAGCTCCCTCGACCTGTGTGTCATGCCCAGTCGGCGATTCGCGTCTCGAGTGGGTCGAGGCTGCGGGCGACCGTCTGCACATCGTGCGCCGGCGCCAGCGGCTGCAGCTGAGATCAGCGGGCGGTCGAACCGCTACCGTCGATCCATGGCCGATGCCGAACGCGAATTGATTCGATACCACGTCGAGGGCAAGGTCGGCGTGATCACGATCGACCGCCCCGAGAAGCGCAACGCGATGACCTACGCCATGCTCAGCGGCTTCATCGACGCCGTCGGGCGGGCGGACGATGATCCCGACACGGTGGTGCTCGTCGTCACGGGGGTGGCTGGGGCATTCTGCGCGGGAACCGACCTCGCCGACCTGGCAACCGTGCCCGGGGAGACTCGTGGTCTTCGGGGTGCTGCCGACGACCAGCGCAAGTGGTGGCCGATCGCACAGGCCCGCAAACCGACCATCGGTGCCATCGACGGCCCGGCCGTGGGGATGGGAGCCGAGTTCTCGTCGCAGTGCGACATCCGGCTGGCGAGCGATCAGGCTCGATTCGCCTGGAACTTCGTCCACCGTGGTCTGGTGCCCGACACCGGCGCCGGGACGTGGCTGCTTCCACGCATCATCGGCCTCCAGCCGGCGTTGAAGCTGCTGTACACCGGCGAGATGATCGGGGCCGACGAGGCGCTCCGCCTCGGCTACGTCGTCGACGTGCTTTCCAGCGAGGACCTGCTTCCTGCGGCGATGACGCTGGCGAACGCGATCGCCGCCGGCTCGCCCCACAGCCTCGGCCTGATCAAGTCGCTCGTTCACGAGGGGCTGACGGCCCCGGTCGGCGAACACATGGAACGGCACACGATGGCGCTCGCAGCGTGCTTCAAGAGCGATGACCATCGAGAAGGTGTCGCGTCGTTCCTCGAGCGCCGCCCCGCCGCATTCACGGGCCGCTGACGTCGTACTCGCTCCGCCGTTCCGTGCGATGAGCGAACCGACCGTATGCGGACACTTCGCTCATCGCTGGAGGTGCGGCGCCGGTTGTGGTGAGCGAACCGACCGCATGCGGACACTTCGCTCATCGCTGGAGGTGTGGTGTGCCGGTAGGTTGCACGGGTGGTCGAGATCACCGACGACGAACTCGAGGCCGAGGCGCTCGCAGCCGATCCCGACGCGCCGTTCGCTGCCGATGCCGAACCGTTCGGCGGTGCGCCCGACGCCGGCCTGCTGCCCGCGTGGTACATGCCGATCAGCGGCCCGGTACGCCGGACGCGGACACGTCGGATCATTGTGGCGGCCATCATCGTGTCGCTCGTGGTGGTGAACGGAGCGGGGCTGTGCGTCACCTACGGCCTCCCCGAAATCGCCTGGTGACGCCGACCCGATCGAACATGTGTGCGATGCGCGGAGCGCTTCGATAAGGTCGCCCCATGGCGATTGCGTGTGCGTACTGCAGCGGGGAGCATGACACCCCGGCCCAGGTGCGCCAGTGCTGGAACGACGGCGGCCGCCAGGAGATCGCGTTGGCCGACACCCCCGTTCCCGATCCGTCCGACTCGCTGTTCGACTCCGATCCGCCGGCCAGCACCGAGCGTGCGCCCGCCCCTCGCCGCGCTGCGCGCCAGGTCTCCGCACCGGTCGAGCGGGGTGTTGCCGTGGCCGGTGCCGGACCGGACCAGCTCGGGCGTCACGTACTGATCGAGCCGGGTGGAAGCATCCCGGCGCCATGGACCGGGTGCGATCGCCTCGTGATCGACGAGACCGCGCTGCTCGCTCCCGGGCATGCCCTCGGTCGATTGCGGCTGGCCCATCACTCGGCGACCCGCTTGGTGATCGAACTCGCCGCCGCGTTCGAGCGCGAGCCGATGCTGATGACCGAGGCAGCGCCGTACGAACTCGGGCCGACGTTCCAGTTCGAACTCGAGGAGCTTCATCACCTCGTGTGGGCGAACACCGTCGATGCCCGCGACCCCGAGCGCCCCGTGTGGCTCGGCCTCGACCTTGCGTTCGCTGTCGGAGCGGTCGCGGTCGAAGCCGACGCAGCGGGCGACATCAGGCTGCCCAACGGCACCACGGCGTGGCTCGACGGTGGCCCGGTCCGCCATGTCGACCCGATCGATGACGTGGTGGTCATCCATGCGGTCGCCGTCGAGCACCGTTCGATGGCGGTTCCGTCAACGAACGTTTCGTCCGCCGACCTGGCCCCTGACCAGCTCGCCGCCGTCACGCACACGGGCGGTGGAGCGCGAATCATCGCCCCGGCGGGGTCGGGCAAGACCCGAGTGCTCACCGAACGGGCCCGACATCTCCTCACCACGTGGAACCTTCCGCCGAGTGCGGTCAGCCTCGTGGCGTTCAACAAGCGTGCTCAGGAGGAGATGGTCGAGCGCACCCGTGACCTTCCCGGCCTCCAGGTCCGCACGCTCAATGCGATTGCCCTGGCGATCGCCAACGGCACGCCGCCATTCGCCCCGCAGCCGCAGTCGTGGCGCACGATCGACGAACCCGATGTGCGGCGCATCATCGGCGACCTCGTCGACTTTCCGCGGCGTCGCAACAGCGACCCGATCGGCCCGTGGATCGAAGCGCTCACGGTCATCCGCCTCGGGCTCGTCGACCCGGACGAGGCCGAGAGTCGCTACGACGGCGACGTCGACGGGCTCGCGGCCACCTGGCCGGCGTACCGCAAGATGCTCGAACGACGTGGGGTGGTCGACTTCGACGATCAGATCTATCGGGCGCTGTTGGTGTTGCTGCGCGACCCGACCGCTCGTCGTGCGGCGCAGCAGGCGAGTCGCGTGATGCTCGTCGACGAGTTCCAGGACCTCACCCCGGCGCACCTGCTGCTGATTCGGCTGCTGGCAGCACCGGGTGGCGCGGTGTTCGGCGTGGGCGACGACGACCAGACGATCTACGGCTACAACGGCGCCGATCCGGCCTGGCTGATCGACTTCGGCGACCTGTTCCCCGGCTCGGGGGAGCACCCGCTCGAAGTGAACTATCGATGCCCGGCTGGTGTGGTCGAGGTCGTCGATCGGCTCCTGCGCCACAACCAGCGTCGAGTCGCGAAGACGATCCGTTCCGCGTCCGACGACCCGGGCGGGTGGTCGGTCGACACGAACGTCGACGCAGTGGCCGCCTCGGTGCGTGCGGTCGAAGCGGCCCTGTCGAACGGTGCCACGAGTTCCGACGTCGCCGTCCTCGCGCGCGTGAACGCCCTTCTGGCGCCCGTTCAGGTGGCGCTCGTCGTGGCCGGTGTCCCGATTGCGGGCGGTGTGGGACTCGAGTTCGCCGACCGCACGGCCGTGCGGACCGTGCTCGCGTGGCTCCGGCTGGCAACGGCTGGTCGCGGTGGCTCGTTCGCCCCCGCCGACATCCGAGAAGCGCTGCGGCGTCCGTCGCGGTCGTTTCACCCGCGGATCACCGACTGGGTCAGCGAGCAGTCGTCGGTCGTCGACCTCAACAAGCTCGCCGCTCGCCTCACCAACGATCGTGACGCCGAGCGCGTCGTCGACTTCGCCGCTGATGTGCAGCAGATGCAGAAGCTGGTCACCTCGGGTGCGACGACGTCCGACGTCGTCCTGGCGCTGATCGACGACATCGGCTTGGCGGGTTCGGTTGCGTCGCTCGATGCGAACCGACGCGGCATGAATCGCTCGGCCCAGGGCGACGACCTGACTGCGGTCACGCACCTGGCGGCGCTGCACGACGATCCGGCGACGTTCGAACGGTGGATGCGCAGCCAACTCGCGGTCAAGCGAGCCCCGGGCGGCGTGTTGCTGTCGACAGTGCACCGGGTGAAGGGCCAGGAGTGGCCGTTCGTCGTCGTGCATCTCGCCGACGCCGAGCAGTACCCACACCGCCTCGCCGACGACGTCGAGGAGGAGCGCCGGCTCTTTCATGTCGCGATCACCCGTGCCAGTCGTCACGCCACCGTCGTCACCGGAGCACATCCGAGCCCGTTCGTGGCCGAGCTCACGACCGAACCGTCGCCGGCCCGTGTCGTGTCGTCACATCGGCCCGAGCCGGTGGCAGCTCGTGCGCCCAGCACGTCCCGTTCGGGTTCGGGCGACCCGGCTGCCGACCTCGACGCAGCCGGCCAGCAACGCTTCTCCGCCCTCCGAGACCTCCGCAACGAGTTGCGCGACGGCAAGCCCGCGTACGTCGTGTTCGACAACAAGACGCTCGTGGCGATTGCCCGCCAGGCACCGACCACCCTGCGTGACCTCGGGAGGATCTCCGGCGTCGGCCCGGCCAAGCTCGAGCGGTACGGAGACGCGGTCATCGCCTTGATGCAACGTCAGACCTGACCGTGGTTCCTCCCGGCTCCGCGGAAGTTGGCAGCCGCGATGGCGGTACGGTGAAGGCAATGAGCGCCGTACCCACTCCGTATCTTGCGATGGCAAGGCCGGAGTGGCGCGGCAGGATGCACTCGTGGGCGTTCTTCGCGTCGATTCCCGCCGGTATTGCGCTGATCGCCATTGCGCAGGGAGCTGCCGCCACGGTCGGTGCCGCGATCTATTCGGTGACGTTGTTGCTGCTCTTCGGAACCTCGGCTGCGTACCACCGGCTGGCGCAATCCGAACGGGCACGCTCGATCATGCAACGGCTCGACCACTCGATGATCTATCTGCTCATCGCCGGTACGTACGTGCCGTTGTGCCTGGTGGCGTTGCCGCCGGCGTGGGGCATCCCGATGCTCGCGATCGTCGGCAGTCTCGCCGCGGTCGGGATGTTGTTGAAGCTGGCCTTCTTCCACGGGGCCAGGTACGTCTCGTACTCCTTGTACATCGTGATGGGTTGGGTTGCGCTTGTCGCGACACCGGTACTGGTGACCAGCCTGACGGGCACTCAACTCGCGCTGATCATCGCCGGCGGCGTCGCCTACACCATCGGGTTCCCGGTGCTGATCACGCGTCGGCCGAACCCGTGGCCGTCCACCTTCGGATATCACGAAGTGTGGCACCTCTTGACCGTGGTGGCCGCCGCCCTGCACTTCGTAGCCGTGGCTGACGTTCTCGCCTAGGAACGGAACGGACCGCCGTGTTCGACCGTGTCGTCGTGGTGGATTGGAGCGCGAACTCGACCCCGAAGCTCGGTCGCGACTCGATCTGGATCGCCGTGCATGACGATCGCGGCGACGCGGCGATCACGAACCTCCCGACCAGAGCGGCAGCGATGGGATTTCTGGTCGGCCTCGTCGAATCCGACCCGACCGCCACGACGCTCATCGGCGTCGACTTCTCGCTCGGATACCCGGTTGGCACCGCCGCTGGTCTCGGACTGGTCGGCGACGAGTGGGCCGCGATGTGGCAGCTGCTCGCCGACCGCATCGTCGATGACGACCGCAATGCCAACAATCGATTCGCCGTCGCCGCGGAGCTCAACGAGCGGTTCACGGGGGCGGCGGCACCGTTCTGGGGTTGCCCGGCGTCCGCCCGATCCGATCACCTGACGAGCACGAAACCAGGCGACACAGCGGCGATCCCCGAGTTCCGAGCGGTCGAGGCGACCCTTCGCTCGCAGGGGCTTCGTCCCTTCTCGTCATGGCAGCTCTTTGGTGCTGGAGCGGTCGGCAGCCAGAGCTTGCTCGGCATTGCCCGGTTGCATGGCCTGCATCAACGCGTCGGCGAGCGACTTCAGATCTGGCCGTTCACGACAGGTGTGACGATGCCGACGCTCGGCGAAGGGACCGCGACGGTGGCCGAGGTGTGGCCCTCGATGCTTCCATCCGCTGGGGTCGATGCGTTGATTCGCGACGCATCCCAGGTTCGAGCGACGGCCCGGTGGCTGGCCGAGGCGGATGCCTCGGGCGAGCTCGGTGAGTGGTTCTCGCCGCGGCTGGCCCCGGAGGTGGCCGCGGCCGTTGTCGCCGAGGAGGGTTGGGTGTTGGGCGTGGTGCTCTGATGGCCGCCATCGATCTCGAGCAAGTCACCGTCCGTGTCGACCGCTCTGCCCGGCTGGGCGATGTGTCGATGACGATCGACGACGGCGCGCTTGTTGCCGTCGTCGGAGGCTCGGGCAGCGGGAAGACGTCGTTGCTCCGCGCGATTGCCGGACTCGACCGAATCGACCGCGGCCGGGTCCGCTTCGACGGCCGCGATGTCACCCGGGCAACGCCGGGAGACCGTGATGTGGGCATGGTCTTCCAGTCCCCAGCGCTGATCGGTCACCTCTCCGCACGACGCAACGTGTCGTTCCCGCTCGACGTGCGACGGGTTGGGTCCGAGGAGATCCGCCAGCGCGTCGACGCCGAGATGCGGGCGCTGCGCATCGAGGAGTTGATGGACCGTGCACCGTCGACGCTGTCGGTGGGCGAGCAGCAGATGGTCCAGATTGCACGGGCGCTCGTCCGGGTTCCCGCGGTGTTGTTGCTCGACGAACCGTTTGCATCACTCGATGATCAGCTCCGGCGCCGGATGCGGGCGGAATTCGCGATGTTGCAGTCGGGCTATGGCGTCACGACGCTGATGGCGACGAACGACAGTGCCGACGTCGAAGCGCTCGCCGGTCTGGTTGCGGTGCTCGAGGCCGGTCGCCTCGTGCAGTTCGGTGAGCGCGACGTCGTGCGGCGTATGCCCTCCGGTCTGTCGGCGGCGGTTGCCACGGGAGCGATGTCGCTGATCGAGATGACCGTGGTGGCCGAGCAACGGGGATTCTGGCTCGTGCGAGAGGACCCGGCGGGCGGCGAACTGATCCGGATCCGCTCGTGGTCTCCCGACCTGGCCGGCCACGTCGGAACGACCGTGACGGTGGGCGTGCGGCCAGAGGACGCTGAAATCGTCGCCGACGGAACGATCCCTGCGACCGTCGAGTCGACTGCGCAGCTCGGAGCGGCCGGCATCCGGTGTTCGGTCGCCGGTGTTCGAACCGTCGTCGCGGTGCCGACGGGCCGGTTCCCGGACGTCGGAAGCCAAGTCAGGCTCCGGATCCACCACCACGTCGTGTTCGATCGCTCCGACGACCGAACGATCGGGTGGCAGGCGGGTGGATCGGACTGAGCGTCAGTCGACGGTCCAGGTGCCGTTCGACCGCAGGAGCGCCTCGAGGTCTCCTGGACCCTTGCGTTCGCTGGCCGCCATGACCTGATCGGCGACGGCGTGGCTGTACTCCGGGCGCTCGATGTTGCGGAACACCCCGAACGGCGTGGGGGAGTGGTCATCGTGACTCAGCCGGGCGAGCGCGAACGCGAGCGACGGGTCGTGGCGGTGGGCGTCGTGGATCAGGATGTCGTCGGCGGCGACGTCGGCGCGTTCGACGAGGCGGAGTTGGCCGTCGACGCCCATCGCGACAGCGCGCTGCTGCTCGGCGCCGAACGTGATGGGCTCACCGTGCACGAGGTTGATCATCATCTCGTCACGGGCCTGCTTCTTGGTCACCTCGTCGAACTGCCCGTCGTTGAACACGTTGCAGTTCTGGTAGATCTCGACGAACGAGGCGCCGTGGTGAGAGTGAGCAGCGCGGAACGTCTCGATCATGTGCTGACGGTCGAGGTCGTGCGTGCGGGCCACGAAGCTGGCCTCGGCTCCGAGCGCAACCGCGAGTGGATTGAACGGCGGGTCGATCGAGCCCATCGGGGTCGACTTGGTGACCTTGCCGACCGGCGACGTCGGCGAGAACTGGCCCTTGGTGAGTCCGTAGATCCGGTTGTTGAACAGCAGGATGTTGAGGTTGACGTTGCGGCGCAGCGCGTGGATCAGGTGGTTGCCGCCGATCGACAGACCATCACCGTCGCCGGTGATCACCCACACGTCGAGGTCGGGCCGCGCGACCGCCACACCGGTGGCGATGGCCGGTGCGCGCCCATGGATCGAGTGCATGCCGTAGGTGTTCATGTAGTACGGGAACCGGCTCGAACACCCGATGCCGGAGATGAACACGGTGTTCTCGGGAGCGATGCCGAGATCGGGCATCAGGGTCTGCACGGCGAGCAGGATGCCGTAGTCGCCGCAGCCGGGGCACCAGCGGACCTCCTGGTCGCTGGTCCAGTCCTTCTTCGTCGTCACGGCGACCTGGGCGGTGCTCATGGCGTTGCTCCGTTCGAGTTGGCGATCGAGGCGAGCGCCTCGTCGATGGCGGCTTCGATCTCGCGGGACTTGAAGGGCATGCCCTGCACCTTGCTGAGGCAGTGTGCATCGACGAGGTACCTGCCCCGGATCAGCGTGGTCAGCTGGCCCATGTTCAGCTCGGGCACGATCACGCGTTTGAATCTGCGAAGGATGTCGCCGAGGTCGGGCGGAAGTGGGTTGAGGTGCATGATGTGCGCCGATGCGACGCTCTTGCCGGCACGGCGGCTGCGTTGGATCGACGCATCGATTGCAGCCCAGGTGGATCCCCAGCCGAGCACCAGGACCTCGGCATCGGGATGGCCGTTGATCTCCGTCGGTGGGATGTCGGCGGCGATCGCAGCGATCTTCGCGGCGCGCAGATGGACCATGCGCTCGTGATTGTCCGGGGTGTAGTCGATGTTGCCGCTGCCGTCGTTCTTCTCGAGGCCACCGACGCGGTGCATCAATCCTGGCGTGCCGGGGATCGCCCAGGGCCTGGCGAGCGTGGTCTCGTCACGGACGTACGGCCAGAAGACGTCGTTGCCGTCTTCGTCGACGTGGTTCGGCTCGGTGGTGAACGGCACCGAGATGTCGGGCAGCGAGTCGACCGATGGCAGGTTCCACGGTTCGGAGCCGTTGGCGAGGTAGCCGTCGGAGAGCAGGATCACCGGCGTGCGGTACTTGAGGGCGATGCGGACCGCCTCGATGGCGGCATGGAAGCACTGTGCGGGGGTGTAGGCGGCGATGACCGGAAGTGGCGCCTCGCCGTGGCGACCGTAGAGCGCGATGTTGAGGTCGGACGCCTCGGTCTTGGTCGGCAGTCCGGTTGATGGCCCGCCGCGCTGGATGTCGACGAGCAGCAGGGGCAGCTCGATCGAGACCGCGAGCGACGTGGTCTCGCTCTTGAGCGCTACACCAGGCCCGCTGGTCGTGGTGACGCCGAGGTGTCCGGCGAACGCAGCGCCGAGCGCAATGCCGATGGCCGCGATCTCGTCTTCGGCCTGCACGGTGCGGATGCCGAAGTGCTTGTGCTTCGACAGCTCGTGGAGGATGTCGGACGCCGGCGTGATGGGATAGGAGCCCAGTGTGATCGGCAGCTTGGCGAGCTGGCCTGCGGCGACGATGCCCCATGCGAGCGCCGTGTTGCCCGTGACGCTGGTGTACTCGCCGGTGGGTAGCTTGGCCGGCTTGACTTCGTAGCGGTGGCCCACCGCTTCGGTGGTTTCACCGAAGTTGAAGCCGGCCAGGAACGACGCCTTGTTTGCGGCTTGGACCAGTTCGTTGCCGCCGAACTTCTCGGCAATCCAGTCGAGCGTGGGCTCGATCGGACGGGTGTACATGAACGACACCAGACCGAGCGCGAAGAAGTTCTTCGAGCGTTCGGCATCGCGGGGCTTGACCCCGAGTGGAGCGCAGATCTCCTTGGTGAGGCTGGTCATCGGAACGCGCAGCACGCGATAGTTCGCCAGGGTGTCGTCGTCGAGCGGGTTGGTCTTGTAGCCGGCCTTGTCGAGGTTGCGCTCCTCGAACGCGTCCTCGTTGACGATCACGGTGCCGCCGGGCTCCAAACGATGCAGGTCGGCCATCAGCGCCGCCGGGTTCATTGCGACGAGGACGTTCGGCTCGTCGCCGGGTGTCGTGATCTTGTGGTCGGCGATGTTGACCTGGAAGGCCGAGACGCCATTGACGGTGCCGGCCGGTGCCCGGATCTCGGCGGGGAAGTCAGGCAGCGTGGAGAGATCATTTCCGAAGGACGCGCTCACCGAGGTGAAGCGGTCACCGGTGAGCTGCATCCCGTCGCCGGAGTCGCCGGCGAAGCGGATGATCAGGTGGTCGAGGACGTGGTCATCGTCGGCCGGCGGCCGGTCGATCGTGTCCGTCATGTTGTCTCCCCCGGGAGCTGTCAGCGCCCCGGCTCCGTTGCCGGGCCTGTCGAGGACACACCGTAGTGGCCGACGTCCGTCGCGAGCGGGACGGCGCGACGAAAGTGACCATCGTCCCGCCCGATGACTTCAGGGGCAGACCCGCGATGTGACAACCGGTGCGCGAAGATCGGGTGATGTATGCCGTCACCACCTTTCTGGTCGTCGCAGTGATCACCGTCGCGTTCACGAAACTGGCGACCGGAGCGCTCATGGCGACCGGGATGCCACCGGAACTCGCTGCGTTCCAGGCTCGCTCGGCGTTCAGCGGTGCGGGCTTCACCACCACCGAGGCGGAGAACGTGGTCAACCAGCCTGTACGCCGCAAGATCATCGGCACCACGATGTTGGTCGGCAGCCTCGGCACGCCGACCCTCGTCGTGACCGTGTTGGTCGGCCTGATCGCCCCAGGTCCCGGTTCGACCACCGAACGCGTACTGGTCACCGTGTCGGGGTTGTTCCTGATCCTGATGGCGATCGTGAACAAGCCCGTGCAGCGATGGCTGTCCGCCGTTGGGCACCGCTACATCCAGCGCCACCTCGCCCCGGCGCTCGGGACGGATCGTGAGGAACTCCTGGTGCTGTCGGACGACTTCGCGATCCAGTCCGTTCGACTCTCGGCGCCGGTTGAAGAAGCGCGGAGTCTGCGGGGACTTGCGCACGCTCTGCCAGGGGTGACCGTGTTGGCCGTCCGCCAGGGGCAGCAGTTCGTCGGCGAGCCTCCGGCCGACATCGATCTCCAGGAGGGCGACGAGCTCATCCTGTACGGGCGACGCACGATGGGGGCCACGACGTGAGGTGGCCGAGGGCGATGTTGATCCCGATACTCCCGGCGCTGGTCGTGACGGCATGCAGCGGCTCGGGCGGGACCGACGAAGAACCACCGTCGATCGGGGGGATCAACGGGCCAGCGGTCGTCGATCCGTCCTTCGATCCGTTCAGCACCGATCCGTCTGCGCCGCCCGTCACCGTCGGCGGATAGGGTCGGCCGCTCACATGGCGTCGCTTCGTTTCAGCTTCGGCACCATGGGCTCGGGCAAGAGCACCGTGGCGCTGCAGATCCACCACAACCTGTCCAACCGTGAGCTCTACGGGCTGCTGTTGACCACGCTTGACCGCGAAGGTCGCCAGGTCACGAGCCGACTCGGTGTTGCCGCGCCGGCGATCGAGGTGGCGCCCGACCTCGATCTCCATGCGCTTGCCGTGCGCTACTGGCCGATCCACTACCTGATCTGTGACGAGGTCCAGTTCTACACGGAGGCGCAATGTGATCAGCTCGCTCGGGTCGTCGATGAGCTCGATGTCGACGTCTATGCGTTCGGGCTGCTCACCGACTTCCGCGGCCGCTTGTTCGAGGGGACAACGCGCATGTTGGAGATCGCCGACGAGCACATTCCACTGCAGGTCGAGGCTCGTTGCTGGTGCGGGGCCCGGGCCACGCACAACGCTCGCGTCGTCAACGGTGACGTCGTGTACGAGGGCGACACCGTGATGGTCGGCGACACGAACCCGAACGAGTCGCCGCTCTTCGGCGACATGGTTCGATACGAACTGCTCTGCCGGGCACACTTCCTCCGCGGCGACCTCGGCGCCTGAGCCCCAGCCCGACGGCCTGGTTCCCCGAGCCCGGGCCTCGGGGAACCAGGAATGCAGGGGACTACGGCGTGCGAAGGGCAGTGATCTCGTGGATCGGCACGGGACGGCTGAGGCCCTTGAACTCGGTGTTGCCAAGCGGGGTCGACTCGACCCGGCTGTCGACGGCGAGGAACACCTTGTTGGTCACGAGGATCTGGCCGCCTTCGGCGATCGCGCACACCCGCGCCGACAGGTTCACGACCGTGCCGATCGCCGTGTACTCGGTGCGGCCGTCGAAGCCGATCTCGCCGCACGTCGCGTAGCCCACGGCGATCGCGATGCCCAGGTCGAGATCGTGGCCTCGCCGCTTCCACTCGGCTGAGAGCTCTGTGGTGCGGTCGCGCATTGCCACGGCGAGCGCGACAGCGTTCCACGCAGGGTCGTCGAGCCTGACCGGGTCGTTGAAGAAGACCAGCAGGCCGTCGCCGGTGAACTGGGCGATGGTGCCGTCGTGCTCGAAGATCATCGGGCCGACGGCGTGATGGAACTCGCGCAGGACGTCCATCACGTCCTCGGGCTCGGCGGTCTCGGAGAAGGCGGTGAAGCCGCGAAGGTCGCAGAAGAATGCGGTGATCTCGCGGCGGTGGCTCGCCAGGACCCCCTCACCGTCGACAGCCAATGCCTCGGCGAGCTGCGGGCTGACGAAGCGCCGCAGACCGTTCAGCCCCTCGACTTCGGCGACCACCTCGTCGACGCGCTCCACGAGGTGCTCGTTGAGCTGTTGGAGCTCGTCGGTCATCCGCCTCTTGTCGAGGCAGGCGCCGAGCCGGGCGTGAAGCAGCACCGGGTCGAATGGTTTGGGGAGGTAGTCCTCGGCGCCGAGCTTGATGCACGTGATGATCGACGCCATCTCGTCGACGCCGGAGATCACGATGAACGGGATCGCCTTCAGGCGGTCGTCGCCGGCGCGGTGTTCGAGCAGGCCGTAGCCGTTCATCTCGGGCATCTCGATGTCGGTCAGCACGATGTCGATGTGGTGCTGGCCGAGCGTCTCGATCGCCTCTCGGCCGTTGCCGACAGCTTGCCGAAGGGCTGTCACGGGGTTGCGAGCCCCGGCGATCGTGGTTCCCGGAGGCCCGGGCTCGGGGAACCGAGCGTCGAGCCGTCAGCGAGTGACGCGGTCGGCGGTGCGGCAGATCAGGGCGAAGCCGACCGCCATGGCGATGCCGCCGAAACGCAGGAACACGCTGTCGGTGTCGAACGTTCCGGCGTCGTCGCGAGCGAGGATGCTCACGATCGAGATCACCCCGATCACGACGAACGTGATCGCGATCGCCGCACTCAGGCGGACCAGCGTGCTCAACCACACATCGCGGTCGGGCCCCGCCAACCAGAGTGCCGCGGCGGCCACGAAGATCATCGGTGCGAGCACCACCTGATTCGGCGGCAGCATCAGGAAGCTGAGCACCTCGATCCGCTGATCCCACACGCTGGCGAACGGCTGGTCACCGATCCGTCGAACCCGGTCGAACTGGAACGCGACGAATCCGACCGGTCCGCCCAGCAGCAGCCAGCCGGCGATCGTGAGGTTGCGGACGAGGTCGACCCGACGCTCTGGCGTCAGCTCAGTCCCAGGCACACTGCATCCGCTTGACGCCGTTGATGAACCCGCTCTGGAGATAGGCGGGCTCGCCGGTGATCCGCAGCGACGGGAGCCGAGTGCGGAGTGCGTCGAACATCACGGTGATCTCGCGTCGGGCGAGGTTGGCGCCGAGGCAGAAGTGCGGGCCGCCGGCGCCGAAACCGATCTGGGCCGGGTTCGGCGGGCGCAGGACGTCGAACGTGTAGGGGTGCTCGAAGACGCGCTCGTCGCGGTTGCCCGAGCTGTACCACATCACGACCTTGTCGCCGGCCGCGACCGCTTGGCCGCCGACCTCGGTGTCCTCGGTGACCGTCCGGCGGAAGTGGATCACCGGAGTGGCCCAACGGACGATCTCCTCGACGGCGGTCTTCGAGTGTGCATCGAAGTCGTCGAACCAGATCGCCTGTTGGTTCGGGAACTCGGTGAAGGCCTTCATCCCGTGGCTGATCGCGTTGCGAGTGGTCTCGTTGCCGGCGACCACGAGGAGAATGAAGAACGATCCGAACTCCTGAGCGGTGAGCCGTTCGCCGTCGACCTCGGCGGCCATCATCACGCTCGTGATGTCGTCTTGGGGATCCGCCTTGCGGGCCTCGCCGAGGGCTTGTGCGTACATGAACATCTCGAGGACCTGTGCCATGAACGACTCGTACGACGTCGACATGTCGGGGTCACCGCCGCCCAGGATCGTGTTGGTCCACGTGAGAATCCGCCCATAGTCCTCCGGCGGAATGCCCATCATGTCGCAGATGATCTCGAGCGGCAACGCCGCTGCGACGTGTTCGACGAAGTCGCAGGTCTTGTCGGGGAAGTCGGAGAGGAGACGGTCGATGATCTGGTTCGCCTTGACCTTGACGACGTCCTCGACGGCGGTGATCTCTTTCGGGGTGAATCCTCGGGACACGATCGAGCGGAGCCGGAAGTGTTTCGGGTCGTCCATGCTGATCATCGAGCCGAAGAACTCGGCCATCTCCTGCGGGAGGTCGCCGATGCTGGAGCCACCCTGGCCCGAGCAGAACAGCTTCGGATTGCGGCTGACGTGCCAGATGTCGTCGTGACGCGTGACCGCCCAATAGCCGGCGCCCGGAGGGAACGGGACATCGGGGTACTCGCGCTCGTCGAAGTGCACCATCCCCGGGGTGTCTCGAAGCGTCTTGAACGCTCCCTCCCGGAAGCTTCGGGGTGCAAGCCAGAACTCGGGATCCGAGAGATCGAACTCGTTGAGCGTGACCTCGTCGTACGGCGCAGTGGTCGTCATGGCGCCGACTGTACGGGAGCACCGTTGGCCGTGGAGCACTCGACCGATCTTGGCCCCGAGTTGAGAACCGGCGCATTCCGGCGTTGACTGGGCCGATGCTGCAGTTCTCCGAGATCGAGCGTGTCCTGGTCGTCACCGCCCATCCCGACGACGTCGACTTCGGCGCTGCCGGCACCGTCGCCGCGCTCACCGATGCCGGCGTCGAGGTCACCTACTGCCTGGTGACCGATGGCCAGGCCGGCGGATTCGACCATTCCATCCCGCGCAAGGAAATGGCGTCGATCCGCCGCGAGGAGCAGACGAAGGCGGCCGCCGAGGTCGGCGTCACCGACCTCCGGTTCCTCGGGTTCATGGACGGCACGGTCGAGGTCACGATGGAGTTGCGCCACGACATCAGCTTGATCATCCGTCAAGTGCGGCCGCAGGTCGTGATCACGCAGTCGCCGCTCCGCAATCTCGGCTCGACCTACGGTTCTCATCCGGACCACACGGCGACCGGCGAGGCGACGATGTGCGCCGTCTACCCCGACGCCCGCAACCCGTTCGCGTTCCCGGGGCTTCCGTGTGCCGAGGTCGAGGACTGGAAGGTGCAGGAGGTGTGGATCCAGGCGGGCCCGATGGGCGGCGAGGCTGACCTCGCCGTCATCGACATCACCGACCAGGTCGACCGCAAGTTCCTTGCGTTGCGCTGCCACGTGAGCCAACACGTCGACCCGGACGCGATGATGGAACGCGTCGGCGCCAGGTTCCGCCAGCTCGCCGTCGAGCATGGCCTCCCCGAAGGCCACAGCGCGGAACTCTTCCGCGTCTGCGACACGCGCTGAGCCCAACCGTCATCCGGTCGCGATGAGCGGAGTGGCCGTATGTGGTGAGTTGGCTCAACGGTGGGGCGTGACCTGGACCCGCGATGAGCGGGGTGGCCGTATGCGGTGGGTTGGCTCATCGCTGCTGCTGGCTGGGGGTGTGGTCGGGTCAGGCGCGGGAGGCGCGGAAGGCGAGGTGGGCAGCGCCGAGGAGGGGGCCGGCCGGACCGAGCGACGCGGGCCGGACGGGGACCGGGCCGATGGCCGACTGCAGAGCCCGCCCGAACCGGTCGAAGGCGGCGGAGAACCCGCCTCCGATGACGACGACGTGCGCGTCGAGCTCGGCGACCACCGGTGCGAGGAACATGCCGAGCCGAGCGCCGTGATCGCGCACGATGTCGGCGTTCGCCGGGTCGTCGACGGCCCGGCGAAGATCGGCCATCTCGACGCCGAGGCGGTTCGCGAGACCGTGCGCCGAGAGCACGTCGTCGGCCCGTCCGCTCCACGGGGTGTCTCGCATTCCGAGATGCTCGACACCGAAGCCATCGACGAACTCGACCGGCTGGGCCTCGTCGGTCAGGCAGGTACCGAGCCCGGTCCCGATGGTCACGGTCAGCACTCGATCGACTCCGGCTCCTGCGCCCGCGAGCGATTCGCCGGCGCCGGCAGACTCTGCGTCGCGGGTGAACCGGATCGGGAGTCCCGATGCGGTCGAGCGCGCTCGCAGCGCCGCACGGACATCGATGCCGTAGATGTCCTCAAACTTGTGGACACCGCGCATACGGGATACTCCGGCATCGATGTCGAACGGTCCACAAATGGCGATCGCGAGTCCCGACACGTCACGCCCAGCGACGGTGAGGGCCGCGTCGGCGCCCGCGGCGAGCGAGTCGAGTACGACGTCGGCGGCCTCGTTGGAGTTGGTCGCGAGGACGGGTCCAACCTCGATGCGAGGGTCGTCGCCACCGTCGTCGAAGCGGACGGCGCCGGTCTTGATCGACGTGCCTCCGACGTCCATGACCGCGACCACCTGTCCCATGGGCTGGAACCTATCCCTCCGGGGCTGTGCGCAGTTCCTGGAGATGACGGCCCTGGCGCGCGCTGCGTCCGCGTTGCATGATCAACCCATGACTCGATTGAGCCCCACGAATGGGGTGACGACCCGCGCCTCGGCGAACGCTCGCAGGCCCAACGCCAGACGGCAGCGATGAGCGTCGTCAGAGTTCGTGTCGTCGTGGCGGGTCGGGTGCAGGGGGTCTTCTATCGCGACAGCTGCCGGCGCGAAGCGACGCGCCTCGGCGTACGCGGATCGGTTCGGAATCGGGCCGATGGCTCCGTGGAGGTCGTGGCCGAGGGGCCGAGGGAGCGCGTCGAGGAACTGTTGACCTGGTGCCGCCAGGGCCCACCGCGTGCAAGCGTGACCGGCATGTCGGTCAGCGACGAGGTGCCGGCCGCCGAGCGAGCATTCCGCATCGAGTACTGAACGAGCCACCGACGCTCGGTTACAGGACTTCCCAGCGATTCGGACGGTCGGCGTGTACGACGATGGCGTCGTACTGCTTGATGCAGCGGGTGGCCCGGAGCACGTATTGCTCGCCTCCGCTCGACAGTTCGGCGAGCGCGTAGCCCTCGCTCGAATCGCGCACGCCGGTGCCGATGGAATGCAGCGCGGCGAGCTGCAGCCCAGCGCTCTCGGCTTCGGCAGCCCAAAGGTTGACGAGGCCTTGGCGCAGCGACGGGTCGTCGAGGAGGTCGGAGCCGCCGAGTGTGAGTGTGACGTTGCAGATGTGGACCGGCTCGACGTGTTCGGCATCGACCACGTCGCCGCCGAGTTCGCCGTCGAGCATCACCACGATGGGGCCGTTGTCGCCGCTGACGCCGCCGATGAAGCCATAACGAACCAACGGCAGGCCGTCTTCGCCGGTTGTGGCGTAACGGATCCGATCGCCGTGGTTGAACCTCGTCACCCGGGCACTCCAGGCTCGTCGGCGTACTCGGTGATCACGGCGTCGGACAGCTCCGGCCACATCGCCAGTGCGTCACGAGCCCATTGGTCGAAGTCGCGATCGGCGAGCGCGATCAGACCGAGATCGCGCTCGGGGTCGATCCAGAACATCGTGCCCGATCCGCCGAAGTGGCCGAATGTCCGCGGTGAGTTGAGCGTCCCAGTCCAGTGCGGCTCCTTGGTGCCACGCACCTCGAACCCCAGCCCCCAAGGGCACTGCTCGTAGCGACCCACACCGGGAACGATACCTGCGAGCGTGGGGTAGTGGATGCGTTCGGCCTCCGCAGCCGTGCTGGCATCGATCAGTGTCGGGCGCATGACCTCGGCGACGAACCGGCACGTGTCGCCGAGATTCGAGTCCACACCATGCGCTGGGGAGCCACGCAGGATGCTCGAGTCCATCCCGAGTGGAACGAACACCGCTTCGTGCAGATAGTCGGCGAAGGCGATGCCCGTCGCTGCTTCCACGGCCTGCGCGGCGAGCATGATGCCAATGTTGGAGTACATCCGAGTGGCTTCCGGGCGTGCGATCGGTTCGCCGCCATCGAAGCCGTACCCGCCTGCGTGGGCCAGCAGATGGCGCAACGTGCAGCCCGGCTGGCCGACCGGTTGGTCGAGTTCGACAACGCCTTCTTCGACCGCGACGAACATCGCCCACGCCGCCATGGGCTTGGAGATCGAGGCCAACCGCTGAACACGTCCGACCTCGCCGGCTGTCGCGACGACCGTGCCGGAGCGCAGGACCGCGGCAGAGACGTGGGGGACCGGCCAGTTGGCAATGAGGTCGAGAGCTGCCATGGCGGTCGACCCCGACTCGCTCAGGTGAACTGGCGCAGCAGCTCTGCGACCCGGAACGAGAGGTCGACGCTCTGGCGAGCATTCAACCTCGGGTCACACATCGTTTCGTAGCGATGGTCGAGGTCGGTGTCGGACAGTGCGTCACCGCCCCCGAGACACTCGGTGACGTTCTCGCCGGTGAGCTCGATGTGGATGCCGCCCGGCCATGTGCCTTCGGACCGGTGGGCGCGGACGAAGCCGCCGATCTCGGCAACGACGTCGTCGAAGTGGCGGGTCTTGAGGCCGTTCGCGGCGGTGTAGGTGTTGGCGTGCATCGGGTCGCATGCCCACACGACGGGATGTCCGGCGTCGGCAACGGCTCGCAGCAGTGGGCGAAGCGAGGACTCGACCTTGTCGGCGCCCATTCGCACGATGAGTGTCAGGCGTCCCGGGATTCGCGACGGGTTCAAGACCTCGCACAACTCGAGCACGTACTCGGCGCTGGTGGACGGGCCGACCTTGCAGCCGATCGGGTTGCCCACGCCGCGCAGGAACTCCACGTGCGCGCCGTCGAGTTCGCGCGTGCGCTCGCCGATCCAGAGCATGTGCGCGGAACAGTCGAACCATCCGCCGGTCAACGAATCCTGGCGCGTGAGTGCTTCCTCGTAGCCGAGGATCAGCGCCTCGTGCGAGGTGTACACGTCGACCTGCGCGAGGTTCGGGTTCGACTCGGTGTCGATGCCGCACGCGCGCATGAATGCGAGCGCCCGCTCGATCTCGGCGGCGACGTTCTCGTAGCGCTGACCCTCCGGGCTCGATGCCACGAACTCCTGAGTCCAGGCGTGAACGCGTGACAGGTCGGCGAAGCCACCCTTGGTGAACGCCCGCAGCAGGTTCAGTGTCGAGGCCGACTGGTGGTAGGCCTGAACGAGTCGCTCCGGGTTGGGGACCCGGGCGGCTTCCGAGGGGTTGACGTCGTTGACGATGTGGCCTCGGAACGATGGCAACTCGAGCTCGCCGACGGTCTCCATGGGCGAGGACCGCGGCTTGGCGAACTGTCCGGCGATGCGTCCGACCTTGACGATGGGAACGCCGACGGAGTACGTCAGCACGACCGCCATCTGGAGGATGACGCGCAGCTTCTCTCGGATGTTGTCGGCGGAGAACTCTTCGAAGCTCTCGGCGCAGTCGCCCGCCTGCAAGAGGAAAGCGCGTCCGGCAGCTACTCGGGCCAGTTCGGACTGCAGTGAGCGGGCCTCACCGGCGAACACGAGCGGCGGCATCGAGGAGATCTGCTTGAGTGCCTGCTCGAGCGCGCCGGAATCGGGCCAGTCGGGTTGCTGTCCGACCGGATGGTCGTGCCAGGAAGAGGGGGACCAGGTCCCACGGGCGTCGGGCATGCAGCAAGGCTACCGGCGCCGAAAACGACCGGAGCGGTCGGATTTCTCCGACCGCTCCGAATCAACATCTTCGTTCTCGCGGATGTGACGTGTCGAGTGGCACGGCGTCGGGCGACGACGCAGCCAGTCGGAAGCTCAGACCGCCAGGATGCGTTCGGCGTCGTCGCGGAGGCCCGCGACCGCACGAGACACCAGGCGCCGGGCCGCTTCGGCGGTGACGCCGAGCTGCTCGCCGACTTCGCGGAAGCTCTTTCGCTCACCATCGACGAGACCGAAACGGGACTCGACGGCGAAACGGGCCCGAGAGTCGAGCGTGCCGAGCAGTTCGTCGAGCAGTTCGCTGTCGACGAGCGTCATCACGTGATCTTCCGGCGTGCCGTCACCGTTGGCCATCAGGTCGCCGAGCGTGGCGTCGCCGTCGTCGCCGACTGTCTTGTCGAGGCTGACCGGCGTGGTGAGGCGGTGCAGTTCGGCGTTGGTCTGGTCGAGGGTCTCGCCGTCGCCGGACGCCTGACGCAACGCGGCGCGCAGGCTGGCGGAACGGTCGCCGGGGATGCGGATGAGGCTGGCCTTCTGGTCGAGCGCACGGCCGATGGCCTGGCGGATCCAGAACGTGGCGTAGGTGGAGAACTTGAAGCCGCGGCGCCAGTCGAACTTGTCGACGGCGTGCTCGAGGCCCAGGTTGCCCTCCTGGATGAGGTCGAGCAGATCCATGCCCTGCGGCAGCGGGTAGCGACGCGCGATCGAAACCACGAGGCGCAGGTTCGAGCGGATGAACCGATCCTTGGCTTTGGCTGCTTCGCGGACCTGGCGCTTGAGGGCCACGCCACGCTTGCCGGCGTCGAGCTGCTCTTGTGCTTCGCGGCCGGTTTCGATGATGCGCGAGAGCTCACGCTCGTCTTCGGCGGTCAACAGCGGGACCTTGCCGATGTCATTCAGGTAAAGACCAATGGAGTCGTTCATGATGTTTCCTACAACCGTTCGTGTTCGTGATGATTCCGGGGCCAGGCTGTGTCATTGGACACACTGCATCGGCCATGCGGATCGAGGTGTCGGCGGATCTGCACGTATTCGTGCGGTTCCAGCGAGGTGATCGAAGAGCGGCAGACGCCGATAACGAAAGACTTCCCGGGGGAAGCCGTCGTAAACCGTGTACTCGGGGGTATATGGGGGAGCGATTCACAGTAACAGGTGTGTCAACCCCCTGTCGGGTCGGTTGCGTCCGATTTTCGTCATGAGCCCATAAAGTTGGGACATCGTGCCCGAAACCGATCCATCGTTGCGTCGCGTCGGGCTCTTCGGGGGCACGTTCGACCCGCCGCACGTGGGCCATCTGGTGACCGCAGTGAACGTCCGGCATGCGCTCGATCTCGATGTGGTGGTGCTGATGGTGGCCAATGTCCCGTGGCAGAAAGAAGGCAGCCGGGCCATCACACCGGCGCCGGACCGCCTGGCCATGGTCCAAGCCGCAGTGCGCGACGTCCCCGGACTCGTGCCCGGTCGCCAGGAGATCGATCACGGCGGGCCGAGCTACACCGCCGACACCCTGGCGGTGTTGGCAGACGAGCATCCGCACGCCGAGTTCTTCACCATCATCGGCGACGATGCCGCGGCCGGACTGCGTACATGGACGCAATGGCAAGAGGTTGTCGACCGGTCGCAACTGGTGGTCGTCGATCGTCCGGGTGAGGCGGTCGAGCTCGCCGACGACATCGAGTGGATACGTGTCGAGGTGCCCCGACTCGAAGTGTCGAGTACCGATCTGCGTGCCAGATTCACCGACGGCCGACCGCTCGACTATCTCCTCACGGAGCCGGTGCTGGATGTGATTCGGGCTCGAGGGCTCTACGGGGCGACGGCGTGACAGCGATCGCCGCGCGCCGAACTCGTCGCACGATTGTCGGGGCGACGATGGCGGTGCTGCTGTTGGTCGGAGCGGCGGCGATGTTCGTTGTCGGCGTGATCACGCTGTCCAACTCGCAGGAGGGTGAGGCGGTCGGGGTGGACCCACGACCGAGGGTGCAGTTCCCGGTGACACCCAACGCGTTGCTCGTGGTCGCCGACGAATCAGGCCAGCTTGCTTCGGTCGTCGTGATGACGCTGCTGCCTGAAGGACAGGGAGGCAGCATTGTCACCGTTCCCGTCAACGCCGACGTCACCGCAGGCTTCGGGCCGGAGCGACGATCGGTCGAAGTTGCGTTCAGCACGGTCGATCTCGCCGGGTTCGTCCCGCTGGTCGAGGAGATGCTGTCGATCACGATCCAGAGCGCAGCGGTGGTCGACGCAGCCGGGCTCGTCGCGGCGCTCCCGGAGATCGATGCGCTGCAGCTGGAGCTGCCGAACGATGTGATCGATACCGACGGCGGTGGTGGTGTCATCGCGACGGCCGGGCCCCAGACGTTCACGCTCACCGAGATGGCCGACATTCTCGCGGCCATCGACGACGACGCTGAGAGCGACCTGTCGCATCCGAACGACGTGGCCGTGTGGGAGTCGTTGGCACGGACTGCACCAGTGGCGGTTCCACCCGAGCCGGTACCGATGGACGACCTCGGCCGCCCGATTGCGCCGACCAGTGTCGACGAACTCGTCACGCGGCTCTGGCAGGGAGAGATCGAAGTTCGGGACCTCCTCGTGATTCCCGTTCTCGAGGGCGAGAACCCCACCCAGGCCGATGTGGTCTTGATCGATCGTCGGGATTCAACGCTGGTGTTCGCTCAGGTCTCGCCGGGACTCGTGTCGACCGCCAACTTGGGATTGAAGGTACGCATCGTCGCGAACTACAGCCCGGACGACCTGGCGAGTGCCAGTGGTCTCTACGACTCGACGTCGGATCTCGTGTTCGAGCTGATCGGCCGGCTCCTGTTTCTGTCCGCCAACGTCGTCTCCGTCGACTCTGCGCCGTCAGGAGTTCCGCTGGTCACCACGATCCAGGTTGCCGACGAACGGCAACTCCAAGCGACGATCGATGCGGTCGGTTCGCTGCTCGGCGAGGTCGATGCGCGGGTTGCCGACACCGTCTTGGAGGGCGTCGACGCAGAGATCATCCTCGGCATGTCGTATCTGGAGCACGAAGTCGGACGGGCCTCCGACGTCGCGCCGGATGAATCCGTTCCCGATACCGCGGCTGACAACTCCGCACCGTCGGAGACGGCGCCCTCGTCGAGCGATGCGCCCGCTACGGTCCCTGCCGATGGATGACCCAGATGCCTGAGGCCGACGAAACGATCGACGTCGATGCGAGCCAATCGCTGGCGCTGTGCGCGGCTCGAGCAGCGTCCGACCTGAAGGCGACCGACGTGCTCGTTCTCGACGTTGGAACACTGTTGTCGATCACCGGCTACTTCGTGATCGCCAGCGCATCGAACCCGCGCCAGGTGCGCGCCGTGGTCGACGACATCGAGGTCAAGGTCAAAGCTGAACTGCAACGATCGCCGGTTCGAACCGAGGGGGTCCGTGAGCAGCAGTGGACCTTGATCGACTACGGCGACGTCGTCGTCCACGTGTTCCTCGACTCGGTGCGCGAGTTCTACGAGATCGAACGGCTGTACATGGACGCCCCGCGCGTTGCGTGGGAAGCCCAAACGCCCGAACTCGATTGACGGCGCAGCCGCCAGCCACACTTCGGCATGGCGATCGTCCGGCACGAGTTCTTTCAGCAAGCCTTCTTCGTCGCTGATCTCGAGGTGGCGATCATCGAATGGAATCGGGTCTTCGGTGCCGGTCCGTTCGTGGTCGCAGCGCATCATCGGACCGACTCGTTCGACTATCGAGGCACCGACCAACAAGCCGATGTTTCGTACGCGTTCGGCTATCTCGGCGACACGATGATTCAGTTCATCGTGCAACACGATGATTCGCTGTCGATCTACCGCGACATGTACGAGCCAGGTCAGTTCGGCTTCCATCACAGCGGTGTCCTCGTCGACGACTTCGAAGCAGAGTTCGAGCGACTCGAGTCACTCGGGTTCAGCTGCGCGACCCGCTTGTTCGCCGACGGAGTCGACGCTGCGTACTTCGACACCCGCGAGTCGACCGGCGGCTTCATCGAGATTCACGGCTCGCCTCCGCACATTCTCGACACCTTCGCCGGCTGGCGTCGCGCCCACGACGAGCGCCAGCCGGGCGACTCGCCGTTCTTGACGCGGCGGCGTTCGTTGTGATGCGGCTGCGGCGGTTGATAACGTACGCCGTCCCGTACGGGCAGGTATGGGGCTATAGCTCAGTTGGTAGAGCGCTTCCATGGCATGGAAGAGGTCAGGAGTTCGATTCTCCTTAGCTCCACGCAAAACCCCAGGTCAGGCGGTGCGAATGAATCATCGTGTGTGATTCGCTTCTTGCCGAGTGGGCTACGTCTCTTGCGGGCTTGATCCACTATCGCCAGTCCACAAGCCGATTGCAGAGTTTCGGGCAACTCCGACGAGGGTTTCCAGGGCCGTGTAGGTTGGCTCGCTGACTCTTGTGTCGGTGGCGGTGAGCACCGTCGCCAGATGGTTGATTGATCTGATCTAAAGCTCGGGGGTGTCGCGCGCCCCCTACGGGTCTCTTCATCGAATCCATGCTGCAACCAATCGGAATGAGACCA
>DATLBC010000034.1:0-6311 GCA_035527095.1 Ilumatobacteraceae bacterium | reverse complement strand
AAGGGCAAGGACGATGACGAGGACAAGAAGAAGAAGAAGGGCGCCGACGATGGGCAGGAGGGAGTTGATCGATGGTCCGGTGAACGGGGCGATGAGGACGTCGCCCGGTTGGAGTTGATCGTGGGACAGCATCAGGTCGCGTACGACGCAGGCACGTCCTCGGTACACGGTGGCGCCAATGCCGACACCGGTCACCGCGGCGGCTCCTTGGGGAGCCGGTGGTGGTGTTGCGTCCGCGGCGAGGTTGGCGAGCATCGCTCGCGTGGCTCGTGCCATCGGTGCCGGGAAGGCGTCGAGGGGCGGATCGGCCTCTTCTGCGCCGAGCGAGCGAGGCGGTGGCGCCGCTTCGATGCGATCGCGTTCGGCGGCGCGTTCCGCAAGTGTGTCCGCAGATGGTGCGTTGGCGCCCTGCATCGCTCTTGTGAGTTCATCGGGGAAGAACTCGACGACATGCTCGATGTCATGAATGCGGTTCGTGGCTCGAAGCCGTCGACCGACTTCGAGCAGAGCACGCCGCACGAGGCCGCAGGGCCAGTTCCAGCAGAGCCCGCGAATGTCTTCGCGCTGACGATGCCCGTAGCGGGCTTCGATGACGAGTCCGTCGAACGTTGCCCGATGCTCGGCTGGCACCCGGGAGCGAACTGCCTCGACGTCGGGCTCGGCGACTTCGGACTCCTCACCGGCGTGGAGCAGCGCCGACAGCTGCAGGGAGGGCACCTCGGCGAGGGTGGGGCGGTCGAGGTCGTCGCTGGTGACCGTACGCCATTGGTGCAGTTGGAGCCATTCGTCGACGGCGGCGTGGGCGGCGCCGTCGAGCGCGCGAACGTCGTCGACGGTGGCGAGCGACGTCGCCGGGAGGCCGTAGCGTCGCCTCGCAGCAGCAACCGGACGCAGCATGACCGCGGTCTCGACGGTGCCTGGCGAACTGCCGACCAGCAGGGCGGAAGCGTCGTTGGCGTCGATGCCCCAGTCCTCGCAGTGAGCGACGAGATCACCGCTTGGGATGAGGTCGCCGCCGTGGGTTGCGAGGTTTCGGCGTGCCGAGTTCTCGAAGTGGGTCAGTGCTCGTTCGACATGCGATCGAAGCGCTTCGTCGTCGAGTGACTCGATGTCGACGTCTTGGATCGCAAGGTTCCGCGCAACCTGCGCGGCGCGGTCGTGGTCGAACCACCGATCGACCTCGTGGCGCCAGGTCCGCTCGGCGAAGGTTCGCTCCGCCGTCTTGGCGCGTCGGCGCAGCTCGGGGTGGAGTCGCGTGAGGACCTTCATCACGAACGCGGGCGGGGGACCCTTCGGGGACGACCCGGGTTTCTCGCCGATCGCGAGCGGGCGCATGTACAGGCAACCGTGCACGAACTTGGCCTCGACGGTCGCGAGCGGGAGGCCATAGCGCTGCAACGGTTCGGCGATGCCGCCCTCGAAGGCTCGTTGGTAGGCCTGACGGATGAACGGTGACAGCGGGCGGAGCCCGTGGTGCGCGGTTTCGAGTTCCCATCGGCCCGGTGCCGGCGCCTCGAAGCCCGGCTCGGTTGTCGGTGTTGGATTGTGCTCGCCGAGTTTGCTCATCGTGTGTCGCCATCCTCTGGTCGTGCAACGTCGATCTGGGGCAGTTCGCCGGCACGCGCGGCACGGACGAGGGTGTCGACCGCCCAGCGCATGAGTGGGCCGGCCTCGGCACCGGGCACGCCGAACTCTTCGCGCATCCGTAGCCACGCCTGCGACGATCCGAGGCACCGCAGCAGACCGGTGAGCTGGATGTGCTGGCGTTCATCCAGCTCCGGGAACTCGGCGGTCACGACGGCCAGCATCTCGTCGGTGTGCCGTTGGGTGTCGTCACCGAAGCGTCGAGGGTCAGCGTTGAGCAGCGCCTCGGCGCGCATCTCGACCGGGATCGTGTCGGACGTCGCGAACAGCCATTCGATGCGGGGGCCGATTTCGTCGATGCTCTCGAGGGCGTAGCCACCCCCGTCCGACTCGGCCGCGAGCTCGTTGATCCGCTCGGTGATGCCGTTGAGCAGCGCTGTTCGGTCGGGAAAGTATCGGTAGACGGTGGGCTGGGACACACCGGCGCGCTCAGCGATCTGCCGGGTGGTGATGTCGTCAGCTCGTCGGTCGGCCAGCAGTTCGGTCAGCGCGTCAAGGATCCGGTCGCGCGTGAGGCGGACCTGTTCTTCCCGCAGCGGAGAGTGGTACGAGCGACGCGAGTTGGCAGACATCAGACTGGAACAACGATACACGAGAGAGACCACTATTCACAATAGATCTCTATTGACAATAGGATGCTTTCTCGAATATGGTCGCGTTCCGTCGGCACTTCAACCAAGGAGCACACCCATGACCATGACCCACACACGCGACGTACTGCCCGCGACACCCGTAGACCGTGAGCGATGCACGGCCACCTTCGTCGCCGCCTTCGTGAACGACCCGCTGATGCGGTGGATGTTCCCGGACGCCGACCAGTACCTCACTGCCTTTCCACAGGTGATCCGCCACTACGGAGGCACTGCATTCGATCTCGGCACGGCGTTCCGCACCGACGACTCCTCCGGTTGTGCCTGCTGGCTCGCGCCGGGCGAGTCCGTCGACGAAGTAGCGCTCGGCGGCGTGCTGGAGGCGGCCCTCGAGCCCGAACGCCTCGGTGTGGTCTTCGAGTTCATGGAGCACGTCGGTGCGTCGCATCCGGAGGTCGACCACTGGCACCTGCCTGGCATCGGCGTCGATCCGTCCCGGCAAGGCGCCGGGCTCGGCTCGCTGCTGCTCGCCCACACGCTTGCGGAGGTCGATCGCAGCGGCGGCGTCGCATACCTCGAGTCGTCGAGCCCGTTGAACGTTCCGCTGTATGAGCGATTCGGGTTCGCGGTCACTGCCGAGATCCAGGCCGGCGACTCGCCGACGATCTGGCCGATGCTGCGCCCCGCCAACGGCTCGAACTGACTGCCCCTGCCTGGTCTCTTGGCCAGCGCCACACGCCGGCCCATGTCGCACACCCGATAGTCGCGGACGACAAGCCTCAGTGTCTGAGGATCGTCGTCACCGATCTCCACGGTCCGTCGGCCTGGTGGGTGGGGACACGTGTCGGCGATTGTGCAGTGGCGTGCACACTGGACTGGCCCCGACAGTGCGCCGGGACTGCGCGCGGACCGGAGCATTCGCGTCCGCGATTACGAGCGGGGCCCGGCGTGCTGTTGCCGGTCGGAAATGCCGTTCTGTTCGCTCAGGTCAGTCTCGTCGACTCATCGATACGGGCGGTCGGCAGCATCACACCCGGCCAGATCGCCACCAGTAACGTCGGGCATCAATGCCAGCCTCACCGAGGAGTTCATCGATGGCCTATCCCAACTCACTCGATCACATGCTTGCCGCATGGAACGAGTCTGATCCTTCGATGGTCCGGAGTCACCTGGAGCGGGCTCTGGCATCAGGTGTCGAGTTCATTGATCCCAGCGTCGAGACGCACGGTCTCGACGAGTTCGAAGCGAATGTTCACAACGTGCAGGCTGGATTTCCTGGCGCCGAGTACTCGCGAACGAGCGGGGTGGACAGCCACCATGGTCTGCACCGTTACTCGTGGCAGATCAGTCGATACGGCGAGATTGTCGTGACTGGATTCGATGTGACAGAAGTGGATGATCGCGGAAAGGTCACGCGCGTCCTCGGATTCTTCGGCCAGCTACCCGACACGGACTGAGACCACGCCAGCAGAGTCTTTCGATTGGCGGCCGCTGATCGAGTCGGCACGAGGATCGACGGCGGCCGGACCTGCCGCTCTGCAAGGCCGACGCGCGTTCTCGAGGACCAGATCGAGCGTCGAGGTGCCCTTCTCGGACGGACTTCGCTCGCTCGACGGGCTGGAATTGTGCGCCGCCCGATCAGCAGCCAGACGTCCAACACGTCGGCCGGCACGGTGGCACGCGGATCGGAGCGGTGCGGGCCGCGATTGCGAGTGGAGTGCGAGCCGCACCAGCCAATTCCTGCCAACTCGGTCGGATCGATGTTGGTGGTTGCGAAAGACTGCGTGGATGCGAGATGCGTTGGGCGGAGCCGAGGTTCATGACCTGCAGTCCGAGGCGGTCGGCGACACGTTCCGAGTATTTGTCGGGCACTGCGGACCAGCACCACAGGCGATCCTGTTCGTGACTGACGCGAACGGGTTCTTCGGGTTGGCAGTCGACACGGTGCGACTGATGCAGATTCCTGGCCTGGTGCCGTCGCTGCTGATTGTTGGTGTCGGCTACGCCGACGCAGGCGGAGTGATCGACACCGTTGAGATCAGGGCCCGTGACCTGACCCCGACACCCAGCAGCCGCTTCCCGGGATCAGGACACGCGGACGCGTTCATCGAGTTCGTGTCCGGTGAGCTCCGCCCGTGGATCGCCAATCGGTTCCCGACCGCTGCCGGTGACGTCACCTACTTCGGTCACTCGCTCGGCGGGCTGTTCGGCGCGTACACGCTGTTGACGGCGACCTCGACGTTTGACCGCTACATCTGCAGCAGCCCATCGTTGTGGTGGGACAACGAGGTGATCTTTGACATCGAACGACAACGCCCCGACGGCGATCGACTGGACGCTGAGGTGTTCTTCGGTATTGGGTCGCTCGAGACCGACGCCGGTCGTCGCCATGAAGCGTTCAACCTGGCCGACGGGCATCCTGCAAAGCCCCCAGCTGCGCATCTCGACATGGTCGACGACCTCGGACGGTTCGTCGGCCAACTCAAGGAACGCACCGATCCAACGCTTCGAATCAACAGCGCTGCAATCGAAGACGAGTTCCATGCAACGGTTCCCGCCATCATCTTGAACCGAGCACTGCGCAGCTTCAACACGACGACGCGGCGCATCGAGTAGCGGATGTCAGCGCACCGATCAGCAGCGTTGGCAGCGAAGGGACCCGCGCTTTCGGTCACGAGCCCGACGGTCGAGCTCGCACCGCCGGCGGTGCGGCGCACTGCCACCGGGCTCGGGTTGCGATTGCCGCTCGGTCGCGAGCATTGCATCCGCGCGCAGCAACATCAGGCCGACACGCGCACGCTGGGATGTCTGAACGACTCCGAGGGCGAAGCGTGCCCGCCCGAACCCCTCCGCGATCGTTCGAGGACCTGGCAAATTGCACGATGCTGTGACAATCTCGTGGTCCTCGTGCGATGTCCGACCTGATCGACGGCAAGGATTCCCGGTGTGCGCGACGGGGAATGGCGCCGTGATCCGATAGTCCCGTATGAGTGCCCGTGATCACGCCGCCCGCACCGGGCTGTCGGCGTGCTTCCGCGAGCATCACGGACTTGTTCACGGCGTGGTCTACGACCGCTGCGGCGATGCGGTTCTCGCCGAGGAGATCACCGCCCAGACGTTCGAGGCCGCCGCTCACCAGTTCGCCCGAGGTCGCGGCGCCGAGGTCACACCGGCCTGGCTCACGGTGGTCGCCAAGCGCCGGCTGGTAGACCACTGGCGCCACATGGCAGCGCGCTCGCGAGCAGTCGACCGCCTCGCAGGCTCCCGGCAACAGTGCTTCGACCCGCCGGCTTCCAATCCTGACGATGACGTCACCGCTGCACTCGCGTCACTCCCGACTCGGCAGCGAACGGTGCTGACGCTGCGATATCTGGACGATTGGGGCCTCGACGAGATCGCCGATGGCTTCGGCGTCTCCTACCGAGCAGTCGAGAGCCTGCTCGCCCGCGCCCGACGCTCGTTCGCCGCTGCAATCGACGCCGGAACCGCTGACAACGACAGCTGGTCGAGGAGGACCTGATGACCGACGACCGCACTGTCGACGCCCTGCACCGACTCTCGGTGCGCCCGGACATCTCTCGTCCGCTGTCCTCCGATGCGCAGGCCAGGATCGAGGCGCGCCTGGACGCCGCTTTCTCGGACGCAGTTGCCAACTTCTCTGAAGCAGTTGCCGACGACGACCGCGACGCGAACAACAACGATGACGGCATCGCGTTGGTTTCCGTCCGCTCGGAGTCGCAGCGTGCGCTCGGTCGCCGACGCTGGCTTGTGCCCCTGACCGCAGCTGCTGCGGCGATTGTCCTCGTGCTCGGACTGGCCGTGGTCAGCGGCGACGACTCACAACCGGCCGCTGACCTCGCCGGCCCACCTGCAACCGTGTTCCCCGCAGATCTGCTCCGATCCGGCACCCGTTGGCGACTCGCGACCGGCCCGATCGCGTCCGGTGACAGTGCGGCCAGCGCGTCGCTCACGGTCCGGATGGAGGACGCAGGCCGCGCCCAAGCTCGGGTCGCGACCGCCGATGTCCCGCCTCGGCAGTTCCTCGGCGAGGTCCGGTTCGAAGTCGACGCGACGGGA
>DATLBC010000033.1:0-15977 GCA_035527095.1 Ilumatobacteraceae bacterium | reverse complement strand
TCGGCGATGCGATCGATGTTCGGGGTCCGGTATCCCATCAGGCCGTCGGAGTAGGCGCTGACGTTGGTGATCCCGATGTCGTCGCCCCAGAGGACGAGGATGTTCGGCTTCCCGTTCGGCATGGTCGGTTGCTCCTTGTGTGGTGGTCTGCGGCGTGACCGTAGAGCCCCGGGACGAGTGGGCCCTCACCCGGGAGGGGTGAGCGCACCTTGCTGGAGTGCATCGCGCCGGATCAGCAGGACGGCGCTCACGACGGCGACCCAGATCGGGAACACCCAGGTCAGCGCCTCGTTCGGAACCGGCATCAGCAGCAGCGTCACGCCGACGACGTAGCCGATGAGGACAAGCCAGCGAGGAAACACCTCGGAGAGGCGGCCGACGGTGGTGGTGGCGATCATGAAGACGGCTTCGAGCCTCGTCGCAACGATCGACGTCATCGTGATGCCGCCGGCCTGGGTCATTGCTGTGGTTCCCCCATCAGGAACCATGTCGAATGCCTGGCCGGCGACTGCCGGTGCGGCGAAGAAGACGCCGGCAACGAGCCACGCTCCGGTCAGGAGCAGCGCCGAGCCGAAGAACACGGTTCCGAACAGCCGGTTCTCCCGCTCGCCGACGCGGCGGCGGATGACGGCGACGAACCAGATGAACATGATCGACGAGATGGTGATCAGGTTGACGGCCAGGATCATCGCCCGCTGGTTGCCGTCGTCGAGATACCAGTCGGCCACGACCTGATCGCCCTCCGAGGGATCGGGTGCGCGCAGCAACAATCCTGTTGCGACGAGCGCCAGGATGCTGTGGAGGAGACCAGCAACGGCTGCGGCCTCGATCGACCGCAGCGCTCGCGGGATGGGGCGACCCCGCGGACTTCCGGAGACCTGCTCGCCGTCCATGACACAGGATCCCACATACTGTCGCGTCGTCCTTCCCCCGTGTCGGGTGAGGAATCCGCCCAGATGACGTGATGTGATGGTCGAAGCCCATGCGGCGACCGACGTCGCAGAGCATCCGCGAGCGTTGCACATCCCACCACATGCCTGACTCGACGACACCAACATCGTTGCCCGCTGGAGTTGATGGTTCGCGTCCACGCACGGGCGGCCCTTTGGCGCTCACCGCGGTCACTCTGGGTCTCATCATCTGGCCGCTCGCGTTCAATTTCGGCGCCTACGGCGAGGTGCTCTACGGCGACGTCTTCAGCATCGTCGTTGCCTCGACGATTCTCTTCGTCATCACGCTGGTGAACCCCGTGTACCCATCGCCGTGGATCTGGTTCGTTCGCCTCGCGCTCGCTGCTCCGATGGCGTGGCTACTGACTGCCGCATGGGTGGAGGGGTCGACCTCGGCCGCACTCGACCGACCCGGCTTCGCCGCGTGGATGGTGTTGATCGTGCTCGTTTCCGTTCCGATCACCGTGCGACTCCTCGTCGACATGTTCATGCCCGAACTGACGGGCACCGCGGGTCACAAGGTCCTGTGGTCGATCGTCGCGCTCGTCGCGATCGTGGGGGCAATCGGATTCGTCGTCGGACGTGAGAACCCACGCTTCATGACCTGCGCCGACTTCGCGATCGCCGGATCCGCAGAACCGGAGAACTGCGCCGCCGGCTCGTCGTGACCAAGCAGGCTCAACGGCGATGCCTCACCCGCGTCGGGGGATGCACGCCGCCCGGTCGGACCGCTTGCCTGGAGTGATGGTGTTGTCTCCGGTCGGGTTCTGGGTTGCCGTGATCGGCGGTGTCCCGCGGCAGCCGGATCCCGAACCGCCGAGCGGCTCCCAGGACGGAGACATCGTCTCGGGCGTCGGCAACGAGATCAAGGTCACCCTCGATCGCTGGACGACCGGTCAGCTCGGCATCGCCGATCTCGTGGCGGCCTCCATCGTGATGGTGGCGGGATTCGCCCTGGCGTGGCTTGCCAAGCGGCTGATACGGCGCGCAGCCAGCAATCTCACCGGTGCTGCGCTGGCTTCGGTTGCAACGATGGCGCAGCTCGCCGCCGGCTCGATCGTGCTGCTCGCCGGCGTGTTCGCGCTCGAGATCCTCGGCTTCAGCCTCGGCCCGGTCCTGATCCTGATCCTGATCGCCGTGGTTGCACTGCTGCTCCTGCGTCCGATGATCACGAACCTGAGCAGTGGGCTGTTGCTCCAGGTGCGTGGGGCGCTCGACGTCGGCGACCTGGTGTCGACCACCGGAGACATCGTCGGCGAGGTGCAGGAGATCACCACGAGAACCATCACCATCGACACGTCCGACGGTCGTCGAGTGCATGTTCCGAACTCTGACGTGCTGAACGACGCAATCGTGAACTACACCGTCCGAGGACGCCGACGATCATCGTTCGACGTGATGCTTCCGTGGGACTCCGACCTCGATCTCGCGATGTCGACGATGCGCCTCGCACTGTCGCAGGTGGAGGAGATCGAGTCGGATCCGCAGCCGGAGGTGCAGGTGGCCGCTGCGATCGGCAGGCTGGTGGTCATCAGATCGCTGGTCTGGCACGCAACCGAGCAGAGCGCTGAACGGGCCGCAGTCGACGCCGGGCTCCGAGCGGCGATCAGCAGCCTCGGCTCGGCAGGGCTCGCGCTCGACGCGCCGACACCGCTCGAGCTGATGTCCGACATCCGACATGACGTGACGGGGTCGGCTTGACCCACATGGCAGAACTCATCGACGCCGGCAACCTGGGCTCACCTCCCGTGGCGACAGGAGGCGGTGGTGTTCGCTTCGGTTGGCTGGATATCACCGTCTTCAGTGACTGGTCGGCGGCGGTGAGCGAGGACGTAGCGTCGGGCTTGATCGAACCCCGTCGACCACGTTCGAACCGGACCCTGGAACTCGATCAGGATTCTTGTACGAGCGGATTCGCGCCGAGTCAGCTGTTCAGAGCAGCTCCACGTGATTGGCGAGGTCGCGTATCGCGAGCGAGAACTCGGTTCGGCGCTGGATGAACGCATCGGCCGATCGGCGAGCGGAGCCATCAGGGTCGGCGCGCACGTCGCGTTCGTCGCGAAGCGCATCACTGACCGAAAGCGCCGACACCGCCAGGGAGCGGCTGACACGTCCGTCCATCGCTGTCGGAGCAAGGCAGGTGACCTGCGTGATCTGCGAGGACAAGACATCGACTCTGTCGGTCAAGGACTGCAGGTCGTCGGCGTCGAGTTCGGCGGTTCCATCGACCCTCTCGAGGTCGAGAGCCAATCGTCGGGCGTCGACCAGCGCGTTTCGTGCCGTTTGGAGATACCGGTCCTTCTCGGCGATCGAGGACCCGGCAGGTGGACCGCCGTGCCGCATGAAGAGGCCAGTCATCAGGCCGACCACAACAGCGGTGACGAGTGCGACCACGACGACAGTCGTCATGTCGACCGGCCCAGCCCGCGCTGCTCGAAGCATCTCATCTCATCCATCGTCCCCGGAGGCTTGCCGGACGGCCTCACCCGAGTCGGGGGACCCAGAAGTCAGACGAGTCGACGGTCGACGGCCAGCAATGCGGCAGCGGTTCGGTTCGATACGCCGAGTTTGGCGAGGATGTTGCTGACGTGAATCCGGACCGTGCCCGGTGAGATGCCGAGCTCGATCGCGACCTGTTTGTTCGACCGGCCGGCGACCACCTGACGCAGTACGTCGGTCTCGCGAGGTGTGAGTTCCCCCCCTGGTCCGGCGGACTCCGGTTCGGCGCGCAGCGCATGCACTGCTTCCGGCCCGAACACCGACTGTCCGGTCATCACACTGCGGATTGCCTCGGCAATGTCATCGCCGCTTGCGCTCTTCATCAGGTATCCGTGGGCGCCGGCATCCAGAGCGGCGCCGACCAGATGCGGGTCGGTCGAGCCGGTCAACACGATCACGCGGGCATCGGGGAACTCAGACCGCAACAGCTCGGTCGCCTCGATCCCGTCGACAACCGGCATCGACACGTCCATGAGCACGACGTCTGGACGATGAGATCGATAGCACTCGACGATGTCGGTGGCAGTGGAGGTGGACGCCACGACGTCGAGATCGTCGAAGCTCGCCAACAGCATCGTGAGCCCCTCGATCACCACCGAGTGGTCGTCGACGAGCAGGACCGTAGTCACGGCTGACCACCTCGGGCGCTCCAGTTGACCGTCACCGTCGTGCCGACATCTGATCGGCTGTCGATCAGCAACTCCGCTCCGATGCTCGCAGCCCGTTCCTCGAGATTTCGGAGGCCATGGCCCTGAGTGGTGCACTCGGTATCGAAACCAGTTCCGGTGTCGCTCACCACCAGGAACGTCGTTCCCTGATCGTGACCGACCCGCACGGCGATCGAGCGCGCTCCGCTGTGGCGCACGGCGTTGCTCAACGACTCCTGAGCGAGGCGGTACAGGCCGAGCTTGACGGCGCGCGGGAGCGAAGGGATCTCGTCCACGTCGGCCTGGACGTCGCCGTCGACCGCTGCCGCCACCGTCTCGACGAGCTGCTCGATCAGTTGGGGGAAACTGGTGGCGTCGAGCGACTGGGGCTGCAACTCGAACAGCAGCACCCTGAGCTCGGACAACGACGTCAGCAGCAGCGACCGGATTCGCCGGACCGTGTCCTCGGCATCGCCGGAGCCCGAGGAGAGTTGTCGTTGGGCGGCATCGGCGAGAAATGCCGCCGAGTAGAGGCGCTGAGTCACCGAGTCGTGGAGATCGCGAGCGATTCGATGTCGTTCGACGTCGACTGCGTTTGCAGCGATCATGCTGTCGAGTTCCGTTCGGTGGACAAAGCCAGCGAGATGCTCCGCTGCGAGCCGGACGTACCGGCGCTCCTCGTCACCGAAGGACAATGACGGGCCGGGCACGACTTCGAGCGTTCCAAGAGTCAGCCCTTCCATCGCAACGACTTCGATCACGACATCGTCCTCTCCTCCCACCGGTTCCGACGGGCCCGAGACCCACTCGCTCACAGCGGGGAGCACGTCGGATGGATCGACGCCGTTCAGTCGGAGATCGGCACGTCGAAGACCGAGGACGGTGCCCAGCGTCCCGAGCAACGATGTGACGACACCCCTCGCATCATCGGTGCCGGCACCTGGGCCGGCCAACTGATTGCTGCGCTCGAACCCCGCCGTCAGCAGTTCGAGCCGGCGCATCGTCAGGCGCTGGCGGGCGAGCTGCTCGTTGAGTTCGTCGTTCGCAGCAATCAGCGCTGCAGTCCGTTCCACCACGGTCTGCTCAAGCCGAACCGAATGCTCAGCGACCTGCCGCTCGGCGCGAGACAGCCGGCCCGAGACCAACACCGCCCCGACCACCGCGATGACCACGCCACCGAATGGCGCCAGATACGGAGTGCCGACAACACCTTCGTCGACCAGGCTGTCGTATGCGGCGAAGCCCAGCAGCACGATCAGCCCAACGGACATCACCGCCGACTCCGACCGACGTCCCCGTCGGAAGTGCACGGCGAGCGACACGACGACCATGAGGAGCGATGCGAGCAGGTAGGCGTCGAGCACCGGGCGCCATGCTGACCTGCTCGCCTCGTGGACGACGAAGGTCTCTCCGAAGAGCTCGACCGATCGCACCTCGACGATCACATCGGCGAGCAACCCGTCCGACACCACGAGTTGCAGCGTTCCGACCACCGCCGTCGCGATCCCGAAGGCCACGAGTGCCCAGCGAGGAATGTTGCCGGTCCACGTCGCGACAACCAGGATGACGGAGACCACTGTCAGCAGGCCGATCACCCCGAACGCCTCGAACGCCCCGCGGTACTCGCCGACGGACGAACTGGTGTGCATGCTGACGACGTTCCAGGCCGCGAGTGCACCGAGGCCGGTCAGCAACGCAAACGAGAACATGAACGGCCGGCCTGACCCTCTCGAACGCCGCAGCCCGATGGACACGAACAAAACCGACGTCATCGCCTGCACACCGATCGCAACGCCGTACGCGAGCGTGCCGTAGGCCGTGGTCACGACGACACCCTTCGCCAGATCTCGATCCCGGGCCCCGTCACGCTCGGATCATTGCACCCGCCCGGCGGCACCGCAACGAGCAGCACAGCCCTATGACGATTGTCAGAGGGCCGCTACTACCAAACCGCACTGGTGCCATCGAGCGTCGATCGCCACGATGGAAACGTGCCCATCACTGAGCTTGCAGTCATCATTCCGGACCAGTGGACCACGCTGCTCGCGAACGAGCTCGCCGTCCTGGAGCTTGCGCTCGACAGCGGCGATCTGGAGACCGTTCGGAGTCAGGCGAGGGCGCTTCGGCGCTGCCTCGAACCAGCGGAACGGGTCTCAACTCGACCGTCGACGGCGGCTCATCTCCGCGTGGTCGGTGGTGTCCCATTGACCGGCCGCGAGATCGGTGCGCTGCACCTCCTCACCGATGGATCGATGAGCCAAAAGGACATGGCTCGGGCGATGGGTGTTTCGACCAACACCGTCAAGACGCACCTGAAATCGCTCTACCTCAAACTCGGCGCTCACTGCCGAGGGGAAGCCATTCAGCGCGCCCGCGACTTCGGGATTCTGCCGCTGGCCGATGAGGTCAAACGGTCGGTCCCGAGCAATCCGAAGATGGAACGGACCAGTCTCCGTGACTGACGACCTTGCGGTCACCACGGCCAAACGCCCATCGGCGCTCCAGCCGTGGATGGTGGCCAACGTGGCAATGGGCGCCGGATTCTCGGCCTTCATCGCACTGTTGATTCCGCCGTACGTCACGGAAGTGACGAGCGACGCATCCGCCGCGGGCGTGGTGATGGCAGTGATCAGTTTGGCGGCCGTACTCGGACCCGTGCTCGGCACGTTTGCCGATCGACATGGCGCACATCGTCTCGTGATGAGTGGAGGCGTCCTCGGACTGGCCATCGGGTTCGCCGCCTTTGCACTGGCCTCGAAGTCGGCGGAGTTCTTCGCCATCGACGCGATCATTCTCGGCATCTCTGTGGCGGCGGTGTCTGCCGTCGGCCCGGTGTTCATCGTCGGTCTCGGGCTCTCGCAGGATGTCGAAGCCCGGCGGATGACCGGCTATTCGCTTGCGATGCCGGCCGGCCAGGTGGTCGGCGGGTTCCTGATCGGCGCGGCGGCGACCGCCGGATGGTCCTACTCGGCACGATTCTGGCTTGCTTCGGGTTGCTGTCTACTGCTGGCCGTCGCCACCTGGTTCACGAGCAAGACCCCCGAGGAACAGCTCCACCGTGTGATGTACGCCGCAACCGACGACGACAGCACGTCGAGCAAGCAGAGCAAGCAGGCCAAGAAGGTCCCGCTGCGCCAGATCCTCGGTTCGATGTTCGGTCTCTTCCTGCTGATCAGCGTGCTGACCTCGATGGCGAACAACGGCATCAACAGCCAGATCTCGAACATCATGCCCAACGTCTACGGCATCAGCGAGGCAGAGACGTCGACGCTGATCTCGATCGCCGGAGCGCTCAACATGGTGCTGTTCATCCCCGCCGGGCGGCTGATGGCCAAACGGGGAACCATGCCGACCTACTCGCTGGGTGTGATCATGCGACTCCTCGGCGCACTCGGCATGGCAGTGGTCGGATTGATCTCGGGTGCACCGGCGCTGATCGCCGTGGCGTTCATGCAGCTGCTGTACCAGGCCAACCCGTTCGCCCGTCTCGCGCAGCCCGGCACCGCTGTGCGGTTCGCGACGTTCCCCGCCGGCATGGCCAACGGATGGCTGATTGCAGGTTCGGCGCTCGGCAGCTTCGCAGGCGCACTCCTCGGTGGTGTGCTCGCCGATGCGTACGGCTTCAATGCGGTCAACTGGATGGGTGCGGCTGCGGCGGCCGGGTCGATCGCCCTCCTCGTACTCGGGCTGTGGCCGGCGAAGCCGGTCGAGCCCAACACGGAGTGACCGAACTCGCATGAAGACGGCCGACCGAAGCGACGGCAGGACGCCATTCGCCGTCATCGTCGCTGCGTCGCTGATCGGCATCACCACGGGTGCGCTGATCGTCGCCCTCGAGCACCTGATCGACGAGGTCCTCCGTGCGCTTGCAGAGGCACCCGTCTGGGCGCCCGCAGCGGCCGTGCTGGGGGGCATGCTCGCGACCGCGTTGGTGATTCGGCTCGCTGCAGGGGGCGGCACCGCCTCCACCGAGGTGTACGTCGAACAGTTTCACCGTGCGACACCTGACCTGAACGCGGCCCACGCCCCGGGACGTCTCGGTGGCGCCTTCACCACGCTTGCGGGTGGTGCTCCACTCGGCATGGAGGGGCCCGCTGTCTACACGGGATCTGTGGTCGCCGCCTTGGTGCACCGGTATTGGCGACGGCTCGACCGGGCAAGCGTGCATGCGCTGCTCGTCGCTGGTGCCGCCGCCGGGATCGCCGCTGTCTTCAAGGCCCCAGCCGCTGGAGCAATCTTCGCCATGGAGGTGCCGTTTCGCGGGCGCCTCGCCGGTGAGCGGGTCCTTCCAGCGCTCTTCGGCGCGGGTGCCGGGTACCTGACGATGGCAGCAGTCGAGGGCGTCAAACCCGACCTCGAAGTCCCCGTGATCGAGCTGACCTTTGGTCGTTCGATGTGGAGCCTGGTGCTCGGCCTGGCGATCGGCGTTGCAGCGATCGGGGTCATCTGGCTGGTGGCCTCCGCAGAACGCCTCAGCGAGCGGGCCAGCCCGGTTGTTCGTGCGGGACTTGCCGGGCTCGCACTCGCGGGGCTCTACGCGATCAGCAGAGGCCTCACCGGCGAGTCGTTGGCGCTGACCTCGGGGAATGCCGTCATCGATTGGGCGATCCAGCCCGGCCATGCGATTTGGCTGCTCGTGGCGGTCTTTGCGATTCGTGCGCTGGGGCCGGCGATCACGATTGCGGGCGGTGGCGTGGGCGGGCTGTTCATCCCACTGATGGCCGCTGGGGCGGTGATCGGTCGGATCTTCGCCGACGCGGTCGACCCTCAGGAAACCACGCTGTATGTGACCGTCGGTGCGGCCTGCATGCTCGGCGGCGGGTACGCGGCACCGCTCACCGGTGTCGTGTTCGTCGCGGAATACACCGGCCAGGCCTCGGTGATCGTGCCGGCGTTGGTGGCGATGACGATGACGAGGCTCGTCGTGCGCGACCGGTCGGTGAGCCCCAACCAGATCAGCTGATCAGTCCAACCCGACGACTTCGATCGGCAACCACAGCCCGATCGAGCAACCGAACTCACTCGAGAACGGCACCTCGGAGCGAGGTCAGCCGCGCCGGGTCAGGGCCATGACGCCACCAACGATCAGCGTCAGGACGATGCTCCCGATGATCGAGATGCGGATGTTCAAGCCCAAGACCTGCGCGACGACGTTGATCGCGATGAGGACCAGGACGAAGACGACGAGTTGAGCGATGGGGCTCCGTGCGTTCATTGCGTGGCCTCGGGGTCGTCTGGGTTCATGGGTCCGTGCTCTCGATGTGGTCGGTTCGAATGAAACGCTTCACAGTGTTGCGATGTCGATCGGTGCGTCGAGCGGCAGCTGCGAGGTCTGGCCGAAGAACGTCTGTTCCAGACCGTCGAGGAGCCAACGCTGATGCAGAAATCGTCACGCATCGGCTCGCAGAGCGCCTCACCCCATCCGGGCGAGGCAGCGACGGTCTCGACCGGGGCGCACACCTCGCGAGCAACATGCTGGTGTACCAGGTCGGCTATCACTCCAGCCCGACGACTTCAATCAGCAACCACAACCCGCCGCAGTAGAGCGCGAACATCACAGCGATCCCGATCGTCATCCAACGTCCGAGCTCGCCCCGCTTCATCCCCAGCCCCAGACCGAGCAGCACCGACGCCGTGACACCGGGAACGATCGGGCCCACCAGACCGAGCCCCTTGGCCCCGTATCGCTCAGCCAGCTTGCCGACACGGGAGTCCGGATTCGGCGGGTCGGGTTCGTCCTCTCCGGTCATCAGCTTGCGAAGACGATCGCCGGCGAGGAGGAACACCCAGAGTCCGAGCATCGAGCCGACCGACGCCGCGAGGTAGACCTCGATCGCCGACAGCGACAGCGAGAACCCGATCGGTATCGCAAAGCCGCCCGAGACGAAGCTGATCGCACCGACGACGAGCCATGCGACGACCCTCATGGCGCCGCCCCGAGGTCGCTGCGGGCCTGGTCGATCAGATCCGGGTGGCGGTGGGTGAAGCGCAGAAGCGTGACCACACCGACCGGCATGGTCACGATGTCGTAGAAGACCCGCCACACGACGACTGCGGCGACGACGACGCTGGTGTTGACGTCACTGACCGCTTCGATCCCGAGGATCAGGACGAGATCGACGACGCCGAGCCCGCCAGCGGTCAACGGGATCAGCGTTCCAGCGAGGAACGCTGCGGCGAAGATCGCAAACACCTCGACGGTCGGAAGCTCGCTGTCACCGATCCCGAGGAACCGCAGCGAGGCCAGAAGCATCGCGAACGAGATGCCGAGATTGAACGCGACGGCGACCGATCCGAACAACCAGCGCCGTCGAACAACGTCGTAGACGTTGTCGCGGAAGTCGACCACGGCGGGCCCGAGATCCGAGATCGGGTCTCGCCGGAACCGCGCGAGCACCCAGGAGATCACTCTGGTGAGCTGTCGACCGACCCAACGGGCCGACGTCTCCGAGCGACCGATGAGCCACACGATCACCGCGGCGATCGCGAGGACCACGGCTGCAGCGCCTGCGATCAGCCAGGTACTCCCATCCGCACGCCGCGCGATCACCAGCGCGATCAGCGCGAACAGTGGGAGCACGAGTCGACCTGCCTGCGGGAACACGAACGTTCCCGCCGCTGCCGTCGTCGACACCTGGGCGTCATAGCCCGCCGAACGGAAATAGGCGTACTGGACGATCGAAGGTGCCGGCGGAGGCAGCACCGTCACGGCGCTCGATGAGGTGTACGCCTGGGCGCCGGTCCAGATGCCGAGTCCCGGCAGCATCGCGCGATAGATGAACGACTCGGAGACGATGCGTGCTGCGGTCAGCCCGAGCAACGTGAGGATGTCGAGCGGTGTCAGCGACTTGAGGCTCTCCCAGACGGTCTGGTAATCGATGATGCTCGGGATCACCCACCCGAAGACCACGACCAGCGCCACCACCACCATGGCGATACGCCCGACTCGCTTCCAGGGTCCGCCCGCTCGATCTCCGATGCGACTCAGTCGACTACGACTGCCTCGAGGCCACCTCACCCGAAACAGGTGGGACTCTCTCGAACGGGCAGCGCTCCGAAGTAAGGCGTGCGGACCATCCAACGCAACGCGGAACGCAGGCGTTGCTGCGAGCGATCGCGACACTTCCCGTTCGGGGATCCAACTCGTCACCTCATGACGACAGGCGCGCAATCCCACTCTCCCGTCATGCCGTGACGTCACACGAGAACTGCCGGGCGCACTCCGCGAGCATCGGGAGCGCGTTGTCCTCCGCTCGCTCCAGGCCGAGTTCCAAGGTGTGCACTGCATCGTGTCCGCGATCACGACACAGACCGGCCAACCGCGGCGAACGGTTCTGATCGATCAGAAACTTCACGCTGTCGGCTGCAACGGGATCTCACGGCCCGCAACCGAATCCGCCGCGAAGCGCAACGCCGCAGCGACGTCCTCGATCTCCAGTGGCGGGAGCTCGTCGACGATCCGCGCAGACCGCGCGAGCAGGGCACACCACCCATCACGACAGGGTCGACCGTCATCCGACCCATGCGTGACAGTCCCGGTTGAAGGTCACGAAGAGCGCATGACGGCACCTTTTGCCGATCACGGAGCGCCTTGGACCCGAGCGATATTCACGGGCGCGAACGCTCCGGTCCGCGCCACAGATCCGGCGAACTGTGCGGCCTCCTAGCCTGATCGACCCACCGCATAATCCCTGGTAGATCGCTGGATGCCAGAAAGATTGCCCGCGGTCGGCCTCTCGATGCCCGTTGAAGGGCATGGAGTGCGTCCCAGAGGCTCCCGTCGTGCCGGCACCCGACTTCTTGTCGGTGCGCGAGGCGGCGCGTGTGCTGCGCATCGGCAAGACCTGCGCGTATGAGTTGGCGCAGCAATTCCTCCACACCGAGGGCGCTGCCGGACTGAAGGTCATCCGTGTCGGACGCCAGCTGCGTGTGCCGCGCACGGCGCTCGAGGAGATGCTCGGCGGGCCGATCACCTGGCCACCGTCCGCGACGCCTGATCCCGTCGATCCACCCGACGCTCCCGAGACCGAGGTCGCTGCCCCGATCCGCCCGCGGACGCGTCGGAACACTCCGGAACAGCCGCAGCGGCTGTTCGCGCTGTAGGTCGCCGTGTCGCGTTCATCGATCGCCGCCGTGGTCAACCCAGGAAGGACAGACGAGTGCACAGACGCGCGAGGGAGTGGTCGAGGGAGTCATCGGGCGTGGGGTGTGCGGCCGTGACCGTGCGAGTGACGACGCTGAAAGGTGCCGACGCCGGCGCCTACTACGTCGAGGCGCTCCCGAACTACTACCTCGACTCGGGCGAACCACGAGGCGTCTGGATGGGTGACGGCGCAAGCCTGCTCGGCCTCGCCGATGAGGTCGCCGACGAAAAGTTCCTTGCCCTCATGGCGGGCATGGATCCGCAACGCCCCGATCGTGCGCTCGGCCGCGCGTACGACGACACGTCAGTGCGTGGGTTCGATGTGACGTGTTCGGCGCCGAAGTCCGTGTCCGTGATGTTCGCCCTCGGCGACCATGACGTCCGTCGGGAGGTGCTCGCCGCGCACGATGCTGCAGTTGCAGCGCTCGCCGGTTGGATCGAACGGCACGCGCACACCCGGTACCGGATCGGTGGGGAAGTGGCGGTGGTCGACGCCGAAGGGATCGTGGCGGCGTCGTTCCGGCAGCACACCAGCCGGGCGCTCGACCCGCAGATCCACACCCATCTCGTGATCGCCAACCGGGTCAAGTCACCCGACGGTCGCTGGCTCGCACTCGACGCCCGCCTGATCAAGCACGACCAACAGACACTCTCCGCTCTTTATCACGCCAGCCTGCGCGCCGAGATGACGGCGCGCCTCGGTGTTCGATGGCTTGCGCCCGAACGAGGCATCGCCGAGATGAGCGACGTCAGCGCCGACCTGCTCGCCGAGTTCTCGGCGCGCACCTCCGACGTCCGGCGCCGCATGGACGACAAGCTCGATCGCTTCATCGAGTCGATGGGCCGTGAGCCGACGCCCCGCGAGCGCTGGCGGCTGGAACGGGAAGCCGTCGTCGACAGCCGTCCCCACAAGTCCCACTCGATCGACGCCGAGGTGCTGCACGCCGGCTGGGCGGAGCAGACCCGACGGTTCGGGCTCGACCCGGATCGTGTGGTCGACGATGCCGTCGATCGCGTGGACGCCCGGCGCGGCCTCGACGGTGCGGAGGCGTCGGACGTACTGCACCGTGCAATGGACTCGATCGTCGAGCGGCAGTCGTCGTGGCGGCCGACGGAGCTCCACCGCGAAGTCGCGGCAGCAGTTCCGACCGATCTCGCCGTCGGAGCGGAACCGCTCGTCGAGTGGATCGAGCAGTCCGCCGGGCACCTGGGTGTATCGCACTGTGTCGACCTGTCGCGCCCGATCCCCGCCGGAGCGATGCTGCGCCGCGACGGCCGGCCAGTCACCGAGTCCGCGATCGACCGAGCACTGACCACCAACGGAGTGCTCGACCAGGAGGCCGGGCTGATCGAGTGGGCAGACCGCCGTCTGGGCTCGCTCACGGAGGACCACGACGGCCTCGCCGTCGAGACGACGCATCTCACCGATCCGCAACGCGTGGCGGCCGGTGCAGTGGCCGGGGGAGCGGAGCTGGTGCTCGTCGTCGGCCCTGCCGGTACCGGCAAGACCACTGCGCTCGCGCCCGCCGTCGAGCAGCTCCGACTCGACGGGCGAGCGGTGTTCGGGGTGGCGCCATCGGCCGCGGCCGCCGAGGTACTCGCCATCGAGACCGGCGTCGAGGCTGACACCGTTGACAAGTTGTCGATCGAGCACAACCTGGCGAGAAGGCCCGACCATCGCTTCGACCTGCCCGCAGGAGCAACGGTGTTCGTCGACGAGGCAGGCATGATCCCCACCGCCAAGCTCGCGGAACTCGCAGCCCTCGCCGACCGGCGCTCGTGGCGCGTCGTGCTCGTCGGTGATCCACTGCAGTTCTCGGCCGTCGGCCGAGGCGGCATGTTCGGCCTCACCGTCGACACGTTCGGCGCGATCGAGCTCGACAGCGTCCACCGCTTCACACATGCATGGGAACGCGACGCCAGCCTTCGACTCCGCCGCGGCGACATCGACGTCCTCGACCTCTACGACTCGCACGAGCGCCTCCGTGCTGGCCCGTCCACGCAGATGGAACGCAATGCGATCCACACGTGGTGGCGACACCGGCAAGCCGGCGACGAGGTGCTGCTGATGGCACCGACGAACGAGACCGTCGCCGTGCTCAACGAACGAGCCCAGCTCATCCGCATCCACGCCGGCGAGATCGACCCGGACGGTCGACACGCCAGGATCGCAGGTGGACGAGTCTTCGTCGGCGACGACATCGCCACGCGGCACAACGACCGCCGCCTGCGCACCGACCGCGGCGACATGGTCCGCAACCGCGCGACGTGGACCGTCGATCGAATCGGCAGCGACGGCTCGCTCGTCGCCACCGGCCGCAACGGCAGCGTCCACCTTCCGGCCACCTACGTGACCCAGCACGTCGAGTTGGCATACGCCACCACCGGCATGGGCGCTCAGGGTCGCACCGTCGACGTCGGCATCCTGTACGTCGACCGCCCGACCGACGTTCGCAACATCTACGTTCCGCTCACGCGTGGCCGGTCGAGCAATGTCGCATTCGTCGCCACGACGGGCGAGGACGCCGCCGTGGACGTGCTGAGCCGGTGCCTCACCACCGACTGGATCGACCAACCTGCCCACTCCCGCCGAGCCGAACTCACCGGCAAGCTCATCCGCCCTCCGTCAGCGTTGAACGGCGAGCAGCTCCGCCAGTTGTTCGGCGAACGGTACGACCTCCGGACCGGCAGGGCCGACGATGCGAGGTTCAAGGAGGTCGACAAGGCGATCTGGCGCGACATCCATTTGCGAGCCCATCGTCTGCGTCTCCAAGAGCCGGACTGGGCGATCGAGCAGCTCGGCCCGATGGAGGAGACCGCCGGCATGCGCCGACTCTGGGGGATCTTTGCGGCGCACCTCGAGCAGCACCACGTCGCCTACAGCGACGTGATCGATCACGAAGGTGCATACGCAGCGCACTGCGCCCTGGTCGACGACATCGTCGAACAGATGCAGGAACGTGAGCCGGCTTCCGTCGACATGTCCATCGACCTCTGATCTGCAGCGCGGGATCGTCCGATCCCGTTGATCGCTGACGGGTATCGTGGCGTCGTGGCTGGGAAGACAGTTCGCGTGTGGACGGTGGAGGAGTTCTTCGCTGATTCTCGTCCGCCGACCGACGACGATGTTCCGATCGCCGCCGATGGTCGAGTGCTCGACACCCCCGCGAAGGTCATCGCCTACATCGACGAGATCAACGACATCGGTGGTGTGAGTCAACTACCGGTCGACCTCGCATGGCGCGACGAGTTGTCGCGCCGCTCGGAGCAGATCGCGGCTGGGACCGTCGAGACCGTTGGCTGGGACCAGGTGCTCGAACGAGTTGCCGACAGCTGCCGGACACGGTGAGCGCCGTCAGGCTCTGACGGCAGGCACGAGGATCGAATCCATCCAAGATTTCATCCAAGAAAGTCGCCGGAACATCTTGGATCTGGCCGGTACCGGACGGACACGGCAGTCGCGAAAGGCCTGCTCAGCGGCACTATCCGGTACTCGACGGACACCCGAGCGGCTACTCATAATCCGTGGGTCGTGGGTTCGAGCCCCACCCGCCCCACCACCAACTCGCAGGTGAAATTCGACTTTCGGCGGTGCGAACTCGGCGAGAATTCCGAATATCCAACGTTCATCCAACGCTTCTTCGCACTGCGCACCACGGTTTACACATGGGGAAGGCCCGGTCGACGCCCGGGATACGTGAGCGTTCGCCCGGTGTGTGTGAGCTCGTGGTGCCGGCG
>DATLBC010000032.1:0-2092 GCA_035527095.1 Ilumatobacteraceae bacterium | reverse complement strand
GACCCGACGGCCCCGGCAGTCACCGTCGAGATGGGTCTGGCCCACTTCTGGCACGGCAACCCCCATCTGTGGCAGATCGCCACGGCATCAGGGACCCTCCAGCAATGGGCGCCCGACGGCACCTCGTTGTTCCCGCCGGTGCCGGTCGGAGCCGACCAGATCCGCGGTGGGGTTGCGCCGGGCGGCGAGCTCGCCCTCGTCGTCGACGAGGAGGGGACCGGCACCGTCGTGGACGTCGCCGCCGGGTCGACGCTCGGCACCCTCTCGAGGCGACTCGACCTCACCGACCCGGTGGTGTTCGCTGACGGCCGAGCAGTCGTTCGCGAGCTCGACGGGCAGATCGCACTGTGGTCGCTGCGTGATCGGCGTCGGATCGGCGCGATCGGACGCACCGACACCGAGTCGGGCACCCGGATGGCGCCGTCGGCCACTGGGCTTTGGTATCTGACCGAGGACGAGTTCGTCCACGTCGACCTGCGCCCGGCGTCGTGGTTGCTGGCGGCGTGCGAACAGGCCGGACGCTCGTTGACCGACGCCGAGTGGGACGAGTACGTCGCTCGGGGCGACCCGACCGACGCGTGCGCTCCGGAGTCGAATTGACGGGTGTGGTGGCTGTCGGCGTGGCCGGGGCGCCGACAGAAGTGTAGAGATGTGCGGGACGGCAGGACCGTGGGCGCCACCGGGGGTCCCCTCGGCCGTCGCAGGCGTCGTGCCGTTCGGGGACACTGAGATCGATCACCCTGTCGGCGCAACTGCCCCGCTCTTTAGCGGCACACACCGCTCGGTGACCAAGCGCTGGGACCACTCGATAATCGCACACGCGAACGCTCCGGTCCGCGCCACAGATCCGGCGCACTGTGACGCCCTGCCACCCGCGTTGACCCGCACGTAATCCCGGACACGCCCGGCGGCCGAGCGGACGGAGTCATCGGGCGCGCGATACGGGCCGATATGTGGCGCACCAAACGGGACAGTGCGCCAACACCTTGGGAAGCCTGTCGTGTCAGGTTGACGACTCGGTCTCGGCGGCCGCATCGCGGAACCATGATGCCCACGTGTCCGCCTCTTCGCTGCCGATGCGCAGGCTCAATGCTGCGGCCAAGAGGGGCAGATGTGGGCTCGTTCGAGAGGGTGCGGTCGTGATTGCCGTCACATCTGAACGGCTCATGAGCCATGCCAGGGCGAGTGCGCCGGTCGTCGTGCGTCGATCTTCCGCGACCGTCCGCAGTCGGTCGAGGGCGTCGTGCACCACATCGCTCATCGCACCGAGAACGCCTAGTTCGCCGAGGCTGCCGGCCGGTGGTGGGGCGTCTCGCCGGTACTTGCCGGTCAGGATGCCCGAGGCGAGAGCGGAGTACGCGGTGTAGGCAATGCCGTGCTCGACAGCAACCCGGCGGACCTCCGCGTCGCCGTCCGGGTCGAGCAGGTTGTAGCCGTTCTGGATCACTTCGTAGCCGACGACTCCCAGGCGTTCGGCGGCATCGATCGCCGCAAGAAGTTGATCGGCGTCGACGTTGCTGGTGCCGAGCCGACGCACGCGCCCGGTCGCCCGGATCGTCTCCAGGGCTTCGAGCGTGGCTTCGATCCCGACCGGTTCGTAGCCGGACGGACGATCTGGGTGGTCGTCGGGGGCATGGGTGTACAGGATCTCGACAGCATCGACAGCCAGGCGTTCGAGGCTTCCGGAGAAGATGCGGTCGATGTACTCGAGGTCGAACTGCCCGTCGCGACCATCGAGCCACGGCGGTCCGACCTTGGTCGAGATCCTGACGTGCTCGGTCACCGATGAGGGGCGGGAAGTCAGCCAGCGTCCAACGATCCGTTCGCTCTCGCCGGCGCCGTACCGCTCGGCCGTGTCGAACAGTGTGATGCCCAGCTTCGCCGCCTCGTCCAGCGAAGCCAGCGAAGCTTCCTCACCCATGCCCTTGCCCACGAAATCGCTGGCTCCGCCGAGTCCGCCGAAGGTCGCGCAGCCGAACACGACCTGCCCGTACGGCCAGCCAGCATCGTCATGCTCGTTCACCTCAACCGACACGGCGCCGACCGTAACATGCGGCGGCAACAAGTGATTCCGGGCTACACAACGGCAATA
>DATLBC010000031.1:0-49581 GCA_035527095.1 Ilumatobacteraceae bacterium | reverse complement strand
CAGGTCCTCGCCGAGATTCCCGGCGTGACGGTCCACATCCACGACCAGGCTTGCGCAGCCGAGAATCGTCGCGGTCGGGCTCGCGGGACGATCCCGACGCCGGGGTTCCGCGTCGTGATCAACGAGCGGGTGTGCGAGGGGTGCGGCGATTGCGGCGACAAGTCGAACTGCCTGTCCGTCCAGCCGGTCGACACGCCCTACGGGCGCAAGACCCGCATTCATCAGACGAGCTGCAACTTTGACTTCTCGTGCCTCCAGGGCGACTGCCCGTCGTTCGCCACGGTCACCGTCGACGCCGACCAGAAGGTTGCGACCGCCCGACCCGTCCGGCTCGATGCCCCGACCGACCTGCCGGCTCCAACCGCTGGACTCGTCGACAGCAGCGACATGACGGTGCGGCTCACCGGAATCGGCGGCACCGGCGTGGTCACGGTCAGCCAGGTGTTGGCCACGGCCGCGATGCTCGCCGGTCTACACGTTCGTGGGCTCGATCAGACCGGGCTGTCGCAGAAGGCCGGACCGGTGGTCAGCGACCTGCGCATCACCCGCGACGAGACAGCGGTGTCGAACCACGCAAACGCATCAGGCGTCGATTGTCTGTTGGCCTTCGACCTGCTGGTCGGCGCGAGCGACGCGAATCTCGCGGGTGTCCGACCCGACCGAACCGTGGTGGTCGCCTCGACCGAAGCGGTACCGACCGGGCAGATGGTCACCCACCCCGACATCGCACCGCCGGACGGAGCGACGCTCGCCGAGCGGGTCGGGCAGGTCAGCCGATCCGCCGAGAATCGCTTCCTCGACGCGGCGGGCCTCGCCGATGGCTTGCTCGGCTCGACGACCACGGCCAACATCCTCCTGCTCGGTGCAGCGGTGCAGGCGGGCGCGGTTCCCGTTCCGGCCGACGCGATCGAACAGGCGATCACGCTCAACGGCGTGGCGGTCGACACCAACCTGGCCGCGTTCCGGTGGGGTCGCGCCTGGTCGGTCGACGCCGTCGCCGTCGAGCGGGCAGCCGGCTGGTGCCACCCTGCGGGTCCCGAACCCTTCGATGACCTCGTCGAGCGACTGGCCGACGATCTGGTCGGCTTCCAGTCACCCGCGTACGCCGAGCGGTTCCGTACGGTCGTCGGCGAGTCGCGCCGCGCCGAACACGCCATCGGTGTCGACTCCACACGTTATGCCACCGCTGTGGCACGCAACCTCCACAAGTTGATGGCGTACAAGGACGAGTACGAGGTCGCCCGCCTGCTGCTCGACGGCGCCGCCCGATCTGGCTACGAAGCCGTCGGCGGGACCACGACGACGGTCACATATCACCTCCACCCGCCGATGCTGCGTTCGCTGGGCCTCGACCGGAAGCTGAAGCTGCAACGCTCCGCCGTTCCAGCCCTGCGAGCACTCCGGGCCAGCAAGCGGCTACGCGGCACGCTCGCCGACCCGTTCCGATGGGCAGACGTTCGTCGCGTCGAGCGGGCGATGATCCCCGAGTACACGAACGCGATCACCGTGTTGAACCGTCGACTGAGCGCCGACACGTACGACGAAGCGGTCGAGATCGCCTCGCTCCCCGATCAGGTTCGCGGCTACGAGAACCTCAAGCTCCGCCGAGCCGCTGCCTACCGGGACGAACTCGCCCGCCGTCTCGCTGACGCATCACGGTAGGCCCGGCTCCGTGTGACGCTGGGTGTTCGGTCATAGCCTCCAGCCGCGATGAGCCCGACCACGATTGCGATTCTGATCGTCGGGCTCGTCGCGCTCGTCGCCGGGGCCGAGGCACTCGTCCGCGGTGCTGCACGATTGGCTGCCCGAACCGGCATGTCGAGCGTCGTCATCGGGCTGACCGTGGTGGCATTCGGCACCAGCGCACCCGAACTCGCCGTCAGCGTGGGCGATGCACTGCGGGGCGGTCCAGAGGCCGGATCGATCGCCATCGGCAACGTGGTGGGCTCGAACATCGCCAACATCCTGCTCGTGCTCGGCACCGCGGCTGCCGTGGGTGGTTCGTTGTTCGTCGCGCAGCGCATCGTGCGCCTCGACGTGCCGATCATGATCGGCGCATCGGTGTTGCTCCTCGTATTCGTGTTGAACGAGTCGCTCGGCCGCGTCGAAGGCGCTGTGCTGTTGCTGTCGTTGGCGGTCTACCTCACCTGGACCGTGATCACCGCCACCCGGGGCTCGGCGCCGGACATCGTGACCGAGTACGACGAGGCACTCGACCCCGAATCGTTGGCCGAGGCGTCGGTCCTGTCGGACATCGGCTTTCTCGTTCTCGGGTTGGTGCTGCTGGTGTTCGGCTCACAGGGGCTTGTGAGCTCGGCCAGCGACATCGCCACCGAGCTCGGCGTGAGCGACCTGGTGATCGGGTTGACCGTTGTCGCCATCGGCACCTCGCTCCCGGAGGTGGCCACATCGGTACTCGCAGCGATCCGCGGGCAACGCGACCTGGCCGTCGGCAATGCCATCGGCTCGAATCTGTTCAACCTGCTCGCGGTGCTCGGAGTCACCGCCGTCGTGTCGCCCGATGCGATCCCTGTTGCTGCCAGCGCCGTCCAGGTCGACATCCCGGTCATGATCGCGGTGGCGGTCGCGTGCCTGCCGATCTTCGCCAACGGCCACGTGCTCAACCGGTGGGAGGGCATTGCGTTCTTGTTCGCCTACGCCGGATACCTGACGTGGCTGGTGCTCGACGCGAGCGAGCACGGAACGCGGGACACCTATGGCAACGTCGTGCTCTATTTCGTGGTGCCGATCGTCGCGCTCACGATCGGAGTGCTCTGGTACCGAGGACGCGGCAGCGTCCCTGCCGAACTTCGCTGAGCTCCGGGACCGTCACCGAGTGGCGCCGCGAGCCACGAGGGCCGCCCCGACGATGCCGGCGTTGTTCGCCATCGCCGCCGCCACGATCGGGGTGTCGATCGAGATGGCCGGGAGCCACCGATCGGCCGCCTTCGACGCACCGCCACCGATCACGAACAGGTCCGGCGAGAAGAGCATTTCGACATGGCGCAGATAGCGCTCGACCCGCGGTGTCCATTCGGCCCAACCGATGCTCTCGCGTTCGCGAACGCTCGCCGCTGCATGCGACTCCGCGTCACGTCCATCGAGCTCGAGATGACCGAGTTCGGTGTTCGGGACCAGGATCCCATCGACGAACAGGCCCGAACCGATCCCCGTACCGAACGTCAGCACCAGCACCACCCCGGCGACGTCTCGCCCCACACCCCAACGCACCTCGGCGAGACCTGCGGCATCGGCGTCGTTGACCATGTGTGTGTCGGCCCCGCACGCATCGGTGAACACGCGGTCGGCATCGACGCCGACCCAGCTTGCATCCAGGTTCGCTGCGGAATGCACCACACCGTGTCGCACGATGCCCGGGAAACCGACGCCGATCGAGCCCGACCACTCGTGTCGATGGACGAGCTCGGCGGCCACCGCGGCCACCGCAGCAGGCGTCGCAGGCTTGGGGGTGGAGATGCGGAGCCGCTCCGACACGAGTGTGCCGTTGTCGAGATCGACGATCGCCGCTTTCATGCCGGAGCCGCCGATGTCGATTCCGAATCCGAGCGCGGTCACCGGCCCGAAACTAGTCCGCCACCGTGCTCAGGAGCGTTGCTGCCGCGCCTCGGACCACGTGAGGCCCTGTTCGAGATTCGGCTCGCGAGGGAGCCCGAGCACGAACTCGCCGACGATGTTGCGCTGCACGGCGAACGTGCCGCCGCCGAGCGTGAGTGCCGGGCTGAACAGGTAGCCGTAGTGCCAGACCGGTTCGACGTCGGGGAACTGGCGGTCGACCGCGAGGTTGTTCTCGGTCGGCCCGCTCTGCGACGACGTTGCGATCGCGCCGCCGGGGCCCGACCCGGTCAGCATGCCGTCGGCGCCGGCGAGGTCCTTGGCCAACGCCATCACATGCTGGCCGTGTTCGTCGGCCATGATCTTCTGGATCGACGCCTCCGGACCGGGGGTGTTGCCCTTCAAGCGTGCGCTGAGGCTGCGCATCCAGTTCAGGTGCAACAGCTTGGCCTCGATGTGGAGACGGACGGTCCGATCCCGCAGCACGGGGTCGCTCACGCCACCGTTGCCGCGAATCACATCGATCAGGTCGTCGGCGGAGGGACCGACGCCCCACAGCGATCCCGCCGACGACAGCGACACCCGCTCGTTCGACAGGGTGACCTTGGCGAGTCGCCACCCGTCGCCCTCGTCGCCGACGCGCAACGACACCGGGATCCGAACGTTGTCGAAGAACACCTGGTTGAACGAGTGCGCCGTGGTCATGTCGACGATCGGGCTCATCGAGATGCCAGGCAGATCCATGGGACAGATGAAGTAGGAGATGCCCTTGTGCTTGGGTTGGTCCGGATCGGTTCGGGCGATCAGGATCCCCAACTGCGAGTGGTGGGCGCCGCTGGACCAGATCTTCGAGCCGTTGACGACGTACTCGTCGCCATCTCTGACCGCTCGCGTCGCGAGGTTCGCGAGGTCGGATCCGGCGTCGGGTTCGGAGAACAGCTGGCACCAGACCTCCTCACCGCTGAAGATCTTCGGGAGATAGCGCTCGTGCTGCTCCGGGGTGCCGGCCAGAAAGATCGTCGGCGCAGCCCAGCCGATGGCGATGGGGTTGCCCGGTCGCTGGATGCCCGCCCTCGCGAGCTCGTCGTCGATCACCAGCTGATCGATCGGATCGGCCTCGAGCCCCCACGGCTTCGGCCAGTGCGGCACGACAAAGCCTGCTTCAGCGAGCTGTGCCGCAGACGGTTGCGGGTGCTGCGCGATCCAGTCGCGCACCATGCGGCGCGTCGGGTGGTCGTCGGGTGGCAGATCGAAGTCCATCACCGACGAGTCTTACCGGTCGATCGTGTGCGCTCAGATTCGAGCGCTCAGGAAGCGAACCCCGCCGGCTTCTACTTCGCCGCCGCCGGCTTCTTCTTCGCCGGCGACTTCTTCTTCGCCGGCGACTTTCTCGCCGGTGACGCCTTCTTGGCCAACGACGTCTTCGTCGCCGCCCGCTTCTTGCGGGCCGGGGCCTTGGCGGCCCCACCTCGTCGCATCGACGGTGCCTTCTGCTCCTCGGCCCACTCGGCGCCGGTCGCTTCGAACAGCACGGCAATCTCGTCGATGTGCAGGTCGACGAGATCCCACAGGTCCGGAACCAGCTCGCGATCGGCGATCAGCCCGAAGTCGAGCCGATCGAGATAGCTGTGAACCGTGATGTTGAGGCCCATGTCGTCGGCGATCGTCGACACCGGGATGTAGTTCGTCATCTTTGCCCCCGCGAAGTACAGCGCATGGCGAGGCCCGGGCACGTTCGAGATCACGACATTCGTCGGAAGGTTCACCCGATCGGCAAGGCGCAGTCGCGACTGCAGACGCATCGCCGCCGTCGCAGCGAGCGGGGGTGCGACCTGCGCCAGCTCCGCGATGTCCTCGGCAGGAAGCACATCCATCTGAAGCTTGGCTTCGTTCATCGCATCGTGACAGCGGCGAACCCGTTCGAGCGGGTCGTCACAGTTCGTCGGCAGGTCGGCGATGATCCCGCCGACACGGTTCGTCCACGGATCCTCCTCGTCGCCGGTCCGGATCGACACCGGCACCATCGCCCGCAGCGGCGCCTCGGGCAAGGCGTCGTGGCGCAGGAGGTACTCGCGCAGCGCGCCGGCACAGATCGCCATGACGACGTCGTTCACCGTACATCCGGTGGCGTCCTTGAGCGCCTTGATGTTGCCGAGCGCTGTGGACCTCATGGCGAATCGACGATGGGGCGTGACTGCCCGGTTGAACGGTGTCGGTGGGGCGGGCGACAGCGGGATGCGGACGCGGTGAACAGGCTCAGGCGTATCGATCGCACCGCCGAGCGCCACCGACTTGAGCGCCTCTCGGGCCTGCGACGCAATGGCGGACACGCTGTCGACACCGGCCACCTCGGCGATGTTGCGCAACATGCGCAGCGACAGCCGCATCCCCTTCACCGGGTTGGCAGCGAGATTGCGCATCGTCCGTTCGAGCAGATCGCGGTCGGACGGGATCGCTTCGCCGACCCACTCGACGTGTTCGGGCATCGGCATGTCGGGGGCAGGATCGGTCAACATCCCGAGCAGCAGCACGCCGGACGCTCCGTCGATCGTCGCATGGTGGGTCTTGGTCAGCATCGCCCAGCGACCGTCGGCCAACCCTTCGATCACATAGGCCTCCCAGAGCGGGCGGGAGCGGTCCATGCGCCGCCCGACGATGCGTGCAACCTGCTCGGCGAGCTGATCGGCACCACCGGGAGGGGCGAGACCGATGTGGCGGACGTGGTAGTTGAGGTCGAAGTCGGGGTCGTCGATCCAATAGGGATGATCGAGTTTGAACGGGACCTCGACCAGACGACGACGCATCGGTTCGAGGCGCCCGAGCAGCGCATCGAAGCGCTCGTATGCCGCCTGGTACGGATCGAAGTCGCCGGCCGGTCGCTCGTAGATCGCGAGACCGTTGACGTGACCGTAAGTGTTGGCGGTCTCCATGTAGAGGAAACTCGCGTCGAGGCCGGACAGCTGCTTCACATCACGCAGTCTCGCGCCTCCGCACACCGAAGACACTCCCGGACGGGAACACTCGCCGGTGGGTCGGTCTACGCTCTGGCCATGCGGTCACCGACAACAGGTTGGTGGTTCCCCAAGCCCGGGGCTGGAGGAACCACGTGAGCGAGCTGCACTACGACGAGTGGATGAGCGAGAGCGACTCCGTGCTGTGGCACATCGAGCGCGACCCGCTGCTGCGATCGACGATCACCAGTGTCTGGTTCCTCGACTCGCTGCCCGACCACCAGCGGATGGATGCCGTCGTCGAGCGGCTGGTTGCGAAGATCCCGCGCCTTCGTCAACGAGTCGTCGACGAGCAACCCGGGGTCGCACCACCGCGCTGGGCCGACGATCCTCATGTCGATCTCGACTACCACTACACCTGGGCGCGCCTGCCGGGCCGCCGCCCTGGTCGCCGTCAGGTGCTCGACCATGCGCAGCGGATGGCGGCACGCGCCTTCGACAAGGACCGGCCGCTGTGGGAGCTGTGTGTGGTCGAGGGGCTGCCAGGCAAGCGGGCCGCATTCATCATGAAGGTGCACCACGCCATCGCCGACGGGCTCGGCATGGTGCAGCTGCTGCAGCACATGGTCGATCTCGAGGTCGACCCGGGCACTGACGTTCCAGCTCCGACCAGCACTGCCGACTCGACACCTCGCGTCGACGACCGCCTCCGCGTCGAGGCGCCCCTGTGGGCGATCCCCGGCGCTCGATCGGTGGCCCACCGGATTGCATCCGAGGCCAAGACCGGCGCCCGGATCGGCAAAGCGTCGCTGCGAACGGCCAGCGACTTGCTGCGCGACCCTCGCCGCACGATCGAGCAGTTGAGCCGTACGACCGGGTCGATTGCTCGCGTGGTCAAGCCGGCGACCACGCCATTGAGCCCCGCCATGACCGAGCGTTCACTCAACACCCACTTCGAGGCGATCTCCGTTCCCTTCTCCGCACTGAAGGCAGCAGCGAGGTCGGTCGACGGCACACTCAACGATGCGTTCGTCGCGATCACGCTCGACGCGCTGAAGCGCTATCACGACACCCTCGGACACCCGTGCACCGCAGTCCGGATGAACATGCCGATCAGCGTCCGCGGCGGCGACGCGTCGAACAACTTCGACAACCAGTTCGTTCCAGCGCGGATGGTGCTTCCGCTCAGCGACGCCGACCCGGGCGACCGCATCGGCGAGGTCAAGGTGCTGCTCCGCGAAGCGCGCGCCGAGCCGGCGCTGCCCCACGTCAACGACATCTCCGGGGTGATCTCGCGGTTCGGGCCCGCCGCGGCGGTGTCGATCCTCGGCGCCATGCTGAAGGGTGTCGACATCACCACCTCCAACGTTCCCGGACCGCCGTTCCCGGTGTTCATGGCCGGCGCCCGCGTCGACGAGTTCTATGCGTTCGGTCCTCTCGCCGGAGCTGCGATCAACATCACGCTGTTCAGCTACGACGGCACCGTGCACCTCGGGGTCAACAGCGATCGAGCCGCCGTGGCCGACCTCGACCTCCTGACTCGCTGCCTCCGTGCCGCCATCGACGACACCGTGGCGCTGAGCCAGGTCGCGTGACCCTGCGCGACCGCGTCCTGCCGCCCGACCCGCGTGGCGTCGGCAGCGAGCCGGACTACCGATTCACGCTCGCGAACGAGCGCACGTTCCTCGCCTGGATCCGTACGGCGCTCGCGCTCGCCGCCGGCGGACTGGCGGCGGTCAGCCTGCTCGACGAACTCGCTGTGGGCGAGACGCTCGGCATCCTGCTGCTGGCGCTCAGCTTCCTCACCGCGGCGAGCGCGTACCGGCGGTGGGCACTCAACGAGCGATCGATGCGGCTGAACGAGCCGTTGCCGACCTCGCGTCTGCCGATGATGATGGCGATCGGAACCGCCATCGTGACGGTGGTTGCCGCGGTGCTCCTCGTGGTCGACCGATCGTGAACGATCCGCGCCCGGTCACCGTCTTCGACACCGGACTGCAGCACGAACGCACGTCGCTGGCATGGGAGCGCACCGCCATCTCCATGATGGTTGCAGGGTTGGTGCTCAGCCGATTCGCCGCCACCAAAGGGTTCTGGCTGCTCGCCGCCGGCGGATTGACGCAGGTCGTCTTCGGCGCTGCAGTGCTGGTGTGGTCGGGCGCCCACTACGAACAACTCCATGGCGCCCTACGAGGTGGCACCGACGTGGTGCACCCCTCGGCGGCGCGCTCGGTCGGCCTCGTCACGATCCTCGGCACCGGAACGGGCCTCGTCGCGGCCATCGTCGCCACGCTCACCCGCTGAGCTGCTGGTGTGGCTGCTGGTGTGGCTGCGGACAACGAGGCCACGTCGGTAGGCTCGGTCCCGATGACATCGGCCCCCGACCACCGGCGACGCCTCGCCATCGGCCTCGCCTTGGGGGCCGTCGTCGCTGCCGCCGGTGTGGGAGCCATCGTCACCGCAGACGATGGTGGAGCCGACACGATTGCGGTATCAGCCGACGGCACGAACGATGAGGGGCTCTCCGCAGGCGAGACGCCGGCCACGCCGGCAGGCCTTGCCCTCCCCGACCTCGAAGGCGAGCTCGGACAGAACGAGGTCGAATCCACCGCTCCGGTCGAGCCGGAACGAGCCGACGGTGGCTGCACGATCGGTGCGCTTTCGATTCGTCTGAGCTCACAGGGCGACGGGGTCGCCTGCCTGCAACAGGCGCTGACGGCCGAGGGTCTCTACACCGGTGACATCGATGGGGACTTCGACAACCCGACGCTCGCCGCCGTGGTCGCCTATCAAGAGAATGCAGGGCTCTTCGTCGACGGTGTCGTCGGACGCGAGAGCGCCATCGAACTCAACATCTGGCCAGACGAGGACGCTCTCGTCGTGCGTACCCCTCCCCCGCCGCCGAAGACGCTCGACCCGACCGGGTACTACCTGTCGCCGGTCGCAAGCACGGGCGCCGACGCCCCGCCGCTGCCCGAGAACTCGGGGTCGGGTCGCCGTGTGGTCTACGACCGTGCCGGGCAACGAGCGTGGGCGGTCGACTCGAACGAGGCAATCGTGCGCTCCTGGCTCGTGTCGGGATCGAAGTACAGCAACGAAGCGCCCGGCACGCACACGGTGTACAGCCGTTCGGAGATGTCGACGGCCTGGAACGGTCAAGCTCTTCTGCCCAACATGATTCGCTACCAGCAGACCGAGATCGGCCACATCGGCTTCCACGGCATCCCTCGTCACGTGTCCGACAACTCGGTGTATCAGACCACCGACGAACTCGGAACCCGCCTGTCGGGCGGGTGCCAACGCCAGCACGACCTCGACGCCAAGTTCCTCTGGGCATTCGCCGACGTCGGCACCACCGTCGTGGTCACCTGACCAGTTACGCCGGGGTCACGGATGTGCCTCACAAGCGGGCATGGAGGCGGGCGGCCTGTTCACCGGCTCTGGCTCGGACCTCGACGGGGTCGATCCTGGTCGCGACGCCGTCGCGGAGGGCGGGCTCGCCGTTGATGTCGACATCGATCGCTCTGACCGTCGGCGTGTAGGCGAGGTGCCACGGCGTCATCGGTTCGTACGACCATCGCACCCGATCGCCACGGGCTTCGGGAACAAGTTCCCAGCCTCGTTCGAGCCAGGACCACGCAGCGTCGGGACTGAACGTCACGTTGTCGGCCCGCGCGGCGACGAACGCCAGCTGGAACTCGGCCAGCATGTCGGCGCCGATGCCATCGGTCCCGAGCGCCACCGGGTTCTCGAAGCGCGCCGGGCGGGCGTAGCCGACCGAGTTGTTCATGTTGGACCGCGGGTTGTGCACGATCGTGCCGCTCAGGCGGTGATCGTCGGCGAGGTGCACACCGTGGATCAGCAACCAATCATCGGTGGTCAAGGCTGCGAGGCGCTCGACTGCACCTGCGTCGTCGAGGCCCTCAGCAACGTGAATGTGCACGCCGACATCGTGGCGCAGTGCGAGCTCTGCGGCAGCCGCAAGCGTGTCATCGCTACAGGTGAATGCTGCGTGCACCCCGACCATGCCGCGCCCACCCGCCGCCAGGAACCGCTCGTTCTCGTCGATACCTCGACGTGCCCCGTCGGCACCATGGCGATCGGTGACCCCGTACGAGGCCACGACGCGCACACCCACCTCGGCGCAGGCATCCGCGATGACCGTCAGCGATCCTTCGATCGCATTCGGCGACTCGTGATGATCGATGATGGCCGTACAGCCCGCTTCGAGTGCTTCGAGCGCTCCGAGCTTCGCCGACCACTCGAGCATCTCGAGATCGAGCGCCGTGTCGAGACGCCACCAGACCTGCTCGAGTACGCCCAGGAACGTCGTGGGTGTGTTCGGAGGCGGGGGCATCCCGCGCGCCAAGGTCGAATAGAGATGGTGGTGCGCACAGACGAGACCAGCCGTCGTGTCAGCCCTCGTCATGAGTGCCCACGATTCCGGCGACCCGGTTGCACGAAGCGACGCTCAGTGGTGACGCCCCGAGCGCGCCGCCTTCTTGTCGGCCTCGCGAACCTCACTGCGCTTCTTGTTCGCGTACCACTGCCAGATCGCAGTGATGATCAACGCGCCGACGATCGAACCGATGACGCCGCTCGGCTTGAAGGCCAGGCCGTCGCCGGCGAGCAGACTGGCGAGCAGCCCACCGACGAACGAACCGCCGAGACCGGCGACCAATGCCATGCCCCAATCGGTGGTGTAGGCCGCCCGCCCGAGGATGAACTGGGCAAGCCAACCCACGAGAACGCCGAAACCGATGAGTCCAAAGATGAGCACGCAGGCAACCTATCGCAGTCGCTACATTCAGCATCGGAACCGTCACCAGATGGTTGCACGACAAGAAATGGGGACACCATGATCAAAGGCATACTCGCACTGCTCATCTTCTTCCTCGTCGCCACCTTCCCGGCGACGTGGCTCCTGATGCTCTTCCTCGGCAACGTCGGGCTGGGCCTCAGCTACTGGGGCGCGTTGCCGATCGGAATCCTGGTCTCGGTCCTGCTCGGCTCCGCATCGGCGCCGACGTTCGTGGTGAGGAACTGATCGCCGTGCTGCTCGCCGCCGAATGGGGCGTCGGCCAGGTGTTCTGGTCGATGTTGTGGATCTTCCTGTTCATGTTGTGGATCTGGATGATCTTCGTGATCTTCGCCGACATCTTCCGCAGCGACGACTTGTCGGGTTGGGCCAAGACGATCTGGTCGGTCTTCGTGATCTTCCTGCCGTTCCTCGGCATCTTTGCCTATCTGATCGCCCGCGGCGGCGGCATGGCCGAACGCCAAGCCGCCGATGCCCGTGCGTCCCAAGCGGCCACACAGACCTACATCCGCAACGTCGCAGCCTCGAGCAGCGCCGCCGACCAACTCGGCACCCTCGCCGACCTGCACGCCGCCGGCAAGCTCGACGACGCCGAGTACACCGCGGCGAAGGCCAAGGTCATCGGCTAGCGCATGCGTTGCTGACGGCCCATGGGCTCGTGCCGGGCACGGAACGGCACGCGTACCTCGCTCGTCGGCTCGAGACCCTCTGCGAGGTCGGTCCGTCGAGGATGGGCGACGACGTAGTCGGCATAGGTGTTCGATCCCCACCAGGCCGTCAGGCCGTGCAGCAACACGCTGAGCGCCACGGTGAACAGCGCGGCGTCGGCGATGGTCGACGCACCGTTGAGGGTGCTCGCATCGATGACCTCGATCGTCAGGATGATCGTCGCCAGCCCGCGCGGACCGAACCAACCGATGTAGAGCACCGACTGCCACCGCATCTTGGCGCCGACAAGAGCCGCGGCGACGGCGAGCACTCGCACCGCGACCAAGCTCAGCACGCCGTACAGCACGATCTCCCAGCTGAGGTCGGCCAGCATCGGGCCGAGGAAGATCCCGAACACGAAGAAGCTTGCCATCGTCAGCAGATCACCGAGGGCTTCGGCGAAGTCCGGCAACGGATCGTCGGCGGCCGACACGAATCGCTTGCCGAACACGAACCCGGCGACCCACGCTGCGATGAATCCTGACCCACCCAGCGGCGTCGCAATCGCGTACGCGCCCACAGCGAGACCGACCAGCGCGATCTCGAGCCAGTAGCCCAGCGCTGCGCCGCTGGATCGCCCCCATGCGATCGCGAGCGCCCCGACCCAGCCGACGGCGATGCCGACGGCCAGGGCGATACCGACCTGCTCGAGCAGGGTGATGAAGATCTCGCTGATGGCCAAGGACTCCTCGGCGACGAGTGCCGTCTCGAGAAAGACCAGGAAGAGCGGCAGCGCAATTCCGTCGTTGAGGCCGCTCTCGATGTTGAGCGCCTGTCGAATACGACGCGGCACGCGTTCGTTGGAGACCACGGCCTTGCCGAGCGCCGCGTCGGTGGGCGCCAACATCGTCCCGAGTACGGCCGCCTCCCAGAATTCGAGCGCGCCCAACAGCACCGCCGCCAACAGCCAGCCGAGTCCGATCGCGACGGGCAGCCCGATACCCAGCAGACGTGCGGGAAGGATGTCGTCGCGCCAGTTCGACGAGTTGATCGCGCTCGCGTCGGTGAACAACACGATCACCAACGTGCCCGTCAGCACCAAGCTCAACAGCTCGAAGCGATCGACGAGCCCGGCGTAGTCGACCAGATCGAGCACCTCGGGGCCGAGCGCAACACCAAGCCCCGTGAACAACATCGTGCCGGTCACGACGGAACGGCTGAGACGCTGCGAGACGACGGCGAAAGCGACGAAGGCCACCGCGACGATCGCTGACACCGATGCCATGAGAGGGCCGGTCTACGACTCCGCGTGCGCGAGCATCGCGGCGTGTTCGCGACCGGTCTGACGTCGGAGGAGCTCCGCTACCAACATCTCGTCGGGCGCGTCGCTCATCGGGTGCTCAGGCGAGCAGCTTCGCCTTGGCGGCGGCAAACTCCTCGTCGCTGAGCACACCAGCGGCCTTGAGATCGGCGAGCTTGCTCAGCTCACCCATCAGGTCGTTGCCTGCAGCCGGCGCGGCAGCGGGCGCAGCAGCCGGCGCCGGCGCTGGCGCTGGCGCCGCCTGCTGGGCCTGCATCGCGTTCATCTGGGCCTGCATGTCGGCAAGCTGCGCCTGCGATTCGAACGCTGCCTGCTGTGCGGCCTGCTGCTCGGCTGCGGCCTGCTGCTTGGAGGCCTGCTTGTTCTGCGAGTGGCCCACAACGGCGGATGCGGTTCCGGCCACGACGGCGGTTCGTGCCATCGTTCCGACGAGTCCTGGGCGTCCCATACGACGTCGCATGATGATGTTCTCCTTGGTGAATGTGGTGATCGGGTCTACAGGGTGAACGGACGTCGACGTCAGTCGTCGAGCTCGGCGAGCGCGTCGAGCACTTCGTCGACGACGGCGCCGGGAACGCGGAAGTCGTCGGCGAGGACGCCGCCGGAGGCGACGATGGCATCGCGCAGCGGCTTGAACCAGGTGTGTTCGAACACGAGGATCGCCTCCGAGCTGTCCGGCTCGAGGCCGGCGGCCAGTTCCTCGATGTCCTCGTCGGAGATCAGCGAGTCCAGCTGATCCATGACGCCGGCGAGCCGTTCTGCGTCGGCGTTGCCGCCGAGCTCTTCGAACTCCGTGAACGTCACCTCGCCGGCGGCGTCCTTGCGGACGAGCAAGCCGTCGATGATGCTGATCGTGTCGTTGTCGACGAGCCGTTCGAGCTCGGGGATGATCTCGCCGTTGAACTCGTTGCCCGGGAAACTGACAACGAGCACTTCGATGGGGCCGAGGGTCATGAATGCCTCCAGGACACTGCAGGGTAGAGAGAGCGGATGAAGCGGCCGTACGTTAGCGCATTCCGATCGAACCACGTGAACTGCGACAAAGGTTGATTTGTTCGCCCGCTGGAGCGATGCTGGTCCCGCTCGGGGCACGAACGCCCCGACCGAACGAAAGGCAACACCTTGCAACTTGCAGCTGAATTCGGAACCGGCCAGGTCTTCTGGTCGATCCTGTGGTTCTTCTTGTTCTTCGTGTGGATCATGCTGATCTTCACGATCTTCGGAGACATCATCCGTAGCGACGACATGGGCGGCGTGGCGAAGGCGATCTGGTCGATCTTCATCATCTTCGTTCCGTTCCTCGGCATCTTCATGTACCTCATCATCCGCGGAGGAAAGATGGGCGAGCGTCAGGTGAAGGCCGTGCAGGCCCAGCAAGCGGCGATGGACGACTACGTCCGCACCACCGCCGGCACCGGCAGCGCCGCTGACGAGCTCGCGAAGCTCGCCGACCTTCACAGCCAGGGCAATCTCGACGACGCCGAATACGCGGCGGCGAAGGCCAAAGTCGTCAGCTGAACACGAACATCCCGTTTGACGGCGTCACGTCAGGTCATCCGACCTGGCGTGGCGCCGTCGTCGCGTCCGGACTCAGACGCCGACCGTCGCCGCAGCGTCTGCGGAACCGATGTCGACGCCTCGCTGTTCGGCAATGGCGTCGCCGAACAGCAGCGTCTGGGCGACCGCGGCCAACGGCACGATCAGTGCGTAGACCAGGGTGATCAAGCCCGAGAAGAGCCACAATGGGATACCGGCAAACAGCACCAGGAGCAACAGTCCGACGACGAGTCCCGAGCCGGCGACGAGGAGGTTGAACAGCGTGACCATGATCGCCGTGTGCCACCAACGACCTTTGACGAGGTGCGCGCTGCGCGCCAGGGCATCCTTGCCGTTGAGGTGCTCGGTGACGACGACTTGCGGCAGGAACTGATACCGCACCAGGAACCAGACACCGAACGGAATCCCGACGACGCTCATCAACAGTACGAGCACGATCGCGAGGGCCCGCCCGAAGCCGACGAGCAGGTCCCCGGCATGAGTCCACGCCCGACGGACGGCGTCGATTCCCGAGGCATCGACGTCGCCATCGCCCAGCAGGTCGTAGTAGGCAGCGACCATGGCGTTGACGGCGACGTACGCGAGCAGGTTGGCGATGCTCCCGGCCAACAACGCAAAGATCAGACTGGTCTCGCTGGCGTTGGCGGCGAGCGCAGTGACTCGGCGCACGAGGGGAATGACCTGCAGCACCGATGCGGTCGCCGCGACCAGAATCGAGACCGGGATGTACACCAATCCGATCGTGATCAGGATCCCCGAGCGCCGTCGATACGAGCCTGCTGCCGCTCGAATGATCTCGCCGGCTCGCCGACGACGGACCATCGGCAGCGCACCCACCTTGTTCCAGACCGTACGACCGACGAGCCACTTGCCGATCAACACGAGGATGGCAAGTGCGATCACGAGGCGAATCGGCGAGGTCTTCAAGGTGACCAGGGCACCCGAACCTCGTTCGACGACACCGCAGAAGGTGTTGATGATCGACTCGCCCGCACCATCACCCGCCGGAACGACCACGCTGTCCGACCGGAGGTCGTCGTGCCAGTCGACCGGCTCGGTCCACCGCTCCTTGCCCTGCGGACCCGTCGGGCCGTTGAACGCGCCCGACTGACGTTCCCCCCAGCGACCGTTGTAGTCGATCCACGCGAATTCGTCGTCGGGGCCCGTCGATGCGGTCGGCAGGAGGATCACCGACGGATCGGTACGCACCGACGGATCGGCCGTCGTGTCGCAGCCGAATCCCTCGCTCGCACTGCGACCCATGTACAGCGCCGAGCTGAAGTAGCTCGCGTGCGAGCCCGCCGATGGATACACGTACGGTCGCGTGCCCTCGCGTTCGAGCTTCGACGACTCCCAGGCAGCGCGTTCGCCGCCTTCGTGCTGTGCGTAGCCGACGCTGACGGGTTCGGTCTGCAGCGCCTCGTCGACCGTGCCCACGTCGAACAACAACTGGATGCCCTCCCAGTCGCTCTCGTGCTTGTTGTTCCAGTCGTTGTAGTACCAGTAGAACCAGTACTGCACGGCCAGCTTGTCCGGCTCGTCGGCCTGCGTCGCGATGTGGGCGTAGACCACCGGCTCGCGTTCACCCGTCACCGTGCCGGTGTAGCGGTCGAAATCCTGTTCGTAGATGCATCCGGGCTCGAGAGCGCTCCCCGGGAAGTCGAGGAAGAATCCCTCACTGCGCCCGTACAGATCTGCGGCGCTCGGCGCCACCTTCAAAATCGGGTCGCCGTTGCCGAGTTGGCGCAACACGACGTCAGGGTTGTCGAGCACGATGTCGACCGACTGCGGCGAGTACGGCTCGCCCTCGGGATCGCAGGGTGCGTCCTGCGCCTTCAGCACCAGAATCGGAGCGTACGTCTCGACCAGTTCCTGCTCGGACGACGTGCTCGGCTCGCCTTGCGCCGCAGCGGGCATCGGAACCAGCGCGGCGATGGCGACCGCCAATGCGGCGACCGCGACGAATCGTCTCACTGGTCGGGCCGGTCCGCTGCGTAGACGGTCGCCCAGTCGTCGCGGATGCTGGCGACGGTCCAGCCGTGGGCGGCGGCGAGGTCGAGGAACGATCCTGTCGTCTCGAACGTGGCAGCCACGCTCTCGTAGCGGTACTCACGATCGGCGTCGTCGTGGTCGACGAGCAACGCCAAGGTCGGGCCGTCGGCGGCCATGGTGTAGTCGAGCATCTCACTGTCGCCTGGCGAGTTCCCGGCAGCGAAGATCGGGCGCCGCCCGAGCGCTCGCTGGATGTTGACCACCTTGGTCGCTCCCTCGTTGGCATCCGCAGCGACCAGGTCGGCGTTGCGGATCAGCCCGGCGCAACCATCGCCATCACGGACGAAGTCGTAGCTCGCCTGCGTGCCCAGCACCCGTTCGGGCGCAACGCCATAGAACTCGTCGCCGATCGCCCGCACGAACTCGGTACCGCCACCGGTGACGATGAACACGTCGAACTCGGCGCGGCGCAGCTCGTCGAGCAGTTCGAGCATCGGTTGATACCGGATCGCGGACAGCGACACCCCGCGATCGCGATGACGAGCGGTGGCGAAGAACGCTCGAACGCTCGCGTCGAACTCCTCGGGCGAGATGCCGGCGCAGAGTTCGATCAGCGCCAAAGCGATCCGTTCGAGTCCGAGCTCGGACTGCGCGGCGGTGTCACCCTCGATCAGCGCGCGGTACTCTTCGCGCTCTGCAAGCGACGGGTCGGCGCCGACCGCACGGGCGAGCTCGCCGAGCAGGAACTCCAGCTGCGGGTAGTTCGGCTTCTCACACCACAGGGTGCCGTCGTTGTCGAGTACCGCAACCCGATCGACGACCGGCACGCCGCGCGCTGCGGCGAGGAAGTCGGCGATCGCCTGCTTCGCGGCCCCGTCGTTCCACGACGGCAGGAAATCGGATCTCAAGGGATCGGCGGTCATGATCAACTCCTCGTGCGGATCGTCCGGAAACCGATGTGGCTCATGCCGGTGTCGATCATCTGTGGTCGCCGAGCGGCGGGGCGGTAGCGCTGACAGTAGTTGTCGGCACAGAGGAACGACCCACCCTTGATCACCTTGCGTGGGATGCGGAACTGCGGCTGGTGCGGGTCGTAGCTCACCTCGACGTCGGGCCCACGCGGGTTGGTCGGCACACAGCACGGCTTGTCGACGTCCTCGCCGACATCGTCGGGGTGGCCGGCCGAGTACCAGTCGGTCGTCCATTCCCACACGTTGCCGGCCATGTCGAACAGCCCGAAGGCGTTCGGCGGAAACGATCCGACCGGCGCCGTGCCGGTGAAACCGTCGGCTTCGCTGTTGCGCCACGGGAAGTCGCCTTGCCAGAAGTTCGCGAGATACGTGCCGTCGGGGACGGCCTCGTCACCCCAGGTGAACGCGTATCCGTCGGCGCCACCGCGGGCCGCGTACTCCCACTGCGCTTCCGTGGGCAGCTCCTCCCCCGCCCACGATGCGTAGGCCTCGGCATCCTCGTAGGCCACGTGCACGACGGGATGGTCGGGGCGCGAATCGATCGAGCTGCGAGGACCGTCGGGTGCGCGCCACGAGGCGCCCGGCGTCCAGGTCCACCACTGGCTGAGATGGTGCAGATCGACCGGTCCCGGCGTCATCGTGAACACCATCGAACCCGCCACCAGATTCTCGGGTGGCGCACCGGGGTAGTCGGCAGGATCGAGTGGTCGCTCCGCGAGGGTCACGTAGTCCGTGGCCTCGACGAACGTCGCGAACTGCTCGTTCGTCACGGTCGTCGCGCTGATCGAGAAGGCGTCGACGCTCACGCGGTGCGCTGGCGCCTCCTCGGGATAGTGATCGTCGGAGCCCATGCGGAACGTGCCCGCCGGGACCTCGATCACGCGCTCGAGACTCCGGACTGCAGCTTTTCGAGCACGCTCTCGAGGTTGAAACTGGCCGGCTCCTGCCGGGGCGGGAACTCGACGAGCGTCGAGAGCATGTTGCCCACGTACGCCTGTGCCGGCACCAGCACCCAGGCCCGGCTGAGCAGCCAGTCGTAGTAGGTGTTCGACGTGATGTCGGCGCGCTCGTACGGGTCGGTGCGCAGGTTGAAGATCTTCGGCACGCGCAGCTCGGTGTACGGCTCGGCCCACACGTTGAGCGTGCCGGTGGCGCGTTGCTCGAGGAACACGACCTTCCAGTTGTCGTAACGAAGTGCCGTGAGGTCGCCGTCGTCGGACACGTAGAAGAAGTGTTGACGCGGGCTCTGGTCGGTGGCGCCGGTGATGTAATCGAGCTGGTTGTGACCATCGAGATGGACCTTGTAGGTCGTGCCGTTCAGGTCGGCACCGGCCTTGAGTTCGTCTTGGATGTCGGCAGCTCCGGCCGCCGCAAGGAACGTGACGAACCAGTCGTTGTGGCTCACGATGCCGTTGAGCACCTCACCGGCAGGGATCTGGCCGGGCCAGCGCACCATCGCCGGCACGCGGTAGGCGCCTTCCCAGTTCGAGTTCTTCTCGTTGCGGAACGGTGTCATGCCGGCGTCGGGCCACGTGTTCATGTGCGGCCCGTTGTCGGTCGAGTACATCACGATCGTGTCGTCGGCGAGCCCGTTCTCGTCGAGGTAGGCGAGGATCTGGCCGACGAGTTCGTCGTGGTCGCACATCACGTCGTGGTACGTCGACTGCCAGCGTCCGGCCTTGCCTCGGCTGCCGTCCTTGATGTGGGTGCGGAAGTGCATGTGGGTGGTGTTGAACCACACGAAGAACGGCCTGTCGTTCTCCTTGGCATCGCCCATGAAGCGCAACGCCTCGGGCAGGATCTCGTCGTCGACGGTCTTCATCCGCTCCTTGGTGAGCGGACCGGTGTCCTCGATGCGTTGTGTGCCGTCACCATTGGCCCACGAGTGGATGACGCCGCGCGGACCGAAGTTCTTGCGGAAGTTCGGGAACTCTTCCTCGCTCGGGTAGTCCTCCTGTTCGGGCTCCTCCTCGGCGTTGAGGTGGTAGAGGTTCCCGAAGAACTCGTCGAAGCCGTGCATCGTCGGCAGGAATTCGTCTTTGTCGCCGAGGTGGTTCTTGCCGAACTGACCCGTCGTGTAGCCCTGCGCCTTGAGCGCCGTCGCGATCGTGGGATCGGGCGCCTGCAGACCGATGTCAGCACCTGGCATGCCCACCTTGCTCAGCCCGGTGCGGTAGGGGTTCTGGCCGGTGATGAAGGCCGAGCGACCCGCCGTGCAGCTCTGCTCGCCGTAGTAGTCGGTGAACCGAACGCCTTCGGCGGCGATGCGGTCGATGTTGGGGGTGCGGTATCCCATCAGACCGTCGCTGTAACAGCTCAGGTTCGAGACGCCGATGTCATCACCCCAGATGACGAGAATGTTTGGCTTTCCGGCCGGCATGGTGCACTCCTTGACTCACGGATGGACGCGCCGACAGTACCGCGTCCCGGCGGACCCGATCGCCCTCAGCCGGCGCCCTGCACCAGCACCGGGCACACGCAGTGTCGCACCACGTAGTCGGACGTCGATCCCATCAGCGCCCGCTTGATGCCGCTGCGCCCGTGGGTGCCCAGCACGACCACGCTGGCCGGCAGTGTCTCGGCAAGTCGACAGATCTCGTGGCCGGCGTCGCCGAGCACCACCATGGTCTCGGCATCGACGAGACCGAGCTCGGCCACCGTCTCGTCGAGGTGCGCCTGCGCGGCGACGCGTTGGGCGTCGACGAGGTCGTTCTTCTCGTCGTAGGTCATCACACCGCCCGCGAATCCGGTGCCGGTGACGAGGGTGGGGTCGATCGGCGCGGCGACGGACACCACCACCATCCGATCGGGTGGCGCGAGCAGGTCGACGCCCTGCCGGATCGCACTCGTTGCGAGGTCGGAACCGTCGGTGCAGAGCAGGACGAGGGAAGCAGCCATGACCGGAGTCTCGCACCGAGGCGATGATCACACCAGTGTCCAACGGCTCTGCAAGAGTGGGGACATGAACGACATCGTGGTCGGCGTGATCGCCCTCCTCACCGGGGCGGTCTTCTGCTTTCGTGGATACCTCGCCATGCGTCTCGTCATTCCGTTGTGGGGTGCGTTCGCGGGCTTCATGCTCGGCGCCGGACTGGTGTCGGGCGACGCCGGATTCCTCGGAAACGCACTCGGCTGGGCCGTCGGCTTCGGCCTCGCGATCGTGTTCGGCCTGATCGCGTACCTGTATTACGCCGTCTCGGTGGTCATCGGCATGATGGCGATCGGTTTCGTGCTCGGCACCAGCTTGATGGTGGCGCTCGGCGTGACGTGGTCATGGGTGATCGTGCTGACCGGCGTCGTGGTCGCCTCGGTGCTGGCATTCATTGCGATAGCCGGTGACCTCCCGATGGTGCTGTTGACCGTGCTCACCGCATTGGCGGGAGCAAGCACGATGGTCGCCGGATTGATGCTGTTGTTCGGCACGTTCGACACGGAAGACTTCGACATCGGCATCACGACCGAGTACGTCGCCGATGACTGGTGGTGGTTCGTGATCTACGGCGGGCTCGTCGTGGGCGGCATCGTCGCCCAGTTCACCGACGTCGATCGCCGTCGCGAGAGCCTGCGTGAGGCATGGTCGACCGGCGTGGGCTCGACGGGTTCGGGTCCCGCCTCCGCCGCGTGAGCGGGGCCCAACGTTGAGCACCGGCACCTCCGATTGCGAGCTGCGCGACGACTGGTGGCTCGAACAGGACGTCAACGCATGGACGTCGCTCGCCTACCTTGCGGCGGGACTGCTGCTGGCGTGGGAGGTGCACCGCTCCCGCCTCCCCCGAGCGGCGTACGGGCTGGCGGCAGTCGTGGCAGCCGAGGGAATCGGCAGCTTCCTCTATCACGGCGCAGCCAGCGACGTCAGCCAGTTCCTCCACGACGTCCCGTTGATCGGCGCGCTCAGCTTCGTTGCCGGGTGGCACGTGGGGCGGCTGCGAGATCGAACTGACACCGGTTCGATGATCGGCCTCGCCGCTGGTCTCGCAGCGGCCACAGTGCTGTGGGCGCTCGCCCCGGACGCCACGAACGCCGCTGTGGTCGCGGCCATCGTCGTCATCGTCGTGGCCTCGCTGATGGCGCGCCGTCGCCGAATGGCCGCAGTCTGGTCGTGGCCCCTGCTCGCACTCGGTGCGCTTGCCGTGTCGATGTGGGGCCTCGGCACCCCTGACTCGTGGGCATGCGAGGCCGACTCGTGGCTCCAGCCCCACGGTCTGTGGCACATCTTGACGGCGATCGTTGCGCTGGCCTGGGTCGACCGCGCATACGGAGCCGACGATCCCGCTCACGCCCCGCTGTTGTTCCGACGGTTCACCGACCGCACGTTCGGGCTGGTCGCCCGCGGTCTCGTGCTGGCGTTCCATCGATCGGTCGAGGTCCGCTGGAGCGACCGACTCCCCAGCGACCGCCCCGTGTTGATCGTGGCCAACCACGGCAACGGCTTCGTCGACCCGGTGGTCGTGGCGGGTGTGCTCGGCCGACTGCCGAGGTTCCTCGCCAAGGCGGCGCTCTGGAAGGTGGTAGCTGCCCGTCCCTTCCTGTGGCTCGCCGGGGTGCTTCCGGTTTTCCGAACGGCCGATGGCGACCGTGCGAGCGACAACACCTCGGTGTTCGACGCCTGCCACCGCGAACTCGCGCAGCGGGCGACGGTGGCGATCTTCCCCGAGGGCACGACCGGCGACCGTGCAGGACTCGATCGCGTGAAGTCGGGCGCCGCACGAATCGCGCTCGGAGCACTGCCTACCGCACCCGACGTCGTGATCGTTCCGATCGGGATGGCCTTCGAAAGCAGGGTCGAGACCCGAAGCCGGGCGGTCGTCATGTTCGGCAAACCAATCGACGTGGCCGAGTACGCCGGGGCAGGGCTCGGCAGCGACGGCGAGCCCGACCGGGCAGACGCCGCTGCGCTGACGGCTCGGATCACCGATGCACTCGAGCAGGTGTCGCCGCAGTTCGCGAGCCTCGACGAGCGCGAGTTGTTGCGTGCCGCCGCCAGGGAGGAGCGCAGCGCCGCCACCGACCACGTCGAGGTGTCGTTCGGCGACGCCGAGGTCGTCGCCCGCCGGCTCGCCCGAGTGGATCCGGCCGGCCGCGAACGGGTCATCGACGCCTACCGCGACTTCGCCACCCGTCTGCAGCTGCTCGGGGTCACCGCCCGTCAGCTCCGTCCTCGACGCGTGTCGACGGCCCGGCTGGTTGTCTCGGCCCTACTGCTGTTCCTCGTGGGCTCGCCGCTCGTCGCCGTGACCCTGGTCCACCTTCCTGCGGTGTTGGTGGTGGTCGTCGGAACCGCACTGGTGCGCTCGACCGCGACCAAGGGAACCGTGCGGCTCCTGTTGGGACTGGTCGCTCTGGTCGCCACATGGACGCTGGCCGGCATGTGGCTCGCCGACGGGTGGGGCGCGCTCGTCGCCGCGATCGCGGTCGCCGTGGGTGGGCTGGTCGCCCTGATCGTGTGGCCACCGCTGGTTCGTCAGGCAACGGTGCTGATCGGCCGAATCAGAGTCCGCGACCGGATCGGTCTCGTGCCGCCGGTGCTCGGGGCACGATCGACCGTGATCACGGCTGTTCGTGAGAGTGTCGGGAACGATGATGAGCGCATCTGACGATCAGCCGGTCGAGTCCGCAGCGGCCGACGGCGAGATCTCGAGCAGCGACACGCCGGGCGGCGAGATCCCGCAGGTGCCGAGACCGAGCATCCGCAAGATCCTGTTCCGGCTCTTCTTCATCGTCGCGGCGCTCGGCATCTCAGCGTGGGTCCTGGTCAGGACGTTCGACGACCTCGACCTCGACGCCGTCCTCGATGCCGCGCGCTCGCTGAACGATGCCGAGATCATCTCGTTGTTGAGCCTGTGGATCCTCTGGATCGCGTCACAGGGCCTCTTGACCGCTTCGCTGGTGCCCGGGTTGGCGGTACGCCACGGGATCGTCGCGTTCCTGGGCCCGGCGTCGATCACGTCGGTGGTGCCCGGCCCCAGCGATCTGCCGATCCGCTACCGAATGCTCACGTCGTGGGGCCACACCACCGGCGAAGCGACCCTGGCCGTAGCGGCAGGCGGCATCTTCAGCATCGGGATCAAGCTGGTGCTGCCGATCATCGCTGCGATCGGACTGGTCGTGTCGGACGCCCCGTTGAGCGACACGCTGCAGACGGTCGTGACGATCTGCATGATCGTCGGCCTGGGCGTCGTCGTGCTCGCGTTGGTGCTGGGATCGGAGAAGCGAACGGAACAAGCCGGACGATTCATCGAGCCGGTGTGGTCGAGAGTGTTGCGCCTCTTGCGCAAGCCCACGCCGGAGGACCTCCCGGCCCAGATGGTGGCTGCGCGGGCGAAAGCGGTCCAGACACTGCGCGACCGCTGGCTCGTCGCGACCTGGGGGACGGTGCTCACCTCGGCCACGAAGTTCGGGCTGCTGCTGATGTGCCTGCGATTCACCGGGGTGAGCGAGACCGAGCTCCCGTGGACCCAGGTGTTCGTGGTGTTCGCACTCGTGCAGGGCCTGACGGTGTTCCCGATCACCGCCGGGGATGCCGGCGTCAGTGAGATCGCCTACATCGGCATGCTCACCGCCGCAGCCGGCGAGCAGTACGTCAACCAGATCACCGCGGCGATCCTCGTGTTCCGGATCCTGACGTGGCTGTCGATCATCCCGGTCGGCCTCGGCGCCCTCGGCCTCTGGAAACTGCAGCTCCGCAAGCGCGACCCGCTCCCCCCAGCCCCCGCCTGATGACGTCAGGGGTCAGACCCGCGAGGTCATCGCGGACCCGCGATGCGACCGTCAGTACTCGAACTGGACGGCGGCACGGTCGGCAACGTGGCCGGTGATGTGCTCGGCGATGAATCGCTTGTGCTCAGGATGGTCGCGGTAGACGGCGAAGTCATCGACGCTCGCGAAGTCGGCCGTGACGGAGTACTGGTGGTTTGCCGGCCCCAGCCCGAGGTCTCGGCCATGGCGGTAGGTGACGATCTCGGGGATCGCGCCGGGAAGCGCGTCGAGCGCGGCCGACATCGAGCCGAGCTGCTCGTCGGTGACGGAGTCGTTCCATCGGAACATGACGACGTGGCGAATCATGGCAACCTCACAGACCGATCGACTTGGCGATGATCGTCTTCATCACTTCGTTGGTGCCACCATAGATCGACGTCACGCGGGCATCGACGTAGGCCCGGCCGATCGGGTACTCGGTCATGTAGCCATAGCCACCGAACAGCTGCAGGCAACGGTCGACGACCCGGTTCTGGAGGTCGGTGCACCAGTACTTGGCCTGCGCGGCCATCGCCGGTGTGAGCTGCTTCGCGTTGAGCTGCAGGATGCACTGGTCGACGTAGGCCTGAGTGACGTCGATCTCCGTTGCCACTTCGGCGAGCACGAACTTGGTGTTCTGGAATGTGCCGATCGACTTGCCGAACGCCGTGCGTTCGCCGACGTAGTCGAGCGTCCAGCCCAGCGCTGCACGAGCGGCGGCGACTCCGGCGATGGCGATCGAGAGCCGCTCCTGCGCGAGGTTGGCCGCCAGGTAGGTGAATCCCTTGCCCTCGTCGCCGAGCCGGTTGGTCACCGGGACTCGGACGTCGTTGAAGAACAGCTCGGCGGTGTCCTGGCTGTGCATGCCGATCTTGTCGAGGTTGCGGCCCCGCTCGAATCCGTCCATCCCCCGTTCGAGGATCAGCAGCGACAAACCCGCATGCCGCTCGGCCGGGTCGGTCTTCGCCGCGACGATCACGAGGTCGGAGTTGATGCCGTTCGTGATGAACGTCTTCGAGCCGTTCACGACGTACTCGTCGCCGTCGCGAATCGCCGTGGTGGCAATGCTCGCGAGGTCGGAGCCGGTGCCCGGCTCGGTCATGGCGACGGCGGTGATCAGGTCGCCCGCGGCGATACCGGGCATCCAGCGTGCCGCCTGCTCGTCGGTGCAGTACTCGATGAAGTAGGGCGTACAGATGTCGTTGTGCAGCGTGAGGCCGAGGCCCGCCCCGCCGATGCCGGCGGCGTTGAACTCCTCGCTCAAGATGGCGTTGAACCGGAAATCGTCGGTGCCACCGCCGCCGTACTGCTCGGGGATCGCCATGCCGACGAAGCCGTATTGCCCGGCCGAGGCGTACATCTCGCGTGGGGCGATGCCCGCCGCCTCCCATTCGAGGTAGTGCGGCGACACCTCCTTGGCGACGAACGAGGCGAACGATTCGCGGAAGGCTTCGTGGTCGGCGTCGTACAGCGTGCGCATCTCCCCAGGCTACGTTTGCGCACCGATTTGGGTGACCCGTCCCACGCGAATCTGGACGCAAACGTGAGTTGGCGGCGAGTTCAGGCTCGGCGGGTGGTCAACGGGTCGAACGCGATGATCTCGGGGGCCTCGAGTTGCCGGTTGCGTGGCCGGTTCGGACCCGTGGGGCGGTTGCGATCGCGCCACTGCGTCCATCGGCTGGTTGCTCGTGGCGGCGCGCTCGCGGCCGCAAGGCGCTCACGCACCTGCGCGACCCCATCGGGCCCTGCGAGGCGAAGCGTCACCAGGAGCGCGACATGCATCGCCGTGATCCAGCCCTCGCAGGTGATGATGTTGTCGATCTCGACGATCCGCTCGGACGACGCACTCGAACCATGGGCCACCAGCAGGTCGCCGGCGAGCCAATGCGTAGCCGCCGGCTGCTGTCCGAGCAACCCGGCTGCGGCGACGATCACGGTGCCGGTCGAGCTGGCAACCAGCCAATCGCTGCGAGGGGCAACCGCACGGATCCAACCGAGCAGCACGGGATCGGCGGCGGCACGGGCACAGCCCAGTCCGCCGGGCACGAGGACGACGTCGGGGTGTTGGACATCTTCGAACAGCGCCTCGACCCGGTGTCCGCCGCCTGGTCCGCCGACGGTGCCGAGGTGCGCCCCGACACCGACCAGGTCGGCTCCATCGAGATGCTCGAACACCGCCGCAAACGCCTCGCACTCGTCTGCCGACACACCCGGAGACAGCGCCATCGCGACCTGCACACCGCCACCCTCGCGCACGGTCGACGCCCTGTCGAGACCGGACGCGCCCGACGCCAGGCCGACGGCTCGACGGCTCGACGGCTCCCAGGCTCCCACCAAACCCGAAACTTGCGCACGCCGTACCGCCAGCGGCGCCGGCACGCACAGTTTTCGGGTTTGGTTGGAGGCAGCATGGGGATCGCACCCCCGAGGACGGAACTTGTACCGTGCAAACATGGGGACCAGCAGCGAGATCGACCGCGACGGACTGCGCCGTAAGTACCGCGACGAGCGCGACAAGCGGCTGCGGCCCGACGGCAACGAGCAGTACATCGAGGTCACAGGGGTCTTCGAGCACTACGTCGAGGATCCGTACGTTGAGGCCAGCGAGCGCGAACCGTTGTTCGACGAGGTCACGGTGGCATTCATCGGCGGTGGGTTCGCCGGACTGATCGCCGGAGCGAAGCTGCACGAGACCGGCGTCGACGACGTCCGCATCATCGAGAAGGGCGGCGACTTCGGCGGCACGTGGTATTGGAATCGGTACCCGGGCGCCCAGTGCGACACCGCGGCGTTCGTGTACCTGCCGCTGCTCGAAGAAACCGGCCACATGCCGAGCGAGAAGTACACCCATGCCCCCGAGATCCTCGAGCACTCCCGTCGCATCGGACGCCACTTCGACCTCTACGACCATGCGGTGTTCTCGACCGAGGTCACGTCACTCACCTGGGATGACGACACCAAGCGGTGGATCATCCGCACCAACCGGGGCGACGAGATGCGCGCTCGGTTCGTGGCGATGGGCACCGGTCCGCTGCACCGGCCGAAGCTGCCCGGCATCGACGGCATCGAGAGCTACCGGGGGCACAGCTTCCACACGAGCCGCTGGGACTACGACTACACCGGCGGCGACCCCGATGGCGCCCCGCTCGACAGGCTGCGCGAGACGCGCGTCGGCATCATCGGCACTGGTGCCACCGCAGTGCAATGCATCCCGCACCTCGCCCGCTCGGCCAAGGAGCTGTACGTGTTCCAACGCACGCCGTCATCGATCGACGTGCGCAACAACCATGACATCGACCCCGACTGGTTCACGACGTTGCAGCCCGGCTGGCAGGCCGAGTGGCTGATGAACTTCACCACCTTGCAGACCGGCGGGTTCGCCGACGAAGACCTGGTGAAGGACGGCTGGACCGACATCGCCCGGCGAATCCGCGACAAGGTGCTGTCGAACCCGAACCAGGAGTTCACCCGCGACGCATTCATGGCGGCTTACGAGGACTCCGACGACGAGAAGATGAACGAGATCCGCGAGCGCGTCGACGCGCTCGTCACCGACGCCGAGACGGCCGAGGCGCTCAAGCCGTGGTACCGCCAGTTGTGCAAGCGCCCGTGCTTCCACGACGAGTACCTCGACTCCTACAACGAACCGGGCACGCACCTGATCGACACGAACGGCCAGGGCGTCGAGCGCATCGACGAGACCGGAGTGTGGGCCAACGGTGCGCACTACGAACTCGACTGCATCATCTTTGCGTCGGGGTTCGAGGTGGGCACGGAATTCTCCCGTCGATCGGGCTTCGAAACGGTCGGCCGTGGCGGCGAGCAGTTGTCAGATCACTGGGCCGAGGGAATGCAGTCGTTGCACGGCATCCATGTGCACGGCTTCCCGAATCTGTTCGTCGTCGGCCTGTCCCACGGCGCGGCGCTGATCTCGAACGTGCCGCACAACTATCTGGAGGCCGGCGCGACGATCGCGACCGTCATCGACCACGCGCTCGGACTCGACGACGTCGATTCGGAGGTCACCGTCGAGGTCACCCCAGAAGCTGAGCGGGCGTGGGTCGAGCGACTCCATGCTGGTGCCGTCGGACACATGACGAACTCCCCGGACTGCACGCCGGGGTACTACAACAACGAGGGCCAATCCGCCGGGCGCCGCGGGATCCTCAACTCGATGAGATATCCGGAGGGTCCGGTCGCCTACTTCCAGTACATCGACAGGTGGCGATCGTCCGGCCAGTTCGAGGGACTGGAGTTCTCGCCGTGAACGTCGTCGTGATCGGCGGTGGGGTCGCAGGCCTCGCCACGGCGCTGCAACTCGGCCGTGCAGGACACGTCGTGACGGTGATCGAGCGCGACGACACGCCGATGCCGGCGACCGCCGACGAGGCCTTCGAGTGGAATCGGCGCGGCGCCCCGCAGGTCCGGCACAGCCACGCGTTCCTCGCCCGGCTGCGAAACCTGCTGCGCGACCATCAACCCGACATCCTCGAGGCGCTGCTCGCAGAGGGTGCAACCGAGATGCGCTTCGGCGACGGCGTCCCGCCCGAGATGGAGTTCGCTCCCGAGCCGGGCGACGATGACCTCGTGATGATCGCCTGCCGTCGCACGACGTTCGAATGGGTGTTGCGGCGCGCCGCGCTCGCCGAAACGAACGTGACGATCCGCACCGGCGTCGCAGCCGTCGGCCTGACCGCTTCGGGCGATGGTGCCGACGGCGTTCCGACGGTCACCGGTGTACGGCTCGATGACGGGTCCGAGCTCGTTGCCAACCTCGTGGTCGCAGCGAACGGACGCCGGAGCGCCGTGGCCGACTGGCTCGCCGAGATCGGTGCTCGACCGGTGGCCGAGACCGCGGAGGACACCGGGATCGTGTACGCGAGCCGCTTCTATCGACTCCTGCCGGGTGCTGATGCTCCGCCCCGTACCGGGCCGATCGGCGGCGATCTCGGCTACGTCAAGTACGGCACGTTCGTCGGCGACAACCGGACATTCTCGATCACGCTGGCCATTCCCACCGATGACGACGAGCTCCGTCGGCGGCTCGCCGATCCGGCCGCCTTCGATGCCGCGGCCCGCTCGCTGCCCGCGACGGCGCCGTGGCTCGATGGTCGTGCCGAGCCGATCACGTCGGAGGTTCACAGAATGGCGGGGCTGCTGAACAAGTGGAGCGATTACGTCGTCGACGGTGAACCCGCCGTGGTCGGCCTCGTCCCAGTCGGCGACGCGGTGTTGTGCACCAATCCGCTGTACGGGCGTGGCTGCAGCACCGCCTACTGGAGCGCACACCTCATGGCTCGGGCGGTCGCCGACCACTCCGACGATCTGCGAGCAGTGGCGGTCTCCTACGACGTCGCCCTGCGGGCGGAGATCCACCCGTGGTACCGGTCGTCGGTCGAACAGGATCGCGAGGCTCGACGGGTGGCGGCGGCGCTCCTGGCCGGCGAGGACCCCTACGGCGACGCATCCGATCCGCGGGCGTTCACCCGGTCCGTGCTGCGTGACGGTCTGGCCCCGGCGCTGCGCTCGGATCCGGTGGTGCTGCGGGCGTTCGTGAAGAACCTCAATCTGCTGTCGCCGCCCGATGCGCTGCTGACCGACGCGGACTTCGGTGCCCGGGTCTTCGCCGTCCTGCAGACCAAGGACCAGCGCCCTCCCGAACCCCTGCTCGGCCCGGCGACACGAGCCGAGTTCCTCGACTGCCTCACCGTCGCCTGATCGCCGGCTCCCGCAGAACCGGTCGCGGTGGAATGGCTGAGATTTTCGGTCCAGACACTTCCTTGATGATTGGAAATGACCCGCTAGGTCGGACTGATATTCGCTCAATACCATCTGCGACTCGTCAGGTTTCGATCAGATTTGTTGCCGATCTCTTTGCAGAAAGGCCGAGGGGGTCAAGATGGCGACAAGATGAATGCCGACCTCTTGTTCGGACCCGGGGTGGCGCGTACGTTGCCACCTTCACTACAAGCGAGGAGTTGGGCTGCGATGCATACCGCAACGAGGCCGGCGGCAATTCCGACACGGACGACATTGGATCAATGGCGCACCGGGGCCGACGCGATCACGAGGACGACGGGATGTCTGCTCGTCGTCGCGGAGCACTCACTGCTGGGAGCCGGTCTGCGCGCCGCTCTGATCGAGCGAGGTTGGGTCGCCGAGACGACTGAAGACGTCACGGAGTGCGAGGTCATCGAGCGAGCAAATCAACTCGATGCGCAGTGCGTGCTGCTCGACGTCCACCTGGGCGGTGGCTCGGGCAACGCAACCGAGCTGATCCGGGCGATCGCCGCAGCGGGGGCGAAGGTGGTCGTCTTGACTGCCGAACGTCGCCGTACCGTGCTCGCCGAATGGCTCGAGGCCGGCGCGGCCGGCTGGATCAGGAAGTCCGCTGACCTCGATGAAGTCGATTCGACGCTGACCCAGGCCGTCAACGGTGAAGCCATCATCGGGCGCACGGAGCGCTCCGAGCTGCTCGAGCACCTCCGAGTCGAGCGGATCAAAATGATCCGAGCCAGGGCTCGGTTCGACGAACTCACGCCACGAGAGGCGCTCGTGCTCTCAGCACTCGCCGACGGGCACAGCGCCGACGAGATCGCCGAGCAACACTACGTTGCGCTCAACACGGTTCGGTCCCAGATCCGCGCCGTGCTCCAGAAGCTTGGCGTGAACTCGCAATTGGCCGCCGTCGCGATCGCCGACAGACACCGCTGGCTTCTGCCGAGCGATGCCCAGTCGGACCGCGACCGCCGATCGCTCCACGCCGGCCGTCGCGAGTCGTAGTCGACGCCGAAGCGCCGGGCCTCGAAGACCGCTGCCTGGCGAGCCTGCGAGCCGGGCTACGTCTGGAACAGCACGACGGCGAGCGTGCCGGCGATCAGCGGCGGCCCGAACGAGTACCGAACGTACAGCTGGCGGCGATGGACGCATGTTCCGATCGCGATGGCCAGAGCCAGCAGATGCCCGATGATCGCGCCGTAGAGCACGTACGGCAACCCGTACCAGCCGAGCAGTAGACCGAGCACCGCGGCGAGGCGAACGTCGCCGAAGCCCAGCACCATCATCCCCGTGAACTTCGTGGTGGCCATCCAGATGACGAAGAAGGCGTTGGTGAACAACAGCGCTCCGACCACGGCGGTCACGAGCGGCATCACATCTCGCTCGATGATCGATGCAAACACCAGACCGGCTGCCACGCCGGCGAGCGTGAAGTAGATGATCCGACTCGGGAGCCGCTGGATCCGCCAATCGATCACGGCGAGGAGCGCCCCACCGAAGATGAAGGCGAGCACAGCAGGCAGTTCAGGGCTGAGTCCGATTCGCCAGAACGCGAGTCCGAACAACGCTGCAGTGGCCACGTTGAGCGAATGCTTGTGCATCAGGTATGACAATGACATGACCATGACAATAGGAACAATTCCTTCCACCGCATTTCATCAATGTTGGTGATTTGTCGGACTCGGCGTCTTCGTATCTTGTGTGACGTGCCCACCTCGATCGGCGGGGAGCGGGACGCAAACAAGGAGCAAGAAATCACATGATGAATCTCGTGGAGAAGTACACGACCGACGAGGTCGCGGCAAACGAAGATGGCGTCGTCGCCATCGAGTACGTCATCGTCGCAGCAGCGATCGTGGTCGCACTCGGTGGGATCTGGCAGCTGTTCGGCGACGACCTGAGCGCCAAGCTCACGGAAATCGTCGGCGAAGTCTGAGACTGGTCTTAGGTGGGGGGACCCAGCGTCCCCCCACCCCGACCGCATCGACGCCATGTTTCGCTCGACACGAACTGAAGAACACGACGACCGAGGGGTCGTCACGCTGGAACTGGTCCTGGCCATCCCGGTGCTGCTGATGCTGATCATCGGCACCGTCGTGCTCGGCAGCTATCTCAGCCAGAAGACCCGTGTCACCGGTTTTGCGCGCGATGCCGCTCGCGAGGCCTCATTGGGCAAAGAACTGCCAACCGAGGACGGCTTCACCTTCACATTCGAGGTTGGGCCTTGCCCGACGCCGCCCGACCCGAAGGAGTCCGTCCGGGTCCGGGCCACGACAACCGTGACCCTCCGGAGTATTCCCTTCCTCCCCACCTTCATCCCCGACACGATCTCCGAAACGGTGACCATGCGATGCGGCGGCTGACCGATCTTCCCTTCGAGGCCCGCAACGGCGCCGAACGCGACGATCGCGGCGTCGCCACGATCTTCCTGATCCTCGCGATGACGGCCATCCTGGTGGGCGCAGCGCTCGCCATCGACGTCGGCCGCTACGTGCTCGAGGCCCGCTCGGCCCAGAACAGCGCCGACGCCACCGCCCTGGCTGTTGCCACCGACTGTGCGCTCACCGGATCACCGATCGCCGACTACACGCCGTACCGCAAGGACGGTCAGTCGATCAGCGCGCCGGCATGCGTCGAGAACTCAGCGACGATCACCGTCACAAAGATCATCGACCAGACATTCCTCAAGCAGAGCATCGGCGACGTCGACCGCCCAGCGACCGCCAAGTGGGGGACGATCAAGACGGCGGCGACCCTGCCGATCGTGATCGCCGACTGCGAATTCACCGCCGTTCTGGGCCAGACCGTCACGATGTACCTCGACGACCCCAAGCCTCAGTCCGGATGCTCGTCCCTTCCAGGAGGCTTCAGCCAACTGCTCGGCGACGGCTGCAACGTCACGATCACCGCCGGGAACCTCGCCCCCGGCAAGACGGGTGGCGACCTCCAGAAGGATGTTCCCTGCATCACCGACCCGAATGGTCCACCGGCGCTCCCGTATCCCGTGCTGATCCCGATCTACAACGCCCAGGCGTGTGCAGACGCCGGCTGCAAGGGCAAGGGCCCGTACCTGATCAAGGGCTTCGCCCTCCTCAACGTCACCGGGTATTCGTTCAACGGCAATGCATACGACGGCTCGCTCGACAAGAAGTGCCCCGACGACCGGAACCGAGGCAAGTACTGCATCCGCGGCACCTACGAGAACTGGGTGACCACGCGGGGCACGCCCGGCCCCTCCGAGGATTTCGGCGTCTCCCAGGTCTACCTCTCCGACTAACACCGCCACACACCACCAACACCGGCACACCCGACCAGCCCTCAACAAAGGACAACACATCATGCAGAACAAACGGCGAATCATCGGCATCGTTGCGGCGGTGCTCCTCGCGCTCGTGGGCACCGTCTCCCTCGTCGCCTACGTCAACTCGGCGAAGGACAACGCGGTCGCAGACGAAGCACTCGTCGACGTCTACGTCGTCGACGACTTCGTCCCGAAGGGAGCCGCATCAGAAACGATTGCGGCATCCGTCTCGATCGAGCAGGTACCGGCCCGCTTGAAGCAGTCAGGTGCGATCACCGACCTCGCCGCCCTCGGCGACGAGGTGGCCGCGACCGACCTGCAGCCAGGCGATCAGCTGCTGGAGGCGCGGCTGGCAGCGAAAGAGGCGGTCGTCGAGGAGGTCTCCGACAAGGTGCAGGTGTCGGCGTTGCTCGAGGCAGAACGAGCCGTCGGCGGCGCGATCAAGCAGGGAGACCTCGTCGGCGTCTACGTGTCGTTCGATCCCTTCGACGTCGAGGTCTCCGGCCCACAGGAATCCGGTGCAGCCGACGATGCAGCCATCCAGGCAGCCGCCGGCCAGGTCGAGCAGTCGACCGAATCAGACACCGGCGACGCTGAGACGACCGGACCGACCAAGACGCCCAACGTCACCAAGCTCGAGTTCCAGCAGGTCCTCGTCACCAACGTGCAGACGATCAACGCCCCCGTCAGCAACAACAACGGCGACGACGAGAACGATGGGCCGGACATCGAGCAGGTGACCGGCACCCAGTACGTGGTGACGCTGGCGCTGTCGCCCGAGCAGTCCGAGCGATTCGTCTTCGCCACCGAGTTCGGCAAGGTGTGGCTGTCGATCCAGCCGGCAACGGTGGCCGACGACGGCACCCGCGTCGTGACGCTCGGCAGCGTGTACGCGGTGGTGCGCTGATGGACACCCATGCACCAACCGTCACAGTCGGTCCCGACATGTCGCCCGAGCTGTTCGTCGACGTATCTGCAACGCTGCGAAGCCTCGGTGTCACCGTCAAGACCGATAGTCACGTTGCGGGGCGGGCGCTCGGTCGGGTGATCGTGGTCATCTCCCCGAAGGGGGGTTCCGGGAAGACGGCGGTCTCGTCCAATCTCGCCGTCGCACTCGCACAACGCAACCCGGGTCGCGTGGCTGCCGTAGATCTCGACGTGCAATTCGGAGACCTCGCGTTGGCGCTGTCGCTCACGCCACAGCGCACGCTCGCCCAACTGGCCCGAAGCGCCGAGATCGACGCGACGTCCACCAAGGTCCACCTCACGCCGTCGCCCCACAAGCTCTTCCTGCTTGCGGGGGCGAGCGACCCGGTCGATGCCGAGTCGATTCGTGACGAACACGTCGCTGCGATGCTGCCTTTGCTGGCACAGAGCTTCGACTACGTCGTCGTCGACACTCCCGCAGGGTTGGACGAGCTGACCCTCGCGGCGCTCGACTGCGCCACCGACGTGTTGCTCGTGTCGAGCCTCGACGTCACCAGCATCCGGAGCCTCCGGACAGCAAACGACGCGCTCGACCACATCGGGATCACCGCTCAACGAACCATGCTGCTCAACCGAGCCGATTCGAAGGTCGGCCTGGACCCCTCCGACGCCGAGGATGCAATGGGGATGAGCATCGCCTGCTCGATTCCCTCGAGTCGCTCGGTTCCGATGTCGCTCAACCTGGGAAATCCAGTCGTGACGAGCGAGCCGAAGAGCAACGTCGCCAAGAAGCTCCAGGAACTCGCGGAGATCTTCTCTCCGGTGACAAGCAACACGACAACGAAGAAGGGGTGGCGGCGATGAGCGTCAGCGAACGGATCAGCCAAGCACAGCGAGCCGCAAAGGATCGCGGCGAGATGCCCAATGCATGGTCATCCGCCCAACCGTCACCGCTCGCCGCCGACGGCGTGGCCGAGTTCAAGGCGAGAGTGCACGAAGCGCTCTTTGATCGTCTCGGCATGCGGCTGTTCGAGGCAACGAGCGAAGAGAAGATGCAGGCGCTCGTCGTCGAAGAGATCGAATCACTGATGAACGCGAATGAATCGGCGCTCTCGCCCCAGGAACGGCAAGTGCTCGTCCGAGACATCGCCCGCGACGTCATGGGCCTCGGACCGCTCGAGCAGTTTCTCGAAGATCCAACGGTGACCGAAGTGATGGTCAACGGCGGAGACAACATCTACGTGGAGCGAGGCGGAGTCATCGAGCGAACCGGTGTGCACTTCATGTCGGAGGAGCACCTGCGACGCGTGATCGAACGCATCGTCTCATCGGTCGGTCGACGGGTCGACGAGTCATCCCCGATGGTCGACGCCCGGCTCGTGGACGGCTCACGCGTCAACGTCGTCGTGCCGCCGTTGTCGCTCAACGGCTCGATTCTGACGATTCGGAAATTCGCTGCTGATCCGTTCCAGGTCGATGACCTGATCGCGATGGGTTCACTGAACGGACAGGTCGCGGGTCTCCTCGCAGCCGTGGTCGAGGGTGGGCTCAACGTTCTCGTCTCGGGCGGAACCGGAACCGGCAAGACCACGATGTTGAACGTGCTGTCGACGTTCGTGCCGGCCGAAGAGCGGATCGTCACGATCGAGGACGCCGCCGAACTCCAGCTGCATCAGCAACATGTGATCCGGCTCGAGTCGAGACCGTCCAATGCCGAGGGCAACGGCGAGGTTGCCATTCGCGACCTCGTTCGCAATGCCCTGCGCATGCGCCCGGACCGCATCATCGTGGGCGAAGTGCGCGGCGCGGAAGCGCTTGACATGCTGCAGGCGATGAACACGGGCCACGACGGCTCGCTCTCGACGGTCCACGCGAACGCACCGCGCGATGCCCTCTCCCGTCTGGAGACGATGGTGCTCATGGCAGGCTACGACCTGCCTACGCGGGCGATCCGCGAACAGATCTCGTCGGCGCTCCACCTGATCGTGCAGATCGAACGATTTCGCGACGGCTCACGTCGGGTGAGCCACATCACCGAAGTGGTCGGAATGGAAGGCGAGATCATCACACTCCAGGACATCTTCCGTTTCGACTTCCAGAGCCAGACGCTCGTTCCCACCGGTATCCGCCCCGAGTTCGTCGACAAACTCGCCCAACGCAATGTCGCCCTCCCACGCGACATCTTCGCTGGTGTGGAGGCATGGTCGTGAAGGCACTGGCGCGATTCACGGTGCTGGCGTGCACGGTCGTGTCAGCTGCGTTGCTGCCGAGCGCGGTCCGAGCCCAGGTGCAGGCCGACGATGTCGAGGTGATCCTGACGATCGACACCTCGGAGAGCATGGCGCCGGCGATCGAGAACGCGAAGGCCGCCGCCAACGAGTTCATCGCCGCCATGCCTGCGGGCGTCCGGATCGGCGTGGAGACGTTCGCGGACAGCGTGAGCATCCTCGCGCCGCCCACCACCGACCGGGGCTTGCTCAACCTTCAGATCGCTCTGATCACCACCGGCGGCGACACGGCGCTGTACGACGGCGTGGTCGGCGCGAGCCAACGCTTCAGCCCGAACGCCGCCCACAAGGTGCTGGTGGTGCTGTCCGACGGGAAGGACGAAGGAAGTGCAGCGACGCTCGACGACGCTCGATTCGCGGTGGCAGGCCTGCACGTCGAGACGATCAGCCTGGCCACCGCACTGTCCGACGTCGTGAGCCTCTCCGATCTCGGATTCGTCACGGCCGCCGATGACGCCACGGGTGTCTCTGCTGCGTTCGCTCGCGTGGCCGGCCTCGTCGTCGAAGTCATCGAGGCAGCGCCGACGACGACAGCGGCACCCTCGACAACCGCCGCTCCGACGACGACAGCGGCTCCAGAGACGACCATCGCGGCTGTCACGGCAACGCAGCCTGCGCCGCCGACTGCGCCAGCAGTGCCGGCAACTCCGGTCATCGGATCGGACGATCAGGCGCCGTCGACCATGTGGCTGTGGGTCGGCGCTGCCGGAATCTTCGTCGGCCTGTTCCTCTTGGGTGCGCTGCTCTTCCCCCGAGCCCGGGTCTCGAAGGCTCGGCTCGGGATCAACAAGCCACGGACGGCCTCGACCATGGGCGTCAAGACGATGTCAGCGGTCGACGAGGCACTCGAGCGCTACGGCAAACGAGCCGACCTCGGCGAGACACTCGCGATGGCCGACATCGCGATGCAACCCGCCGAATTCGCAGCAACCGTCGCGATCGTCGCGGTCGTCGCGGGCCTGCTGGGTCTTGTCGCTCTCGGTCCGATCGTCGGGCTGATCGTCGCGATGCTGGTGTGTGCCGGAACTGCCGCATACGTTCGACGAGCGAGAGATCGTCGACGAGCTGCCTTCGCGGACCAACTCCCCGACGTGCTCCAGTTGGTCACCACCGCGCTCAGGAGTGGATACGGCATCACGCAGGCACTCGAATCGGTGGCTGAAGAGGCGGAGGAGCCCGCACGCAGCGAGTTCGCCAACGTGCTCGCCGAGTCTCGGCTCGGCCGCGACCTCTCCGAATCGTTGCACGCACTCGCCAGCCGCATGGGCAGCAACGATCTCGAGTGGGTCGTCTCCGCGATCGACATCAACCGCGACACCGGCGGCAACCTGTCGGAAATTCTCCAGAAGGTCAGCCTGACCATCCGCGAGCGAGCACGGATCGGGCGGCAGGTCCGAACGCTCACCGCCGAGGGGCGCCTCTCTGCCCGCATTCTGCTCGTCCTGCCCTTCGCCATGCTGCTGTGGCAATGGCGGGTGAACCCCGACAACCTCGCCAAGCTGACCGAAGGCGTCGGCCTGGTCTTCCTTGCCTTCGCCGGGATCATGCTCGTGCTGGGTTCGCTGTGGGTTCGCCGGATCGTGAACTCGGTGGCACTGTGATCGTCAGCGGCGCAACGAAAGGAACGACATGGATCTGACACTTGTCCTTGGTGCCTCAGCGGTAGTTGGGGCCATCGCCGTATTCTGGTGGGGCCTGACCGCCCGACCGTCGGCGGCACGCGGCAATCTCTACGCGGGACTCGCCGAGCAACCACCGGCGCAGAGCCCCCTCGCCGGCGCAATGCGCCAGCTCGGGACCTCGGCCAGAAGGGCAATGCCCCATGCGTTGGTCGACGGCCTCGAAGTCCGGCTCGTGCAGGCCGGCCATCCCGGCGGCCTCGATCTGCCCCGCCTCCTCGGCATCAAGGTGACGATCTCCATGCTCGGCGCGCTGTTCCTGTTCCTGTATGGGCAGGTGGTGCTCGCAGTGATCGCTGCCGTTGTGCTGTTCTTCCTGCCGGACTACTGGGTGCTGAGTACCCGCGACGAGCGCCACGAGCAGATCCGGCGCGACTCAGCGGACGTCATCGACCAGCTGACGATCTGCGTGGAGGCCGGACTCGGCTTCGATGCCGCCCTCGCCCGTGTTGCCAAGACCACGGAGGGCCCGCTCACCGACGAGCTTCGTCGAACCATGAGCGACATCAGAGCGGGCGTGCCCCGCAGCCAGGCACTGCGTGCGCTCGCCGACCGGGCGCAGGTGCCGGAGATCCGTCAGCTCGTCACCGCACTCCTGCAGGCACAGAAGCACGGTGTCCCGATCGCTGAGACACTGCGCGTGCAAGCCTCCGAGATGCGATTGAAGCGGACACAGCACACCGAGGAGAAGGCGGCGAAGCTCACGGTGAAGATCATCTTCCCGGTCATCGTCTGCTTCCTGCCGGTGTTCTTGATCATCACCGTCGTGCCGTCGCTGCTCACCGTCTTCGAAGCGCTCTGACGCCGAATCCCACTCCTCGACACCCTCCCCTTCTGGTTCCCCGTGCCCGCGCACGGGGAACCAGGGTGCGATCAGGTGGGGCGGGTGCCGAGGGTGACGGCGATGTCCTGGCTCGTGCCGTTGCGCTCGACGGTCACCGTAACCGTGTCGCCGGGCTGGTAACCGCCGATCGATGCGCCGAGCGATGTGGGATCGGTGATCTCCGTGTCGTCGACGGCGACGATCACGTCGCCCACTCGCAGCGAGCTGGCGGCGGCGCCGGAGCCATCGGCGATCTCGACGATCTCAACTCCGAGCCCTTCGCCCGTCGGCTGCGTGGTGACGCCCATCAGCGCCCGATCGGGGACGCTGCCGTCGCGGAGCGAGTCGATCACGTCCATCACCGGCGTGATCGCGATGGCGAAGCCGATGTTCTCGGCTCCACCGGCGATCGCTGTGTTGATGCCAACCACTTCGCCACTGCTGTTCAGCAGGGGCCCGCCAGAGTTGCCGGGGTTGATCGCCGTGTCGGTCTGCAACAGGTTGACGAGCTGGGCGCCGTTCTCGGCCACGATCGTGCGGTTCTTGGCTGACAGGATGCCGGCGGTCACCGATGGCTCGCCGTTCAGGTCGAGAGCGTAACCGACGGCGATCAGTTGGTCACCCAAACGAAGGCTGTCGGAATCACCGACTGCGAGCGGCAGCAGATCGGTGCGGTCCACCTTGAGCACGGCGAGGTCGCGGCTCGGGTCGCCGGCGACGATCGTTGCCGGCTCGGTCGTGCCGTCGGCGAAGGTGACCACCGGGCTGTCACCCTCCGCGATCACATGATTGTTGGTGACGATGTAGCCATCGGCCGAGAGCACGAAGCCGGTGCCGGCCGCTTGTCCTCGAGCAGCCCCGCCCTGGGTGACCTCCTGGCGTACGGACACGACCGACGGTCGGACCGCATCGACGAGGTCGGCGATCGATCCGGTCGACACGCTGACCGGCTGGACCGCAACAGAGGCGGATTCGGCGGGTGATGCCGTGGTCGCTGACGAGTCCTGGCCGATGGCATACCCGCCGACTGCCGCGCCGGTGAGCGCCATCCCGACCAGGACGCCGGCACCGAAGCGAATACGGCTCCGAGGAGCGGGCAAAGGCGCTGGAGCACCGGAACCTACGGGCGCGGGTGGTTCCCACCCGGGCGTCAGCGTGGGGGGCGGCGTCGAGGTATCAGCGGTCGCCGACGAAGCAAAGGGCTCACCGGGGATCGAGGACGGACGATTGGCGTATGGCGGAGCGACGGGATTTTCCACGACCCCAATCTCGTGTCGTTGGGTCAGAATCAGGTGAGAGCAGGGTGATCACCAGTCGAGAAGTGCGACCGTGCGCACCCTGCCCTCGCCGTCCGCCCCGTTGCTGATCGCCGCAGGGTGCGAGGCTTGCGGCGTGTACACCGAGATCGACTACGAACTGCACGACCACGTTGGGATCATCACGATCGATCGACCCGCAGCTCGGAACGCGCTCACCTTCACCACCTATGCCGAACTCGCCGACGCGGTCGACACCACCACCGCACGGTGCCTGGTGATCACCGGTCGCGACCCGGCCTTCTGCTCAGGCGACGATGTCAAGCAGGTGATGGTCGCGGCCAGCGCGGACCTCCAACGAACCGACCGCGAGCCACGCCTCACGCCAGCAGCCGGAAGCCTGCTGCGCACCGATGTGCCGATCATTGCCGCGGTCAACGGCGCCGCTGTCGGGTGGGGGATGGAGCTCGCAGTGATGGCGGACATCCGTGTGGCCTCCGAACGCGCCAGGTTCGGCGAGCTGTTCGTGAAGCGCGGCCTGTGCTGCGACGTCGCCGGGCTCGCTCGCTTGGCCCAACTCGTCGGCCGAGAACAGGCTGCCGAGCTGCTGTACACCGGCCGAATCATCGAAGCCGACGAAGCTCGCGACCTTCGGCTCGTGTCCCGCGTCGTCGCCCACGACGACCTGCTCCCCACGGCGCTCGAGCTCGCCGAGACCATCGCCGCCAATCCCCCACTGGCGGTGCAAGCCCTCAAGCGCGGGCTGCGCACGGCGCTCGATCCGGACTGGGACGACCTCGGCCGGTGGGTCAGTTCGTCGCTCGCCGAGTTGTTCCGCACCGACGACCACCGCGAGGGCGTGGCCGCGTTTCTCGAGAAACGCGACCCCGCCTTCACGGGTCGCTGATGTCACCTGCGTTCGGTCAGTAGATCTCGATCAGGCCGGCGGCGCCCTGGCCACCACCGATGCACATCGTGACCACGCCGTACTTGGCGTTGCGACGCTTGCCCTCGAGCAACACATGGCCAGCACAGCGCGTGCCGGTCATGCCGAACGGGTGACCGATGGCGATCGAGCCACCGTTGACGTTGTACTTCTCGGGGTCGATGCCGAGCGTGTCACGTGAATAGAGACACTGGCTGGCGAACGCCTCGTTCAGCTCCCAGATGTCGATGTCGTCGACGGTGAGCCCGTGGCGCTTCAGCAGCTTCGGCACGGCATAGATCGGCCCGATGCCCATCTCGTCGGGCTCGCAGCCGGCGACGGCCCAGCCCTTGAAAGCGCCGAGCGGTTCGATGTTCCGGCGCGACGCTTCCTCGTCGGACATCATCACGACCGCTGCGGCGCCGTCCGAGAGCTGGCTGGCGTTGCCGGCGGTGACGTAGTTGCCCTCGCCGCGAACAGGCTGCAGCTTCTGGAGGCCTTCGAGCGTCGTCTGCGGGCGGTTGCACTCGTCGCCGCTGACCGTGTAGTCGACGATCGACTCCTCCTTGGTCTCCTTGTCGACGAGCTTCATCTTCGTGGCCATCGGCACGATCTCGTCCTCGAACAGACCGTTCTCCTGGGCCGCCGCCATGCGCATCTGCGACTGGTAGGAGTACTCGTCCTGGTACTCGCGCGACACGTTGTACCGCTGGGCGACGATGTCGGCGGTCTCGATCATCGCCATGTAGATCGCCGGGTACATCTCGGTGAGCTTGGGATCCATGTTGACAGCGCCTCCGAAGCCGGGGCTGGGGATCGAGATCGACTCGACACCGGCACCGACAGCGCAGTCGACGCCGTCGACGCGGATGTGGTTGGCGGCGATGGCGATCGAGTTCAGCCCCGACGAGCAGTGCCGCTGGATGGTGTTGCCGCCGGTGGTGACGGGCAGCCCGGCGAGCAACGATGCGAGGCGGCCGAGGTTGGCGGCGCCGTGTGCGCCGTTGCCGAGCGCGACATCCTCGACGAGTTCGGGCTCGACGCCGGCCTTGTCGACGGCGCTGCTGATCGCGTGGGCCGCCATCGTCATTGCCGGCGTGATGTTGAAACCACCACGACCGGCCTTCGCGAGTCCGGTGCGGGCATAGGAGACGAAGACTGCTTCGCGCATGGGGATTCCTGTCTGATCGGGCGACACCGGACGGTCCGGGTCCGGCCGTCCACCCTAGTGATCTCCGGATGCGCCGCCAGAACCCACGCGCCAGTCCCGTTTGCGTCGACGAATCAGTGGGACGGCCCACCCAAAACCTGACGCAAACGAGATGGACTCAAGCGCCAGTCACGTTTGCGTCGACGAATCGGTGGGACGGCCCACCCAAAACATCACGCAAACGGCGTTGGTGCCTCGGGCGTGCCGTCGTCAGGGTCGGTCGCGGTGGTGTCGATGAAGTCGGCCGGGTCGAGCTCGTCGAGGAAGGCCCGGAACTGGTCGACATCGGCGTCGATCGCCGCCTCGAGCGCGAACTGGTCGGGCTCCGCCTCCTCGATCGGGAGTGCGCCGGCCTCGTCGAGCACGGCTTCGCTCACGAACAGCGGAGCCTGCAGGCGCACCGCCAGCGCAATGGCGTCGGATGGACGAGTGTCGATGCGACGTTGACCGGCCGGGCCACTGAGCGTGAGGTTGGCGAGGAACGCGCCCTCGTGGAGTTCGGTGACCTCGACCGAGTCGAGATGACCATCGAGCGCATCGACGACACTCGCCATCAGGTCGTGGGTCATCGGGCGCGGCAGGCGGGTCCCGCTGGCCGCGATGGCAATCGAGCTTGCGTCAGCCTGGCCGACGACGATCGGCAGCAACCGGTTGGGTGCGTCGTGTTCGCGCAACACGAGCGCAGCGGCGCCGCTGATGGGATCGACTTGGATTCCGACGAGTTCGACCGAGATCATGCAAACATGATATCGGCCGACTCAGCTTTCATCAGTTGCCGTTGTCACATGGCGGCGACTGATGCGATCACGCGGCCTTGAGCGCGTTGGCGATCGCCGTGCGGGGATCGCGATTCGGGTCGCCGGGGTTGTCGAGCGACACGTTGAAGGCGTTCAGCGCGTGCGTGCGCTGGTCCTCGCTGAGCTCGGCATTCATGATCCGCTCGACGGAGGGAGCCAGATCGGCTCGTTCGCTCACGAGTTGGTGGGCCAGCTGCTCGTCGACCGGCAGCTCCTCGATCGGGGTGCTGCCATCGTGCCAACGGGTGGCGGGAACCTTCTTCTTGACCATGATGTCTCGTCTCGGTTGCTTCGGTTCCGGTCCACCGTACCGGGCCACCTCCCACCCACACCGTTTGCGGCTGATTTCGGGTGGGCCGCCCCACCGAAACGTCGACGCAAACGTCAGATACCAGCGGTGATGGAGGAAGGCTGCGGCACGCGGGACGCGAGCACGACGCCACCCACCGCCACCGCCACCGGCACGACCCAGGCAATCGCCACTGCGGCACCCGGTGCCCATCCCACGTCGTCTCCGAACGCGACCACGGCGCCGACGACGCCGGTGCCGAGCGCAATCCCGAGATTGTCCGTGAGCTGCAGCGACGAGGTTGCCGACCCGACGTCGCGCTCTTCGACGCTGCGAAAGGTCAACTGCGCGTGAGCCGAGTAGGCGAACCCCATCCCGAGTCCTGCCGCGAGCCCGCCGACGTGGATCAGCCAGACCGGGACGCCGTCGAACAACGTCGCCGCTGCGGCGAGCGCCACCCCGGGTGCGAGCATCAGGTAGCCCGCCCGCACGAACCACGCCTCCCCTGTCCGGGCGATGAAGCGTTGCTGGATCCACGCGCCGATCGTCCAACTGACCGTGGTGACCGTGACCGCGATGCTCGCCACGAGCGTCGAGCGGCCACGGCCACTCGTCACGGCATACGGCACAAACGCGTCGAGCCCGAAGAAGACGAACGTGATCGCACCACGCGATGCGATCACCGCTGGGAGGCCCGGCGCTGCTCGTAGCGTGCCCGGCGGAGTGAGCCGTCGCAAGGAGCCCACACCGATCACGAGACCGGCGACGACCGCCGGCACCAGCAACCGACGGTCGAACGTGAGCCCGGCCACGATCAATGCGGTTCCGACGGCCACCCGAACCGCCTCGACGAGCCGTCGACGCAGCAACGGCGTGGCGACCGACTCACGGTGGGTGACCGGTCCGATTCGCATCATCGCCGGCACCACGACGAGGCCGGCGGCCAGCACCAGCGGCAGCAGCCCCAGGAACACCCAGCGCCACCCGACGCCCTGTGCGATGCGCTCGGCGAGCACCGGGCCGACCAGTCCCGGCACCACCCACGCCGTCGACAGGATCGCGAACATCCTCGGTCGTTCCTGCACCGAGAACGCCCGACTGATCGCTACGTAACCGATCGCCGGAACCACGCCGGCGCCGAAGCCCTGTACGAACCGGCCGACGACCAGCACCGGCATGCTCGGAGCCAGCCCACCGATCACCAGTCCCAACGCGAAGAACAGCAGGCCGATCACGTAGGGGCGCCCAGCGCCTCGACGGTCGGCCTGGTCGCCGGCGAACACGATGCCGATCATCGTGCCGAGGAAGAACGCACTGGTGACCCAGCCGTACCAGGCGACACCGCCCAGGTCGGCCTCGATGTCGGGAAGAATTGTGGTGACCGCAAGTGACTCGAAGGCCACGAGCGTGACGACCGCCACGAGCCCCACCTGCAGGCTCCGACGCCCGCTGCCGGCCCGGGCTTCAGCGTCGGCGTCCAGGCTCACATCGAGTGAGCGTAGGCCCCAGGGCCATCGACCCGTTTTCCGAGTCCGGCCTGCAGGAACCGTTCAGGTTCCCGAAGGCCGGCCTGGGGAAGCGACTCGAGAATCAGTCGGCGAGGAGACCGTAGAAGATGAATTCGGTGCGTCGGTTCAGTGCGAGCGAGGCCTCGGATTCGTCCTCCGACAGCAGATCCTGCTCGCCGACTGCACGGGCCGACAGTCGTGCCGGCGCCACGCCTTGGCTGACGAGATAGCGGACCACCGACACGGCACGAGCCTCGGACAGGACGTAGTTCGAAATCTCGTTGCCCAGCTGGTCGGCATGGCCGACGACCGTGACCGTCAGATTCGGCAGCAGGTTCATCACGCCGGCGACCCGATCGAGCTGTGCTGCATGTTCAGGGGTGACATCGGCGCTTCCGGCCGGGAATCGGGGCGAGTTCATCTCGATGACCCGGGTACCGATGTTGAGCGGCACCAACGGATCGATCGACCAGCTCGACTGGATCTGCGCGTTCGGGTCGGTGCTGTTGGCGAGGGCAAGCGCTTCGAGCTGTTCGGCCTTCGCCTGACTCGGGACCCACCCGGCGACGCGAACGGTCGGACCGTCGTAGATCGCGACGATCGGTTCGGGCGATCCGTCGGGCAGCGTCGGATACATGGGGCCCGCCACAGTGGTCGTGGGTGCGAGCGTGGTCGTCGGCGCCGCGGTCGTGGTCGGCGCAGCGGTCGTGGTCGGCGCCGCGGTCGTGGTCGGCGCAGCGGACGTTTCGGGCGACACCGTCACCGACGGCGCCTGCGTGATGTCTGCCGACGCGATCGGTGCAGCAGCTGCAGCGTCGTCGCCATCACCGGAGTCATCGCCTCCCGTACCGACCAGCACGCCAGCGGCGATGCCACCGACGGCGAGCACTGCAAATGCAGCGAACACCAGCGACCGACGAGGACGCTGGATCGACGGCTCCGCGGAGCTGCCGGCCGACTCGAGGACGGCGTCCGAGGCAGCCTCGGCAGCGACGACGGGCGGCACCGGCGGCGGAGGCGGCGGCGGGGTCGAGCCCGTCGGCGCCGAGTCTCCGAGCGGGGGAAGCGAGTGATTGGAGGGCGTGTGATCAGTCATGAGCGGAACCTGCTGTCTCCTGGACGGTGGACTCCGTCGCGTGAACGCCGGAACCCGATGACATTCCAGATATCGGCAAGCTCTTGACGAACTTGAGAAGTTTCGTCACCCTGGGTGGCGACCCGTGGCGTCGTCTCGACTTCACGATCCATGGCTCGGACCGGAGTGGCACTGCACCCAGACCAGGGGTGGGTGTGAATCCGTTTCCGCGAGCGCGGAGCGGCTTCGAAGGTCCGTGCGTTCACGCGTTCAGCGAGCAGCGATGTCCGACCCTGCGTGGAAGCCGTTCGTCCATGCGTTCTGGAAGTTGAAGCCACCCGTGACGCCGTCGACGTCGATGACTTCGCCAGCGAAGTAGAGGCCGGGCACGAGCTTGCTCTCCATGGTGCGGAAGTCGATCTCGTCGAGAGAGACACCGCCGCAGGTGACGAACTCGTCCTTGTTGGTGCTCTTGCCGGTCACCTCGAACGTCGAGGCGGTGAGTTGTTCGAGTAGTTGTGTCGCTTGGGCCTTGGTGAGCTGAGACCAGGTCGTGTCCGCGGAGAGGTCGGCGGACGCAAGCAGGCGCAGCCAGAGGCGCTTCGGGATCGCGTCGAATGGACTTTGGCTCGAGAGTTGGCGCTTCGCTTCGCTGCGTCGTTTCTCGGCGACAACCGCCGCCGGTTCGGCGTCGAGCAGCCAGTTCACGGAGATGTCGAACCGGTAGCCACGCTCGGCCAGTTCCCGAGCGCCCCATGCCGAGATCTTCAGAATGCCGGGACCGCTGAGGCCCCAATGGGTGATGAGCACGGGCCCGGTGCTGCGGAGCTTGCTCGCCTCGACGCTCACTTCGGCGGCGGTCACCGCGAGGCCCCGCAACCCGTCGATGCGGGGGTCCTGGATCTTGAACGTGAAGAGCGACGGCGTCGCCGGCTGCAGTTCGTGACCAAGGCTCGCGGCGAGTTTGGCCCCTGCGGCGAGCCGGGTTCCCCCGGTCGCGAGGAGGACGTTCGCGGCCGTGTACGACCTTCCGGCGTCGGTGACGACTTCGAAGCGATCGTCGTGCTTGACGACCGAGGTCACGCCCTCGGAAGTGTGGACGTCGACCCCGGCATCGCGTGCGGCGCTCAGCAGGGCGTCGACGATCGTCTGCGAATCGTCGGTGACCGGGAACATGCGGCCGTCGGCCTCGGTCTTCAGTGTGACGCCCCGACCGGTGAACCAGTCGACGGTGTCGGAGGCGCCGAATCGATGAAATGGCCCAATCAGCGACTTCTCACCGCGCGGATAGTTCCGGGTCAGCTCACGCGGGTCGAAACAGTCGTGGGTGACGTTGCAGCGACCGCCGCCCGAGATCTTGACCTTGTGCAGCAGCTGCGATGTCTTCTCGAGGATCAGCACCGACTTCTCGGAGTTCTCGGCGCACGTGATCGCGGCGAAGAAGCCTGCGGCACCACCGCCCACGACGATGAGGTCGACAAACATCCTCAGTCACTGTAGGGACGATTCCGACCGGGCAGACAAGGCCATACCGGTGACGCGGTCGGGCCACCGGCAGTGCCCTTGAGCTGCGAGGAGTCCTCCGGCGGACCTCCTCGAAGTATGTCGAGTACAACTTCGTCCGGCTGATCCGTGACACGACCGTGACACGCGACCAGTGCAGGTCATCCGCACCGGGAGCCGTACGTGCTCGGCGCATGATCCCGCTCGATGAACCTCGGGCGAGTTTCCGAACTCGCGGCTCGGATTCTTCGTCGAAGTGGACGAGGTCGCCGCGTGCTTGGTGGCCGATCGCGTGTTGGAGGTGGATGCTCTGGTCAACGTCCGGGGCGGTTGCCCAGAAAACGACCAAGTCCGGTCTGCGCCACGGATGTGGCGCAGACCGGACTCAGTTGGAACGCATCAGGTCGCGGTCATCAGGCGAGATCGAACCGATCGGCGTCCATCACCTTGGCGAATGCGGCGGCGAAGTCGTTGGCGAACTTGGCGCCAGCATCATCGGCCGCATAGACGTCGGCGATGGCCCGCAGGACCGAGTTCGAGCCGAACACGAGATCGTTGCGAGTACCGGTCCACTTGAGGTCGCCGCTGGCTCGGTCACGGCCTTCGAACGTGTCTTCGGCGCCCGATGCAGCAGACCACTCCGTGTCCTGATCCATCAGGTTCACGAAGAAGTCGTTGCTCAGGGTGCCGACCTGTTCGGTGAGCACCCCACGGCTGTCGGTGCTGACACCGAGCACACGGAGACCACCGACGAGGGCGGCCATCTCCGGAGCGCTGAGGCCGAGCAGTTGCGCCCGGTCGACGAGCAGGTGCTCGGCGACATGGCTGGTGCCCTTGCCCAGGTAGTTGCGGAAGCCGTCGTTCTTCGGCTCGAGCCACGCGAAGGACTCTTCGTCGGTCTGCTCGGCAGTGGCATCACCGCGACCGGTGCTGACGTTGACGCTCACGTCGTGACCGCCGGCCTTGGCTGCGGCTTCGACTGCAGCTGCGCCACCGAGCACGATCAGGTCAGCCATCGACACGTTGATGCCGACGCTCGACTGCACGCCCTCGAGGGCAGACAGGACACGGCGAAGCTGGTCGGGACGGTTGACTTCCCACTCGGTCTGCGGGGCGAGGCGGAGACGACCGCCGTTGGCGCCGCCACGCCTGTCGCTCTGACGGTAGGTGGACGCGGAAGCCCACGCCGTCTCGACGAGCTCGGTGATCGTGAGACCACTCGCCATGATCGCGGCCTTGACCGTTGCGACGTCGGCATCGCTGAGTGCGGTGCCGGCCGGGATCGGGTCCATCCACAGCAGCTCTTCAGCCGGAACCTCGGGGCCGAGGAAGTTGGCCTTCGGGCCCATGTCGCGGTGGAGCAGTTTGTACCAGGCGCGAGCAAACGCATCGTCGAGCTGTTCGGGGTTGTCGCGGAAGCGCTGCGAGATGGGGCCGTAGATCGGGTCCATCTTCATGGCCATGTCGGCCGTGCTCATCACCGGCGCGTGGAAAACGTCGCTGCGCTGCGCGTCGGGAACGGTGCCGGCGAGTGCCGGGGCGGTCCACTGCTTGTGGCCGGCCGGGCTCTCGGTGAGCACCCAGTCGTTGTCCATCAGCGTCTCGAGGTAGTTGTTGTCCCACTTGGTCGGCGTGGAGTTCCACGCGCCTTCGAA
>DATLBC010000030.1:0-23627 GCA_035527095.1 Ilumatobacteraceae bacterium | reverse complement strand
GCCCGACACCCTCTCAGCGCCTGCGTATGGGGTGGCCAAGGGGACTTGAACCCCCAACCGCCAGGATCACAACCTGGTGCTCTACCTGTTGAGCTATGACCACCATGTGGGCCGACAGTCTGCCAGGTCTGACTGCGATCGCCACCAACGGTTCACCGACGGTGTTCAGGTGCCCGGAACGAGCGCGACCTTGCCCGCCACCTTGCGGTCGGCGAGGTCACGCAAGGCCCGTGCGGCGTCGCTCAGCGGGTGCGAAACGGGCTCGACGGGATCCAGATCGCCGGCCGCGATCCGCTCGACGACCTCGGCGAGCAGGACTCGGTTCTCCTCCTGGTGACGCCCCACCCATGCTCCCCAGTCGACCCCGGTGACGCGTCGGTTGCGCAGGAGGACCTGGTTGGCGGCGAGCTTCGGAATTCCGGCGACGAAGCCGATCACGACGTACTGGCCGTCTTCACCCAGCGCCCGCAATGCGACCTCGCCGACCTCGCCGCCGACCGGGTCGTAGACCAGATCGACGCCACCGCGGTCGGCGCGGTCGTCGAAGGTTGCGGCGAACGCCTTCGCGGCGTCCTTGATCCCTGCGGCCTCGAGCGTCGAGTTGTCGATCGTGGCCATCGCGCCGCGTGACTCGGCGAGCGTCCGCTTTTCGGGCGTCGACGCCGCGGCGATCACCCGCAGTCCGAGGGCCGCTCCGATGTCGACCGCCGCCAGTCCCACACCGCTGCCGGCGCCGAGCACGAGCATCGTGTCGCCAGCCGACGCATGTGCGCGCACCCGAAGTGCGTACCAGCCGGTCATGTAGCTCTGCATGAACGTCGCCGCCTGGCCATCGGTCAGCGATTCGGGAATCGCCACCAACTGCCGCGGTGACACGACCACCTCGCTCGCGAATCCGCCGAAGCCGATGCTCGCGAACAACCGGTCACCGACCGCCACGCCGTCGACGCCGTCTCCCAGTTCGGTGACCCGGCCGACGACCTCTCCCCCGGGCACGAACGGCAGCGGTGGTTTGATCTGGTAGCGGCCCTCGACCAGCAGACCATCCACGAAGTTGACTCCGGCGGCCGACACGGCGAGGCGGACCTGGCCCGGCTGCAGCGGCTGCGGTTCGCGATCGACGACACGCAGATCCTCGATCGGACCGAATTCCGCACACTCGACGACGGTGACCACGACGGCGGCCCCCTCAGCCCTGCATCCGCTGACGCCAGGCGTCGGGCTTCAGCCCGAGTTCCACCATGCGCTCGGCCGCCCAGATCGGCGGCTCGAAGTCGCCGCCTGCCTGCATCTCGCGCACCTGGTCGCCGTCCTCGGCCCACACGTGGCAGGTGTTCAGATTGAACTTCCAGGCCATCTCGCGCTGCTCCGGTGTGGGCGTCGCGGCCTTGGCGCCGCCGCGCTTGGCCTGCGATGCCCGCATCGACCACATGCACTGGACGGCCACCGGCGCCATCGCCTGCAGCAGTGCGGTGGTGTGCGTACAGCCCCGCGGGCCGCCGAACAACTCACGCACCTTGTGGGTGAACCCCCGCGCGATCGACAGCCCGACGAGCTTGTCGTAGTGCGGCTCGATGCTGGTGCACGACGTGTGGGGATGCACTTCGATCCCGACGGTGGCGCCAACGATCTCGAGCGTCGGAAACGCGATCTCGAGGTCGATCTGCATGTGGTGGATCGTCAACGGGTTCGGATCGATGTCGACGTACAGCCCCGGCGGCTTCTGGTCGCGCACCGCACCCCGGACCAGCAGCAGGTCGTCACGCTTGCGGAACGCCCGGACACGGTACTCACGGTCGTGGAGCACCTCGAGCGGTTCGCCGTCGTCGCCGAGCGGGGCGGCGGGCAGGATCGTGTCGGTGTCGAACAGGTCGTCGAGCGCTCGGGGCGCCGCGCTCGTGAGGGGGGAGGTCGAGTCGGCCATCGCTGCACGGTACCGCGGGGCGTCCCGACGAATCCGACCGATCGACCCACCGGCCCGTGCGTCAAGATGTGTTCGTGGCCGAACTCACCGTCCCTGCACTGTCTGGTCGATTCGTGCTCCTGGAGCCGTTGCGGGCCGACCACGTCGACGAGATCACAGCGGCGGGGAGCGGCGACCGATCCAGCTTCGGCTACACGCAGGTGCCCGACGGCAGCGACGATGCCGCTGCGTACGTGCGCTGGCTGTTCGAAGACGCGGCGCTCGTGCGTGTGGCACCGTTCGTGCAGCGACGCGTCGACGACGGCGTGGTCGTGGGTTGTACCCGCTTCCTCAATCCGGCGTGGCCGCTCGGGCGTGCCGACCCCGACGAGGTGGAGATCGGCGGTACGTGGCTGTCGGCGTCGGCCCAACGCACGCCGATCAACAGCGAGGCCAAGCTCCTGCTGCTATCGCACGCGTTCGACGTGTGGCACGTGCAACGGGTGGCGATCTGCACCGACGCCCGCAACGGGCAGAGTCGGCGGGCGATCGAGCGGCTCGGCGCGACCTTCGAAGGCGTGATGCGCCGGCATCGTCGCTCGACGCGGGCCGGCGAGGACCCAACGCTGCGTGACACCGCGACGTACTCGATCATCGCCGACGAATGGCCGGCGATCGTGGCCCGCCTTCGCGCCCTGCTCGCCTCCTGACCGTCTCACCTCCCGTTCTCGTGAACTCGTTGCGGACAGAGTCCCGAACGAGTTCACCAGAAGGGCGCACTTGACGTCGGTGGTGCTGACAGTTGGTGTGGGATACTCCGGCACGGAATCGGGTGGGGTGCCGCCGTCGGGAACGGTGACGTTCCTGTTCACCGACATCGAGGGGTCCACGAAGCGATGGGAAGCCGACGCCGAAACGATGCGTGTCGACCTCGCCGCCCACGACGACGTGCTACGCAAGGCGGTCGAGGCCGAGGTTGGTTGGCTCTCCGAACACACCGGCGACGGGGTGGTCGCCGCGTTCCAGGCGGCCAGGGCGGCGGTCGACGCCGCGATCGCTGCGCAGCGGGGGCTGGGGTTGCCGGTGCGGATGGGGATCGCATCGGGTCAGCCTCGAGGAGAACGTTCGCGGGCTGCAGTTCAGCTTGATCGCCCAGACCGATGACATCGACGCGGCACTCACCGGGTTCACCCGCATTGTCAACGCCCACCAGGCATCCTCAGGCGACATCTCCACCGGGCTCGCGCTGCTGTCTCTCGTTACGTGGTTGGCCCGACTCGGCTACCACGATGGCGCCGCCGCCTCGGAGGAGCGGGCACACGCGGGACCTTCGGCCAGTGGGTCGATCAGTTCTCGGAGGCGGCCGCATTTCGCGACACGATGGGCGACGACGCGTTTGCTGCCGCGGTGAAAGCGGGAGCCACACTCGATCCCCGCGCAACCGGCGAACTCGCCCGCCAACTCCTCGCCGAAGTCCGCGCCGACCACCTCGCCGATTGATCGGCGCGACTCACCGTCGCAAGGTTCCGCTCCTGCAGCGTTTGACGCGACGCCGTCACCGACCCAGCACCTGAGGCTGTCCCGGCCGGGAATGCGCACCTCGGCTCGACGGCGCCTAACGTCGTCGCCGGTGCCGCTCTCCAACAGTTCCGTCAAGTTCAGCCAGGCCGTGATCGTCGGCCTTGCAGCCGGGCTGCTCGGTGGGTTGTTCGGCGTCGGCGGTGGGCTGATCATCGTTCCCGGGCTGGTGAGCCTTGCCGGGATGGACCGGCGACTGGCGCACGGCACCTCGCTCGCCGCCACCCTGCCGATCGCCTTGGCCAGCTTGATCACCTATGTCTCCCACGGCAATGTCGACTGGGCGGTCGCATTCTTCCTCGCGGTCGGAGCGATCGCCGGCGCTGTGGTCGGCACCACATTGCTGCACATCATCCCCAAGAACGTGCTGATCATCATCTTCGTCATCACGGTGCTCGCCACGGCAACGCGCCTTGCGATCAGCACCGATTCGACGGGCCGTTCCGACCTCACCGTCGCGATGGCGCTGTTGTTGATCGTGGTCGGTCTGCTCACCGGCACCCTCGCGGGCTTGCTCGGTATCGGCGGCGGCGTGATCATGGTGCCGGCGATGGTCGTCATCCTGGGCATGGTGCCAGTGGTGGCAAAGGGCACCTCCGTCGCCGTGATCGTGCCGACAGCGATCATGGGCACGATCCGCAACCGAAAGAAGGCGAACGCCGACATCCGCGTTGCGGCAGTCGTCGGAGGATTCGGTGCGCTCAGCGCCATCGTGGGCGGAACGATCTCCGACCGGATGAGCGACCACCTGTCGAACGTCATGTTCGCACTGCTGCTCGTGTTCGTGGCCATCACTCAGTTGCTGTCGCTGCGGTCCAAGCCGACCGTTTCACAACCCGACCCAGCGGTGCCGGCGACCGACTGACGTGCTCGCGCTGATCATCGTCGCCCACCCATCGACCGACAGCTACTGCCACGACCTCGCGGCCGCCGCCGAGGCTGGCCTGCGCGCCGCGGACCACGAGGTGGTCGTACTCGACCTGTACGCACTCGGGTTTCAGGTCGCGATGACCGCAGCGGAACGCGAGGCGTACCACGGCGACGCACCGATTCTCGACCCGATGGTGGCGGAACACGCCGCCCTCGTTCAGCGCGCCGACGCAATCGTGTTCGTGTACCCGACATGGTGGAGTGGCCTCCCTGCGATCCTCAAGGGATGGCTCGAACGTGTGCTGGTGCCCGGCGTGGGGTTCATCCTCGACGAGCGCACCAACAAGGTCCGGCCGGGCCTCGGCCAGATGCGGCGCCTGGTCGGAATCTCCACCTATGGCTCTCCCCGCTCGTACGTCCGGCTGATCAACGACAACGGTCGACGCATCGTCACCCGTGCGCTGCGGATGAGCTGCGGGCTGCGGGTGCGCACCACGTGGTTGGGGCTCTACGCGATCGACACCTCGACACCGGCGCAGCGCGACGAGTTCCTCGCACGGGTCGAACGACAGATGGCAGAGCTCCGATGACCCGGGCACTCGTGGTGTACTGCCATCCGGCCGACGAGTCCTACGTCGCTGCGGTGCGTGATCGCGTCCTCGTGGGTCTGACCGGCGGTGGGGCCGAGGTGCGGATGACCGACCTGTACGCCGACGGTTTCGATCCGGCATTCAGCGCCGCCGAGCGGGCGAACCATCTCGTGACGGGCACCGATCCGTCGATCGCCGCCTACGCCGACGACCTCCAGTGGTGCGACACGTTGGTGCTCGTGTATCCCACGTGGTGGTCAGGGCAGCCGGCGATGCTGAAGGGCTGGATCGATCGGGTCTGGGTGAACGGCGTCGCGTGGACGTTGCCGGCCGGGGCGAATCGGCTCCGACCCGGCCTGCGCAACGTGCGCCGGCTGGTTGCGGTCACCACCCACGGTTCGTCGAAGTTCATCAACATGGTCGAAGGTGAAAGCGGCAAACGCACACTCACTCGCAGTCTGCGCACGATGTGCCACCCACTCGCTCGCACGACCTGGCTCGCGCTCTACGGCATCGACAACGCGTCCGACGACGAACGCACTGCGTTTCTCGACCTGGTCGAGCGGCGGATGGCTCGCCTCGCCTGAGCGCCGGCCCTCACTCCGCTGCCGCGGTGAGCGAAACCGCCGTATGCGGTCGCCTCGCTCATCGCTGGAGGTGTGTTCGGCGCTGACCGGGGAAACGGGTCAGCACGCAGCGACGGCGACGGCCACCAGTGCGGCGACCGCAGCGTTGTTCTCGGCGAGGGCGAGGTTCGCCGGCACGCTGCGCCCCTCGGTGGCGGCCCCGATACGACCGAGCACGAACGGCGTGATGGCAGCACCGGCGATGCCCGCCAACTCACATTCGGCGAGCGCATCGGTCAGCACGTCGTCGAGTTGGGCCGCGTCGAGTTCAGCCGCCTCGGGAACCGGCACCGTCAGCAGCATCCCTGAGTCGTTCCGGCTCCGGGCAACGAAGATCCGAGCGACCTCGTCGGCCGATTCGACACGATGCGGTACCGGCAGGCCTGAGGTGCGCGTGTAGAACGCCGGGAACCAGTCGTGCTGCCATCCGAGCACCGGGGCACCCGCCGTCTCGAGGAACTCCAGCGTCCGCGGCAGGTCGAGGAACGCCTTCGCGCCGGCTGACACCGTGATCACCGGATGCGAGGCGATCGCGTCGAGATCGGCGGAGATGTCGCCGGTCAGCTCGCTGCCACGGTGGACGCCACCGATCCCACCGGTCGCGAACACGCTCACCCCGGCCGCCGCTGCGATCGCCACAGATGCCGACACGGTGGTCGCTCCCACGTCCCATCGCTGACCAACGGCCACCGCTACGTCGCGCTCGGCCGCCTTGCGCGCCGGTCCGAGGATCCGCTCGTGCTCACCATCGGTCAGGCCCAGACGAACGACGCCGTCGAGGACAGCCGTGACCGCCGGGATCGCACCGCCTGCTCGCACCGCTGCCGTGCACCGTTGCAGTGCCTCACGGTTGTGGGGCGACGGCAGCCCGAGGTGAGAGAAGATCGTCGATTCGAGCGCCACGATCGGGCGTTCCTCGTCGATCGCAACACGCACTTCCTCGGAACAGACCGGCGTCAACACCCCGTCAGGCTACGGCGATCACACCACCAGCCATGAGCCAGACCACCGCAGACGGTCGCTTCGCTCATCACCCGCCCGCAAGCGCCGACAGCCATGAGCGAGGCCACCGCAGACGGTCGTTTCGCTCATCGGCGGCGGGGCCGCGGATCGAGCGGCGAGATGGGTGGCGTCAGAAGGCGCCGACGAAGGCGCCGTCGGGATTGCCGTTGCTGATCACGCCCGGGTACTGCTCGATCGTGATCGCCAACGCATCGACCGAGCCTTCGACGGTGAAGGTCTCGATCTCGGGGTTCGGGCCGAAGATGCCGAGCGAGATCACATCGCCACCCTCGACGACACCCCACAGCTGATAGGTCTGACCCTCGGGCAGTGTCGGGAGATCACGTGCGAGCACGTAACCGTGGCCGTCTTGATCGATGATCGCATCGGCGGAGGCGTCAGATCCCTCGGCGACGAGGGTGGTCGTCAGCGAGTCGCGGTCGGCCTGGGCGACCTCAACGGCACTCGCCAGCGGCTCGTTGGGAGCAGCGGCATTGTCGGCGAGGCCGACCGCCACGAAGATGACCACCGCAGCGGCGGCTGCGGACATGAGCCAGGGGGCCACCGTCGAGATGCGACGGCGGCGCGGATGGTCGTCGAACGACATCACTTTGGCGAGTTCGGGGCCAGGGGGCGGTGCCTGCTCGCCGATCTCGTCGGAGATCCGGCTCCAGAGATCGTCGGGGGCGTCCATCCCGGTGAATGCCAGCATCGTCGCCACCTCGCGGTGCGCTTGCACCTCGGCCGACGCCCGTGGGTTGACTTCGAGGTAGTCGTCGACTCGGCGACGTTCATCGGCGTCGACAGCGTCGAGCGCATAGGCGCCCAGCAGCTCGTCGAGGTCGTAGGCGTCACCGGACTGACCGGTCGTGTCGTCCATCACTCCACCCATCTCACTCAGCACCCACGGTCACACCGGCTTGCACCAATTCGCCCCGCAGACGTTTCAAGCCGGATCGAATCCGGCTCTTCACCGTGCCTTCGGCCTCACCCAGCCGATCAGCCGCTTCCTTGTACGTCAAGCCACCAAAATACGCCAGCTCGATCGCCTCGCGCTCGCCCGGCTGCAAAGTTTCCATTGCGTCGCGCACGTGCCCGGCGAGCGCCATGTCCCACACCTCACGGGCCACGTCATAGCCGCCGACAGCCTGCTCGCGAGCCTCTTTCTCCTCACGATTCCGCCGGGACACGTCGGCGCGGATCATGTCGACCGACCGGCCATGCGTGTGCGCCAGCAGGAAGCTGCGCAGCGTTCCGCGATCGGGGTCGTACCGGCTCGGTTCGTTCCAGAGTCGGACGAAAACCTCCTGCACCACCTCTTCTGCGCGAGCGTGATCGTTCAGCAGTCGCTTGGCCAATCCGAAGGATGCGCCGGCGTGACGGCGGTACGCCTCGGCGAGCGCGGCCTGCTGATACCGCCCGATCGACACCACCAGAGCGGCGTCGGAAGCGTCGGTGTACTCACGTCTCACATCATCTGTACGTTGCAGGGCATCCTCCTGGATGACGTCGCGGCCAGAATATTTCAGGCCGGGCGAGAAATGAACCTGGTGACGGTTTCGACGTGATGTGTGTTCGGGAACAGATCCAGCACCTCGACACGCTCCGGCACGTACCCCGCTCCGGCGAGCAGCGACACGTCGCGAGCCAACGACACCGGGTCACAGCTCACCAGCACGAGGACGCCGGCGCCAGCCGCGGCGAGTGCAGTGACGCCCGGCTTCCCGAGACCGGGACGAGCGGGGTCGGCGACGATCACGTCGACCGGAGGGGTCGGGCCGTCGCCGGGCGGTGACGTCCAGCCGGAGACATCAGCGCGCACGACGTTGGCGGAGCGGCCGGCGAGGTTGTGCTCGGCGTCGAGACATGCCGACTTCGACGACTCGATGACGGTGACGTGTTGCGACGATTCCATGGCGGTGACGGCGAACAGCCCGACTCCGCCGTAGGCATCGACGGCATGGCGGGCGGTCGACAACTCGGGAGCCGCGGCCTGCACTGCGGCGACCAGCAGCTCAGCTGCCTGCGCACCGGACTGGAAGAACGACCCCGCCGACACGCGCAGGTCATGGCCGGCGACGTGTTCGGTCAGCCAGGCCCGCTCGCCGATGTGCACCTTCGACGGCACGCCGCGGATGCTCTTGCGGAACCTCTTGTCCCAAATCGCCGTGATGGCACCGGTCGCGACCGAGCTGCGCAGCGTCAGTTCGGCGCCCTCGTCGGCCTCGATCACCGCGAGCAGCCGTGACAGCTTCGACGCCGCGATCGGGCAGCTCGTGACTTCGACGATGTCGTTCGAATCGGCGGCGCGGTACCCGACCGCCCCGTTGGGGCCGCCGACAACTCGGATCGTGGTGCGGTAGCCGAACGGACTCACGGCGCTCCCGCGCTGAACGAGACGCTCGACCAATTCGGGTTCGAGTCGGCCGATGCGTCGCAGGGACTCGCGCACGATCTCGACCTTGGCGTCGAGCTGCGCGTCGGGCTGGAGGTGCATCCAATCGCATCCGCCGCAGCCGTTGCGTCGATGCGAGCACGACGGCGAGTCACGAAGCGGCGACGGCTCGATGATCTCGACGAGTCGCCCGCGGGCGAAGTCCTTCTTGGCGAGCTCGATCTCGACCTCGATGATCTCGCCCGGCAGCGCTCCCTCGACGAACACGACCCGCCCCTCGGCATCACGGGCCATGGCATCGCCGCCCGCGACGAGGCGATCGGGAGTCAGTTGCATCCCCCCAGCGTACGGCGGGGACTGTTTGATCGATCGCCGACGCGCGACACTGGATGTATGAGCGCCGACAACGAGTGGTACTGGGATCTCAACCGCAAGGTCGCCGTTCCGGCGTCCGAGCGTGGCGCCGGGGATCATGTCCTCGGTCCGTACCCCTCTCGCCACGACGCCGAGAATTGGAAGGCGAAGGTCGAGGAACGCAACGAGGGCTGGGAGCACGACGACGAGGTGTGGGAAGACGCCGTCGAATCCGACGACGACTGAGTGGCGGGCTAGCTTCGCCCTCGATGAGTCGCCCCATCCAGATCGCCCCGTCCGTCCTGCCCGCCGATTTCTCCAAGCTCGGCGAGGAGGTCGCCGCGCTCGAGGCCGCCGGCGTCGACCTGATCCAGTGGGATGTCATGGACGGCCAGTTCGTGCCGAACCTGACGTTCGGGCCCGACGTGATCGCATCGGCCCGGTCGCACACCTCGGTGCCGTTCGAGGCCCATCTGATGGTCTACACACCCGACGTGATGGCCAAGCAGTACATCGACGCCGGCTGCTCCCGTCTGATCGTCCACGCCGAGGCCTGCACGCACCTGCACCGCACGCTCGGCAACATCAACAGCCTCGGCGCCAACGCGGCCGTGGCGCTCAACCCGGCGACGCCGGCGTCGGCGATTGCCCACGTGCTCGACCTCGTCGATCTCGTGCTGGTGATGACGGTGAACCCGGGCTTCGGCGGCCAGGCCTATATCGCCACGATGGAGCCGAAGATCGCTGAGATCCGAGCGATGATCGACGACGCCGGGCTCGCCGACACCGTCGACGTCGAAGTCGACGGCGGGATCGGACCTGCCACGATCGCGGGAGCGGCGTCCGCCGGTGCCAACGTGCTGATCGCCGGTAGCGCCCTCTACAAGGACCCCGAGGGCCTCGAACACGCCGTCACCGACTTGCGCTCCCGAGCGGAAGCTGCTCGCCGGACCTGACCGGTCGGGTCAGTCCGCCGGTCGGTACATGCCCCACATGTGCGGGCCGGTCGGGATGTCCCACTCCGAGCGCACGTCGAAACCGTGGTGACGGTAGTACGCAACGTTCTCGACGGTCTCGGTCTCGAGGTAGCACGCCAACCCATCGGCGTCGGCCCGCTCGAACACCACGTTCATCAGCGCTGCGCCGATGCCGCGGCGCTGCCAGTCCGGGTGTGTTCCGAGGAGCTGCAGGTACCAGTGCGGTTCGCCAGGTGAGTGTTGCTCCATCAGCGGACCGAGAATCGCGAACCGCTCCATCCGGTCGGGCGGCGGCTCCGGCGCCGGCGGGTCGACGGTGAAGTCGATCTCAGGACGACCCGGTGGGATCCAGACGGCCAGCCCGACCCCGTCATCGGTGCACCAGACTTCGCCGAGGCCGATCCAGCCGGTCATCGCAGGACGGAACACCTCGCCGCCCGGAGCGAAGAAGACCTCGTCTTCGGGATACAGCCACCGCATCACCGGATCGTCGGCGAAGGCTCGAACGGCCGTGACGCTGATCGTCGGTCGGTCCTCGACAGTCGCACGACGCACACGCATTCGGCGATGGTAGGGCAGCAACCGACATCGATGTCGTCTGCACGCATCAACTCTGGGACACCCCCTCTCTACGATCGGTGACGTGCCGATCTCCGCAGCCCTCGTGGTCCCCGAACGCGCACTCGCCGCGCTGGCCGCTGCGATCGCCGACGCGAAGGGCACCGATCCCCTCGCCCCGGTCACCGTTGCGGTGCCCACCAACACCTGTGGGGTGATGACCCGGCGTGCGCTCGGCCGTCAGGGAGGTATTGCCGGCGTCGACATGGTCACGTTGAATCGGCTGGCCGAGCTGATTGCTGGTCCTGCACTGGCAGCCGCAGGCAGGTCACCGATGTCGACACCGGTGATCGACCTCACGATCGCCGGTGCACTCGCCGACGACCCCGGTCCGTTCGGTGCCGTCGCCACCCACCCCTCCACCGTGGTGGCGCTCCGCGAACTGCACACCGAACTCCGGCTCGCCGACCCAGACGCCGTCTCGAGATTGCACGACGAGTCGCTGCGGGGCCGCCAGGCGGTTCGGCTCAGCTCGGCGATCAGCGCAGCGCTCGAGGCGCAGTGGTACGACGAGGCCGACCTGTACGCCACGGCCACACGGTCGGTCGAGGCAGCGATACCCGACGGGCTGCGGAACCTGGTGCTCCACCTCCCGCAGGAGTTGCCTGGTCGTGCGATCACATTCGTCCGGGCGCTCGGCAGGCAGCTCGATGTTCGTATCGTCTCGCAGATCACCGGCGACGCCGCTGCGGATGCCGACGCCCACGATCTCGTCGATGCGCTCGGCGCAACAGCGACGACCGACGAGGGGCCAGGCGGCGGCGAACGAACTCGCCCGCCTGCGATCGTGACCACCACTGACGCCGACGAAGAAGTGCGCGAGGCGACCCGACTCGTCGTCGCAGCCGCTCGGGAGGGCACGCCGTTCGAGCGCATCGCCGTGCTCTGGCCGGCTCAGCGCCCGTACGCCCGGCTGGTCGAACACCACCTCACGGCCGCCGACATCCCATGGAACGGCCGACCCGGCACCACGCTGGCCGAGCGACTGGCGCCACGCATGGTCCTCGACCTCCTCGACGTCGATCGACGCGGCCTGCGGCGCCGCAGCCTCTTCGACATGCTGGCCGACCTCCCACTGCGTGGCGCCGACGGCGAGTACCTTCCCACCGCCAGTTGGGAACGTGTCAGCCGCGAAGCCGGGGTGGCGCGAGACGACGACTGGGACCGCCGACTCGGTTCTCTCGCCGCGACCGAGCGGTGGGGCACGTCGGCCGAATCGCTGCGAGCGTTCGTCGGCGAACTCCGCGATCAGCTCGGCCACCCCGCCGCGACCCGCACGTGGGCTGCGTGGGCCACGTGGTGCAACGAGCAGCTCGATCTGCGCCTGGGCCGTCACACGATCGAGCGGCTCGCCGAGCCCGAGTACCGCGCCTACGAAGCACTCACCGGAGCCCTCGACCGACTCAGCCACCTCGATCCGGTCAGCGCTCCGGTGACCCGCCATCGCTTCCGAACCACGCTCGAAGCCGAACTCGACGCCGTCCCGCCTCGACAGGGTCGCGTCGGCCAAGGCGTCACGGCGGCCCCGCTGGCGGGGGCAGTCGGCCTCGACGTCGATGTGGCGATCGTCCTCGGGGCTGCCGAAGGAATGCTGCCGCCGCGCCCCACGAGCGATCCGTTGCTCTCCGATGCAGACCGCGCGCTCGCCGGGCTACCGACCAGCGATGCGCGCTCGGTCCGATTGCACCGGGTACTCCTGTCCACGCTGGCCACCAGCACCGTCACGCTCACCGCACCGCGTGGCGATCTGCGCTCGACGTCGTCGGTCGAGCTGTCACGGTGGATCGTCCCATGGGCTGGAGAGCACCGCACCGTGGCGTCGCATCACGCCGGCATCACGTCGGTGGTGTTCCCGGCCAGCGCGCTCGAACACCGGCTCCGCGGTCAGCTGATCCACGCCGCCGACGGGCGTGTCGGCGACGACGACGCCGACACGACCGAAGCGGTCGACACCGTTGTGCAGCGCGGCATCCGGCTGATCGAGGCTCGTCGCAGCGACGCCCTCACCGGCTACGACGGCGACCTGTCGACGATCATGATCCCCCCACTCGACCATGTCGTCTCCCCGAGCCGCCTCGAGTCGTGGTCGGCGTGTCCGCACGCCTACTTCGACCAGTACCTGCTCGACGTCGAACCGGTCGAGGAACCGGGCGACGAGATCAGCATCACGGCCCGCGATCGCGGCACGGCGCATCACGCCGCGCTCGACCTGTTCCACCAGGCCGTGGTCGATGGTGCGCTCGCCCAACCCGGCGCGGAGGGCTGGACGGGCGATCACCAGCAGGCGCTCGCTGCATTCTTCGACCAGGTGTGCGAACGAACCGAGCGACGGGGCCGCACCGGCCGCCCGGCGTTCTGGGCCGACGAACGGGAGCGAATGCTCGACGACCTGCTCACCTGGCTCCATCACGACAGCGAACTCGTCGTCCGACGTGGGTCGACGGTGCTTGCATCCGAAATGCGGTTCGGCGCCGACGACGCTGCGTCGATCGAACTCCCCAACGGACGCCAGATCCACCTGAAGGGTTCGATCGACCGCGTCGATCGAACCAGCGACGGCCGACTCGTGGTCACCGACCACAAGTCCGGCGGCAAGGACAAGTTCAAGGACATGACGGTCGACGACCCCACGGCGGGTGGCACGTTGTTCCAGCTCCCCAGCTATGCCGCTGCTGCTCGCGCTCGGTTCGGTGAGCCCGACACCCCGGTCCACGCCGAGTACGGATTGCTCCGCAAGGGCGAGTACGCCCGTCCCGGATTCTTCATGAGCCCCGAGGTCGATGCCAGGGTGAGCGAGTCTCTGGCCCTCGTCGTGGCAGGCATCGAGACCGGGTTCTTCCCGAATCGACCCGAACGGCCCGGTTGGCGCTTCTACGTGAGCTGTCATTACTGCGAGCCCGACGGGCTCGGCACGGCCGAACGGTGGTCCGAGTGGGACCGAAAGCACCACGATCCTCGTCTCGCTGCATGGTTCGGACGTGACGAGGCGGCGACATGACCGACTCGATCGTTCCCACCGGTGCCGCGACGCCTGCGCCCGACGAGGCCGAGCGCGAACGGATCCGCACCGACCTCGACTCGACCCTGTTCGTCGAGGCGGGCGCCGGTGCGGGAAAGACCAGCTCACTCGTCGCCCGAATCGTGAACCTCGTCCGCTCCGGCGTCCCGATCACCGGGATCGCTGCGATCACATTCACCGAGAAAGCCGCTGCCGAGCTGCGCAGCCGGACACGTCGACGCCTCGAGGCCCACCCGGGCTCCGAGACCGATGCCGCGCTCTCGCGGCTCGATCATGCACCGATCGGCACGTTGCACTCGTTCGCTCGCCGGATCCTGTTCGACTTCCCGATCGAGGCCGGATTGCCACCAGGCTTCACGGTGCTCGACGAACTCGAGAGCGGCCTCGCCTTCGAGGAGCAGTGGAACGATCTCCTCGACCGGCTCCTCGACGACGCCGAACCTGCCGGCGGACTGATCGCCGGCGGACGCGCTTTCGTCGAACTGTGCGAGTTCGACGGTTTCGGCGTCGACAAGGGTGCCCGCCGACTGGCCGAGGACTTCCGGGCCAACTGGGACCTGGTACACGACCGCGTCGAGCTCGTCGACCCCGGCCCCCTCGACCTCGATCTCGCGGCGATCCTCCAGCTCGCCGCACACATCGGATCGACTCCCATCCCCAACGATGACAAGCAGGTCGAGACCGTCGCCGAACTCGTCGGTTTGGCGGCCGGACTCCGCAGCCAGAGCCTGCGCATCCGCCTCGAAGCGCTCTGGGCACTCGACGCCAAGTACGGCCATTGGGGCGAGCGCAAGAGCTTTCCGGGAGCGAAGGGCAAATGGACGAGCGCGTTCGGGCCGAGCGGAGCCGATGCCCTCGAAGCACTCCGGGCCGACGAGACCGAACTCGGGCGGCGTGCTCACGACACCCTCGATGCCGTCAAGCGACATCGCAGGCTCCTGCTCGGCGCCATCATCGGGCGGTTCGTCCTCGACGGGGCGACCGAACGCGCATCGTCGGGCCGGCTCGAGTTCCACGACCTGCTCGTGCTTGCCCGCCGCCTGCTGACCGACCACGCCCACATCCGTCGGATGCTGCACGAGCGCTACGAACGGATCCTCCTCGACGAGTTCCAGGACACCGACCCGATCCAACTCGAGATCGCTGTCCGCCTCACCGCCGATCCCGACGATCCCGCACAGCGGGCGCCGACCGAGCCCTCCGAGCACCGATCGTGGCGAGACCTGCTCCCGTTGCCCGGCCGCCTGTTCATCGTCGGCGATCCGAAACAGTCGATCTACCGTTTCCGCCGTGCCGACATCTCGCAGTACCTACGCGCGGCCGAGCAGGTCGGCGCCGACAATGTGCGATTGTCGGCCAACTTCCGCTCGACGCGTGCGGTCATCGACTTCGCCAACAACGTGTTCGGCCACTTGATCTCCTACGAAGCCGACGTGCAACCAGCGTTCCAACGCCTCGACGCCTGCCGCCCGACCCCGCGGCTCGGCCACGGCACCGTGTCGTTGCTCGGGGTCGACCGCCACGACGATCTGACGCCCAATCAGCGCAACGCCGAGATCGGCTCAGCTGATGCCCTTCGCCTTCGCGAAGCGGCCGACGTCGCCGCCGCCGTGTCGACTGCACTCGCCGACGGTTGGCCCGTGTTCGACGAGGCCCTCGATGCGTTGCGCCCGTGTCGACCGGGCGACATCTGCATCCTGCTCCCCACTCGTATCTCGTTGCCGTCGCTCGAAGCCGAGCTTCGCCGTGCCGCACTCGCCTACCGCGCCGAGAACTCATCGGTCGTCTACGCCACTACCGAGATCCGCCAGCTCCTCCTGGCGCTCCGCGCCGCGGACGACCCGACCGACACCTTGGCGCTCGTCGAGGTCCTGCGCAGCCCGCTCTACGGCTGCAGCGACGTCGAATTGTGGGAGTGGAAGGCCGCCGGTGGCACCTGGAACCTCTGGTCCGCCCCGCCGCCCGACCTGGGGGGCCACCATCCCGTCGCCGCGGCCATCGCCCACGTCCGCTCCGTGGCCGAACGCGTCGGGAGCACGTCGGCAGCCGAGCTGCTCGCCTCGGTCGCCGACGAACGTCGGGTCTTCGACCTCGCCCTCGCAGGACCTGATGCTCGCGACGTGTGGCGGCGACTTCGTTTCGTGATCGAACAGGCCAGGGCCTGGGCCGACGCGGGCGGGCACGGCGTTCGCCGGTATCTGCAGTGGGCCACGCTGCAGGCATCCGAGAGCAGGGTCGCCGACACGATCCTGCCCGAGAACGACCATGACGCCGTTCGAGTCATGACGATCCACGCTGCCAAAGGCCTCGAGTTCCCGATCACGATCGTCGCAGGGCTCACCACGAAGCCGCGTCGCGCCATCACCAACGGCGTCGTGTGGGCGAACGACACCTGGATGCTCGCGGGCCGCGGCGACGACGGCGTGTTCGTCGCACAGCAGCCCATCGACGAGCAGATGGGCGACGCCGAGCGACGCCGGCTGCTCTACGTTGCGTGCACCCGCGCCGCCGATCACCTGGTGGTGTCGCTGCACCGAGGCGCGCCGACGAAGAGCAACGCCACCTACGACGACTGGGGACCGCTGACCTCAGCCGAACTGCTGTGGGCGGCAGGAGCCGCCGATCCGTCGTCGGGCGCCCACGCCGCCGACGTCGAGCTGCGACCCTTCGTGGCTGCGTTACCCGAGCCCGGCGCCGTCGACTGGGCCGATCCCGATGCCTGGAGCCGCGAGCGCAACATGGTGTTTGCCGCGGCGTCGCGGCGCACCGGTATCGCCGCCACCCGCCTGTCGGAAGAGCTCGCCGGACTCAGCGAACGCGACGAGGTCGACGACGCTGGTCTCGACAAGCGCCCCGTCAACGTCGAGCTCCCACCGTGGCAACGCGGGCGCTACGGCACCAGTATCGGGCGAGCGGTCCACGGAGTGCTCCAGTTCTGCGATCTGTCCACCGGCACCGACATCGACAATCTCGCTCGGGCCCAGTGCGCAGCTGAAGGCGTGATGGGCCTCGAACAGCATGTGGCAGCGCTCGCTCGATCAGCGCTCGCCGCACCAATCGTGCGGGCGGTGGTCGCCGGCGCGGAGCACTGGCGCGAGCTGTTCGTGGCGGCACCGATCGGCGACCGCGTCCTCGAGGGCTATGTCGACCTCCTGGTTCGAACCGTCGACGGACTGGTGATCGTCGACTACAAGACCGATCAGTGGTCGGGCCCAGTGCAGTCGGCCGAACGCATCGGCCGCTACCGCCTCCAGCTCGCTGCCTACGGCGCCGCACTTGGTGCTGCGCTCGAGGAACCGATCGTCGGGGGCGTCCTCGTGCGCTGCTCGCCGAAGGGTGACGCCGAGCAGATCCTGGTTGACGACTGGTCCGGAGCCCTCGACGAGGTGCGCCTCGCCGTTCGGTGACGCTCAGTCCTCGAGCGGTACCGAAACGACCTCGGCGTCGCCGTCGCGGGGTCGATGGGTTCGCACGCGGACCGCCCGGTGGTCGGGAACCGGGGTCACCGCCGCCCGTCCGAGCTGGAAGACCCCGCGGAAGGCGAAACCGCCGAATACCCGTATCAGGACGAGCGCGAGCAGCACTCCGAACACGATCATCGTCGGCACCGCCAACGTGGCCAGCAGCAGGCGGCGGTCCTCGGTCATCAGGCTGATGACGCCGGAATCGACGCTGGTTCCGTCGACCTCCAGCGTCCGGACCGGATCGTCGAGCGTCGGACAGTCGACGGCGAGGTCATCGACCCCGATGACGTCGTTGCCACCGAAGGTCGGCTCGGGGGGTCGGACCGTCGAGGCCGGCACACCGTAGACGGGGTCGAGTCCGACCCCGATCAGGTACTGCTCACCGGCGGAGAGGAACCGGTAGTCGGCCCCATAGCGCACGTCGATCAATCCGTTCACTGCCCACGGATCAGCCGACCCGGCACGCAGTTGGTCGATCCGGAACCGCACGACCTGGGTGACGTCATCCTTGCCGATCATCGTGCCCGTGAACACCGCGTCGGCGGATGCCGGTACCGGGCACCCGACCGGGACGGGGATCAGCGATCCTTGCTGCACCCCTGGATCGGGCAGGGTGTTCTCAGGCGGGAGCGTCACCGGTGGCGGGTCATCTGGCGGCGCCGCCGTCGCTGCGCCCGCATCGATCGCACACCACATCGCCAGCGCGCACAGCAGACCGACGAGGCCTGTGCGTCGTTGCTGTGGTGTCATTCCCGTCAGGCTAACGAACCGCGTTCAGTGACCGCTGTCGGTCCGACCCGTCGTACTTCGATGGAGTCGTTCGGAGTGCTCGTTGAGCCCGACCAACTCCGCGCTGATGCCGCGCTGGGCGAACTTCTCGACGACCGCATCGAGCGCCACCACTGCCGAGGTGTCCCAGACGCGGGCGTTGCTCAGGTCGATCTCGACCCGGCTGACCTCGACGGCGTCGTAGTCGAACGAATGGACCAAGTCGTTCGTCGAGGCGAAGAACAGCTCACCGCTGACGTCGTAGAGGCGTTCGACGTTGTCCGGGTCGACCACGCTGGTCACGTTGACCACATGAGAGACGTGACGCACGAAGAACACTGCCGACAGCGCAACGCCCGCGCCCACGCCGTACGCAAGGTTGTGCGTGAGCACCGTGATGGCAACGGTGACGAGCATCACGACCGTCTCGGTCCGAGGCATGATCCGCAGCGTGTCCGGTGCAACGCTGCGCCAGTCGAACGTGCTCACCGACACCATCACCATGACGGCGACCAGCGCTCCCATCGGGATCTGAGCCACGAAGTCACCGAAGGCGAGGATCAAGACGATGAGGAAGACGCCTGATGCGAGCGTCGACAGTCGGGTGCGGCCACCGGTGCGATGGTTGATCATCGACTGACCGATCATGGCGCAGCCCGCCATCCCGCCGAGGAATCCGGTCGCCACATTGGCGATGCCCTGTCCGCGCGACTCTCGGTTCTTGTCCGAGTCGCTGTCGGTGAGATCGTCGAGCAGCTGGGCGGTGAGCAACGACTCGAGCAGGCCAACGAGCGCCAGCGTGATCGAGAACGGCAGGATCACGAGCAGCATGTCGAGGTTGAGCGGCACGTCGGGAAGCCCAGGTACCGGCAACGAGCTGGGCAGGTCGCCCATGTCGCCAACCGTGGGGAGTCGAAGATCGAACACGATCGCTCCGACTGCCAGCAGCACGATCGCGACCAACGGTGATGGCACCACCTTCGTCATGCGCGGCAAGCCGTAGATGATCGCCAGTCCGGCAAGGATGAACAGCAGATTCAGCCAGACCTCGCTCGAGTCTGCGTCGTCGCCGTTCAACAGAATGTGCGGCACTTGTGCGAGGAAGATCAGGATCGCGAGGGCATTGACGAACCCGGTCATGACCGTTCGTGGAATGAAACGCATGAGGTCGCCAACCCCGAGGTAGCCGAATCCCACCTGCAACAGTCCAGCGAGCACGGTGGCGGCGAACAGATAGCCGGTGCCGTACTCCTCGACGAGCGGGACGATCACGAGCGCCATGGCCCCGGTGGCGGCGGAGATCATCCCTGGGCGCCCGCCCGAGAAGGCGATGATGATCGCGATCGAGAACGAGGCGTAGAGGCCGACCTTCGGATCGACGCCGGCGATGATCGAGAAGGAGATCGCTTCGGGAATCAGTGCGAGGGCGACGACGAGGCCCGAGAGCAAGTTCGTCCGAGGGTCGGTGAGCCACTCAGAACGTCCGCCGGGCAGGAACCGGGCGCGCGGCGAAGAGATCGTGGGGATGGACATGGCACCTCGGGGGATCGGCGTACGACGCCGATTCACTCACAGCGCTCAAAGAGCGACCCTACGCCGCCATCACCCCCACAACGCGGCCCGCGCCACAGGTCACAACCCGAAAAATGCGCACCAGATCGTCACGAGCGGGCCGACCTGCGCACATTTCGGGGATGACGGCGGCGGCGTCGGCGATTCAGCGGCCTTCGAAGACGGGGTCGCGCTTCTCCACGAAGGCCTTGATCGCCTCGATCGTGTCCTTCGTGCCGAAGTTGACCGTCTGCGAGAGGCCCTCGTCGTCGAGCGCCTCTTCGAGCGTGACGTGCATCGAGTTGTTCAGCAGCCGCTTCGACATCGCCAACGCGATCGGCGGGCCACCGGCCAGTCGGGCCGCCCAGTCATCGACGAACGCATCGACTTCCCCGTCGGGCAGTACCCGGTTGACAAGACCCATCTCCGCGGCCCGGTTCGCGTCGATGATCTCGGCAAGCAACGCGAGTTCTTTGGCCCGGTGCATCCCGACAAGGCGGGGCAACAACCACGAACCACCGAAGTCGAGGCTCAGGCCGCGTTTGGCGAAGATCTCCGAAAAACGAGCGTTGTCGGACGCAACGATCAGGTCGCACGACAGCGCCAGGTTGAGCCCAGCGCCGACCGCGACGCCGCGGACCTTGGCCACCGTCGGCTGCGGGATGCGGTGCAGTGCCATGCAGACATTGCTGATGTGGCGCATCGACGAGAGCTGATGCGGCGGCGGCCCCTCGCCCGAACCTCCCTGCCAGAGGTCGGCTCCTGAGCAGAAGTTCCCGCCGGCACCAGTCAGCACCACGGCGCGATCGTTCGAACTCGAGGCGATCGATCGGAACTCGGCGAGAAGCTCGTTCCACATCGCGGCGTCGGCCGCGTTCTTCTTCTCCGGGCGGCGCAACGTGATCGTGACCACCCCATCGCTGCGTTCCACCGTGATCGATTCGAGCTCGCGAGTGTCAGAGGCCATGTCGGGCGACGATACTGACCGACATGGGATTCAACCCGCACCGGAAGTACCGGGCGAGCCCGACCGACTACGCGCTCGTCGTGTCGGCGCTGGTGATCTCGATCGCCCTGCTCGTCTGGGCCCTCGCCGGTTGACGCACACGATGACCCCGGCACATTCGTGAGGTCAGAATGCGTCGGTGATCAGTTCGAGATCGCTGCCGGTGATCGCGACCACGTCGAACCGAATCGACGACGCATGCACGTCGTGCGCCCGTAGCCACTCCACGGCGAGTTGGCGAACACGACGCTGCTTGGCAACGGTCACCGCCGCCGAGGCCGGGCCGAAGTAGGCGGTCCGACGGGCCTTGACCTCGCTGAACACGTACGTCGAACCGTCGAGCAGGACGAGATCGAGTTCGCCGGTCGGCGATCGCCAGTTGCGGTCCACGATGTCGTGGCCGAGGCGTCGGTAGTGCGCGGCAGCGAGGTTCTCACCCCACTGTCCTCGGGCGCGGTTGGAGAGATCCGAGTTGGTCGAGCGTTGTTCGGGCATGGCAACCTCCGTGATGTCGGCAGGAGGGGCCAGATGCCCGATCGATGGGCGCACGATGGCGCCGAGAGCTCGGGGTCAGCGAGCCGAAGCGGTCAGAAGTCGCGCTTCTCGCGAATCTTGGCGGCCTTGCCCTTGCGATCGCGCAGGTAGTACAGCTTGGCCCGGCGGACGTCGCCACGCTTGATGACCTCGATCTTCTGCACGGTCGGGGTGTGCAGCGGGAAGGTTCGCTCGACACCCACGCCGTAGCTGAGCTTGCGGACCGTGTAGGTCTCTTGCAGCCCACCGCCCTGGCGGCCGATGACGTCGCCCTGGAACACCTGGATGCGCTCCTTGCCGCCCTCGACGACGCGAACGTGCACCTTCAGCTCGTCACCCGCCTGGAACTCGGGGATGTCGTCTCGGATCGAATCGTTGTCGATGAGGTCAGTGGCTTTCATGGCGTCTACCTGCGTTGTCGGGGCTGCGAGTCTGGATGCGAGCCGGATGGCCGATGCGAATTCTGTACGCTGATCACGGACGCATGCTCGCGCCGATGGGGCCCGTCAATGATACGGGACGGCAGGGAACTCTTCCAACAGCCGGGCGTCATCTGTCGAAAGTCCACCGAGATGCTCGACGAGGTCGGGGCGGTCGCGAAGCGTGCGATGCAGCCGCTGCGCCCGGCGCCACCGTTCGATTCTGGCGTGATCGCCACTGCGGAGGACCTCAGGGACGTCCCAGCCGCGGAACTCCGCAGGACGGGTGTACTGCGGCTCCTCGAGCAGGCCGGACTCTCCGAAGCTCTCGGTCACCGTGCTGACGGCGTTTCCCATCGCACCCTCGCGGAGACGGGTGACGGCTTCGATCACGAGGCATGCCGCAACCTCTCCGCCGCTGAGCACGACGTCACCGACGCTGACTTCGCCATCGACGAGGTGCTGGCGGACGCGATGATCGACGCCCTCGTACCGCCCACAGAGCAGGCTGAAGCCGTCGCCCGCGGCGAGTTCAGTGGCCATCGCCTGATCGAAGCGGCGGCCACCGGGCCCGAGCAGCAGCAGCGGCCGACGTGGCTCAACTGCTTCGACAGCCTCGAAGATCGGCTGGGCCCTCATCACCATGCCCGCTCCCCCACCGAATGGGGCGTCGTCGACGGTGCGGTGGACATCTGAGGTCTGCTCGCGGATGTCGTGACAGCGCAGATCGAGCAGGCCCTGGCCACGCGCCTTGCCGAGCAGACTCTCGGAGCAGAAGCCGTCGACGAGGCCCGGGAACAGCGAGAACACGTCGATCCGTAGGTCGGCCGGCATCAGGAGTCCAGGTCGAAGAGGCCGTCGGGGGTGTCGACGTTGATCGTGTCGGCGTCGATCGACACGACGAAGTTCGACGGCACCAGCGCACCCGAGTCGAGTTCGAGGAGGTCGGCGGCGGGATTCGCCAGCACCGAGACGCACAGGCCTCGGTCGATGCCGTCGGCATCGACGACGCGACGGCCGATCATCTCGTGCACCCAGAGCGCGTCGGGGTCGTCGATCGGATGACCGCGGAGCACCCGGTTCGCGTATCGCTCGGCAGCCGTGCGATCAGGGATCTCCGCAAATTTCACGACTCGGCGACCATTGGACGCGACCCGCGACGATTCGACGACGAGTCGCTCGCCGTTGGCAAAGAGCTCGCTCCCGGGCTCGACGCGGACGTCGGAATCGGAGAGCAGTTGGACGAACACGTCGCCGCGCAACCCATGCGCACGGCGAATGTGACCGACTTCCAGCAGGCCGTCGTCGGTCAAGGGTGTCGCTCAGTCGTCGAGGAACTCGATGTCGATCTCGACATCGTCCTTGCTCGCAGCGGCGCGGGCCACGGTGCGGATGCTGGCTGCCGTGCGTCCACGCCGACCGATGACTCGGCCGAGCTCGCCTTCGCCGACGCGTACGTTCAGCGTCAGACGACGACCGGAATCGTCGACCTCGACGGTGACCGAATCAGCGTCGTCGACGAGCGACTTGACGATGTGCGTCAGGACCGCGACGGCCGTGGGAGCCGACTCATCCGACGACTCGGGGGCGATATCGGTGTCGACGTCGCTCACTTGCTCGCCTTGGCTGCCTCGAACTGCTCGATGGCACCCGAGATCTGGAGCAGCTTGGCCACTCGCTCGGTCGGCTGGGCGCCGTCGGCAAGCCACTTGACGGCCTTGTCGTTGTCGACGGTGAGCACCGACGGATCTTGACGCGGGTCGTAGTGACCGAGAATCTCGATGAATCGTCCGTCACGCGGCGAGCGGGCGTCGGCCGCGACGATGCGGTACTGGGGCTGCTTCTTCTTGCCGATGCGGGTGAGCCGCAACTTGACTGCCATGTGAAATCGATACTCCTGGGTGCAAATGAGAACGTTGCAAGGCTAGCGGCAGGCGCCGAAATCCCCTCGCC